>NZ_CP023406.1:1523534-1828241 GCF_002327105.1 Luteimonas chenhongjianii | reverse complement strand
GCTTCCAGCTCGAGCCCTGGGACTGGGCCTACTATTCGGAGAAGGTGCGCCAGGACAAGTACAGCTTCGACGATGCGCAGATCAAGCCGTACTTCGAGATGAAGAACGTGCTGGAGAATGGCGTGTTCTTCGCCGCGAACAAGTTCTACGGCCTGAGCTTCAAGGAACGCACCGACCTGCCGAAGTACCACCCCGACACCTGGACCTACGACGTCTTCAATGAAGACGGCAGCCAGCTGGCGATCTTCATCTTCGACCCCTACGCGCGTGCATCGAAGCGCGGCGGCGCCTGGATGAACTCGTACGTCTCGCAGTCGGAGCTCGATGGCACCCTGACGGTCACGGCCAACCACCAGAACATCCCCAAGCCGCAGGGTGGCCAGCCGACGCTGCTGACCTGGGACGAAGTGACCACGATGTTCCATGAGTTCGGCCACTCCCTGCACGGCATGTTCTCGGACGTGAAGTACCCCCTCTTCAGCGGCACGAGCGTGCCGCGCGACTTCGTCGAGTTCCCGTCGCAGGTCAACGAGATGTGGGCCGACTGGCCGGAAATCCTCGCCAACTACGCCAAGCACTATCAGACCGGCGCGCCGATGCCGGCCGAGCTGATCGAGCGCGTGCAGGCGGCGGCGAAGTTCAACCAGGGCTTCGCGACCACCGAGTACCTGGGCGCCGCAATGCTCGACCAGTACCTGCACCAGCTGCCGGCCGACCAGCTGCCGTCCGGCGACCAGGTCCTGGCGACCGAGGCCGCCGCGCTCAAGGCCGCTGGCCTGGATTACGCGCCGGTACCGCCGCGTTACCGCACGACGTACTTCAACCACATCAACGGCGGCTATGCGGCCGGCTATTACGCCTACATCTGGTCCGAAGTCCTGGATGCGAACACCGTGCAGTGGATCGAGCAGAACGGCGGCCTGACCCGTGCGAACGGTGACCGGCTGCGCAGCACCCTGCTCTCGCGCGGCGGCAGCAAGGACGCCAAGCAGCTGTTCGTCGACTTCACCGGTCACGAGCCGAAGATCGAACCCCTGCTGATCAAGCGCGGCCTCGCGCCCGATCCGAAGGTCGCGACGAACTGACTTCGACGCTCAGTGTTCGATCTGAACGCCCGGCCCCTGTGCCGGGCGTTTTTTTGTTCGCCCCCCTGGACCTGGCGTACCCGGCTTGCCGCCCTCATGGCGTCAGCGCCGGCCGCCGGATCGAGGACGCATGGCGATGGCGCCCCCTCGGGCAGCCGCCGTCTCCCGCACAACTTCCGTTCGTCGCCAGCGGCGGCACGCTAGCATGACCGCATGTCCGCAACCGCCCTCGACACCACCAACGCCTCCACCCGGCTCCGCGACTGGCTGTCCGGGTTTCAACGGATCTTCGTGTTGACGGGCGCCGGCATCAGCACCGGCTCGGGCATCCCCGACTACCGGGACGCCAGCGGCGCATGGAAACGCGCGGCGCCGGTGACGTGGCAGGCCTTCACCGGTGCCCCGGCGATCTACCGGCGTTACTGGGCGCGCAGTGTCGTCGGCTGGCCGAAATTTTCGGCGGCGCGTCCCAACCAGGCCCACCACGCCCTCGCTGCGCTCGAGCGCGACGGACACCTCAGCGCCCTGCTCACCCAGAACGTCGACGGCCTGCACCAGCGCGCAGGCAGCCAGCGGGTCATCGACCTGCATGGCCGTCTCGACCAGGTGACCTGCCTCGCCTGCGGGCAGCGACAGCCCCGCGCCGACCTGCAGCCGCGACTGCTGGCCGACAATCCCGGCTGGCAGCCGGGCGCTGCGGCCATGGCCCCGGATGGCGACGCCGACATCGACCGCGATGCCGAGACGGCCTTCGTGCCACCGCATTGCCTGGCCTGCGGCGGCCTGCTGAAACCCGACGTGGTGTTCTTCGGCGAGAACGTGCCGCGCTCGCGCGTATCCGAGGCCCAGGCATCGCTCGCTGCGAGCGACGCGATGCTCGTGGTCGGCTCGTCGCTGATGGTCTATTCGGGTTTCCGCTTCGCCACGATGGCCGCCAAGGCCGGCCTGCCGCTGGCGATACTCACCCGCGGAACGACCCGGGCCGATGCACTCGCCACCCTGAAAATCGACGCTGAAATCGGCGCGACCCTGGGGGCGCTCACGCGCTGATCTCAGCTCTGGGCGAACAGCCCGCGATAGGCGGGCGCCACGTGCGGCAGCAGGACTGCAGCGGGGACTTCGACGGTCTGCACCCCATCGGAGTACGGGCCCACCTGGTAGGGCGGAAACACGAAGCGCAGGCCCGAGAGCTTGCCACCGGGGCCCGGCACCGGCTCGAACTGCTGGTAGTTCGCGACATCCGGGGCGGAGCCCTCATCGATCATCTTGCCGGCCGAGCGCATCAGCCGGCTGCGCTCATCGGGCGGCAGTTCGTCGGCATCGATGCGCTGGGAAAGCGCAGCATGCAGCTGCTCGCGCACGTAGGCGGAGATGACGCGCCAGTCTTCCTCGCCTGGCACGAGCTCTTCGGCCGTAAGCAGTTTCTGCTCGGGCACCAGCCAGACAAACCGTTCGATCAGGGGGTTGTCGTGCGCGCCGCCGGTGTAGCTGCTGCCATCGGCAGCGATGGCGAGCATGTCGGGGGTGTCGAGCAGCGTGGTGAAACTGAGCGACAGGTCGTACATCGTGCCCGGCTGCAGCGTCGCGCCGCCGACAGCCTCCATCAGCTCCTCGCGCGCCGCCTGCGCGTACGCATGCAGCACCGCGGCGAGACCCGGGTACTTGTTCGCCTCGGGCGGATAGCTGATTCCGATGATGAAACTGGAGTCCATCTCGACAACGTCCTGCAACTCGCCCGGCGTCTCGACGAGCGGCTGCACCCCATCGGCCGAGGGCTGGTCGCCCCCCGAAGCCGGCTGTGCAGGCGCGGCGGTGTCGCGCTGACAGGCGGACAGTGCGAGGGCAAGCATTGTGAGGCAGAACAGTGAGCGGCCCGGTGCGCGCATTGGAGATCCAGAGGACGATACAGAACGAAAAACTAACTTGGCTGTCGTGGGATTCCCGTGATGGGAAGGCCGGTTCGGGCACATGAAAAAAGCCCCGGACGTTTCCGTCCGGGGCTCGGTGACGCGGAAGGCGGGACGCTTAGACGGCCTGCACTTCGTCAGCCTGCAGGCCCTTCTGGCCCTGGACGACCTTGAAGCTCACCTTCTGGCCTTCCTGCAGCGACTTGAAGCCGGTGCCCTGGATCGAACGGAAATGGACGAACAGGTCCTGTCCGCTTTCCGGGGTGATGAAGCCGAAGCCCTTGGCATCGTTGAACCACTTGACGGTACCCGTCTGACGATCCGACATGTTGTTACTCCTTGAAGCAGCGTTTATTGGGAACACGGCACCCATGGACACTTGGGTCTGGATGCCGCGACTGTCGAGCAAGGGGTAACGCGAAGCGATGGAAGCGGATCGCCCCGTCCGGCGGACCGGATCACGGACATTGGATCAACCGCATCGGAGCCACGATTTAACGTGATCCCGCCTTGAACAGTTCGCGAAAGATACCGCAATTGCCGGGGCATGGGTGAATGCGCCAATGGACGTTTCTAGGGGCTCCGCCCGCCGCTTTCGCCAGCCCCAAGAGCGGCGATACGGTGCGTGGCGTACGCGCATTCCGACGCGATCCGCAACCCCAGCGAGGATGCATATGCCAGCGCCGCGTCGACCAGCCCGGCCCCAAGCCCGCGGCCGCCGATCTGGGGTGGAACGATGGTATGCAAGATGGTCAGCACGCCGGCATCCTCGCGATACTCCAGATGCGCGACATGGCCGTCGACCACGGTTTCGAACAAGCGCCTGTCGGGGTCATGGTGGATGGCTGATGACGACATCGGGTGAATCTCCCACGCAGATA
Organism: Luteimonas chenhongjianii; assembly: GCF_002327105.1. GTDB lineage: Bacteria > Pseudomonadota > Gammaproteobacteria > Xanthomonadales > Xanthomonadaceae > Luteimonas > Luteimonas chenhongjianii. The sequence goes on along the minus strand of NZ_CP023406.1, from coordinate 1,824,368 downwards.
TCAGAATTTCCTGACCCAAATTAGCATGATGCGCCCACGTCCCGGCCTGCCTTCCGGGGGCTGCACCTGACGCAGTGCGTCAGAACCCGCGCCACCGGTCCGGAGGCCGGCCCCGCGGGGCGCCGGCCTGGTCTCCAGGGTTGGCACGGCCTGTGCATGTCTCCCGGGACTTCCGGGAAGATCAAAGAATCATGGACATGCGTCGCACCGATCTGCGCGAAGCCATCGAGCGCCTGTACGAACTGTCCCTGCTCGGGCAGACCGCTTCGAGCGAGTTCGAGCAGCTGGACAATTTCATTCTCCAGCGTCTGCGCGAAGCCTACCCGGACGGGGAAGACCTCGCCCTACGCGCAGTCGCCTAGGCGCTGCGCGCCGGAAAGACGCCTCAGCCGTTGTCGTTACTGTTGCGGTTGTCGCGTTTACCCTGGCTTTTGCGGCCGCGCGTGCTGATGCTGCCCTGGATCGGCGCCTGACGGATTTCTGCTGCGTGCAGATCGAGCGCCTTCGCCCGGGCCCGCGGCGACTGGAATCCCGGCGCCGCCTCCACTGCGCCATCGGCACCCAGCGTCTCCCACGGCTTTGCCGAATGAGCCTCGGCCTGTCGCGCCTCGAGCAGCTTCCGGGTGTTGCGGAGCGCCTTCTCGGGGGTAACCGCGCTCGCGGCCCGGGCCCTGCCGGCCCGTGCAGGAGCGCTCGACTTCCCGTCCGTGGGTGCGTCCGTCTTCTTCGCCACAGGCGCCGCCGAAGATGCGCGCTTCGATGCCGCCTCCCTTGCTGCCGACGCATCCACACGTCCGGCCGCGCCTGCGCCGGTCGTGCCGGCCGGCGACTTGCGCGCCGAGGACTTCGCCGGCGTCTTGGGTGCCGCGCCCCGTCCAGTGGACGCCGCCCCGCTGGCTGCCGCCGTTTTCGCGCCCTTCTTCGCGGCGGCGCTCTTCTTCGCTGCCGGCGCCGCGGCGGCCGTCTTCGCGGTGGCAACCTTCTTCGCGACCTTTTTCGCGACCTTCTTCGCGGGGGCCGTCTTCGTCGCGACCTTCTTCGCAGTGACAGCCTTCTTTGCGGCCGGATTCGCGGACTTCGCAGCCTGCGACTGCCTCGCCTCGAAGCGCGAGAGGATGTCGCTCAGCACCTCCACCTTGTCGCCGGTGCGGGCGTTGGCCAGGCCGCTGCGACCCGACTTGCTGCCGGTCGCCTGACGCGAGGCGAGCCGCTGACGCTTCTCGAGATCGCGGGCCCGGTCGCGGGCGGTACGGGCACGTGTCACCAGCTGGTTCAATCGCGCTTCGCTGTGTCCACGTATCGCATTGCTGCGACTGTCATCGAACAAGCCCATCTCGGCCTTGTTGAGCAGGGTGGTGGCTTTGGCTCGCGTAATCGCCATGGGGCACTCCGTGTGGGATGTGCAACCAGAACTATCACGCACCTCATGCAGAACCGGTGAGATGCGAACGACGCACGCTCAGAACGACGGGGACATCAGCCTTGCGAGGAACGCGCCGACGATGCGCGGCTCCATCATCACGGTAAACAGCATGCCGTAGCCGGCGCCCCACAGGTGCGCACTGTGGTTGACGTTGTCACCGCCGCGCTTGTCCATCCAGATGCTGTAGCCGATGTATGCCACGCCGAACACGATCGCCGGCATCGGGATGAAGAACACAAGCAGCAGCTGCCATGGATTGATCAGGATCGACGCGAACAGCACCGCCGACACTGCGCCCGAAGCGCCCAGGCTCCTGTAGCCGGGGTCGTGCCGGTGGCGCAGGTACGTCGGCAGGATGGCGACGAGAATCGCCGAGAGATAGAACAGTGCGAAACCAACGGGGCCGATATACGGCGCGAACGCGCGTTCGATCCCGGCACCGAAGAAGAACAGCGTGATCATGTTGAAGATCAGGTGCTGCCAGTCGGCATGGATGAAGCCATGCGTGATCAGACGGTCGTACTGCTTGTAGCGGTCGACTGCCGGAGGCCAGAGGATCAACCGGCCCAGCAGCGCGGGTTTCTCGAAGGCCTGCCAGGACACGATGACGGTCACGGCGATCAGCAGGAGGGTGACGGGTCCAAAATTCATTGCGAAGGTCCAGCGTCAGGCGACGCGATAGTTGTCCTGCATCGGGTATCGGCGCGCGTACAGGCCGAAGGCGAGCGCGGCCGCGAAGGCGAACGCGGCGAAGAAGAACATCAGGAAGGCGTTCTCGCTCAGGCCGGTGGAGGCGATGTAGGCGGTGACCGCCTCGTTGCGTACCCCGGCATTGGTGAGCAGGACCCACAGGCTGCCGAAGGTACTGGTGAGATACCAGAACGCCATGATCACGCCCTTCATCGCCTGCGGGGCCTGGCTGTAGGCGAATTCGAGCGCGGTCGCCGACACCAGCACTTCGCCGAAGGTCAGCAGCAGATAGGGCACCGACTGCCAAGCGAGGGACACCTCGTCGCCGCTGTCGATCCACAGCTGCAGGCCGCCGGCGACGATCCATGCGGTGCCGGAGATCGCGATGCCCCAGCCCATCCGCCGCAACGCGGTCGGCTCGAATCCTATCCGCCGCAGCGCCGGATACAGCACCAGGTTGTTGAACGGGATCAGCAGCATCACCAGCAGCGGGTTGAGCGCCTGCATCTGCGCCGCGTCCTGGATCAGCCAGCTCGGCCACCAGGCCGAGCCGTGCGGGATCACCATCTCGCGGCCCTGGATGATCCAGGTCGAAGCCTTCTGGTCGAACAGTGACCAGAACGGCGTGACCAGGGCGAACACGATCAGGATCCGCAGCACCGCGCGCACACCATCGACTGCGGCATCGGGATGCAGGCCGCGTGCACGTTCGAGCTGCAGGGATGCGCCCCAGCCGCCCAGGGCGATGATGACGCCGAGCGCAAGACATGCAGTGATGACGAAGCCGAAATCGGTCGGCCACCACGGAAGCGCCACAGTCGCCGAGAGCAGCCACAGCGCCAGCATGACGGCCGCCGACACCACACCCACCATGGCCACCGCGAGGCCCGGCCGGCCTTCACCGGCATGGCGCGCGCGCAATGCGGTCTTGACCACCTCGAAGAACGCATGCGGGTCTCGCCGGGTCGGCGGCACGTTGACGTATTCCTTGCGCCCCAGCCAGAACACGAAGGTCGCGATGAACATCAGCACGCCCGGGATGCCGAAGGCGACCGCGGGCCCGTAGTGCCGCAGGAACAGCGGCGCCAGCAGGGACGCGAAGAACGAGCCGAAATTGATGATCCAGTAGAAGGCGTCGAAGACCACCTTCGCCTTGCTCTTGTTGGTCTGGTCGAACTGGTCCCCGCAGAACGAGACCACCAGAGGCTTGATGCCGCCAGAGCCCAATGCGATCAGGAACAGGCCGGTGTAGAAGCCGGTCGCGTTGTTCTCGAACATCGCCAGACAGGCGTGGCCGGCGCAGTAGATCAGCGAGAACCACAGGATGGTGTGGTACTTGCCGAAGAAGCGGTCGGCCAGCCAGCCGCCGAGCAGCGGAAAGAAGTACACGCCGATGACGAAGGTGTGGAAGATGTCCTTCGCTGCCGCGTCCCGGTCGGCACCCTGTGGCAGATAGCCCAGCAGCACCGAGCTGATCAGGAACGGCACCAGGATGTTGCGCATGCCGTAGAAGCTGAAACGCTCGCAGGCTTCGTTGCCGATGATGTAGGCGATCTGGCGGGGCATGGGCCCGCTTGCGGTCTGGACGGTCGACATCTGCGAGTTCGGTGACTGGAAACCGCACAGCGTACCCGATCCGGCCACCGCCTCTGCCGGTGATGCGACGGAAAAGCAGGTGCCGGGTGCGGCTGGCGCTGCACCGCTTCTGCCGTCGGGCTTGGGACCGGACGCGCCGCGCGGCATCATGGCGTGACCGTCGCTCCGGAACTCTCCATGCCCCGTTATCGCCTGGCGCTTGCGCTTGCCCTGTTGCCGACCTGCCTGACCGCCCTCGCCAACGACGACCCGCGCCTCACCATCGCCGAGCGCAGCGGCTTCGTCGAGACCGGACGCATGGACGAGGTCGCTGCGCTGTGCGAGACCTTCGCGCGCCTGCACGCGGATGCGGTCCGGTGCATCGAATTCGGCACGTCGCCGGAAGGCCGGCCGATGCAGGCGCTGGTGGCCAGCCGCAGCGGGGCGCTGGATCCGGCCGCGGCGCGTGCGGCGGGCGTGCCGGTGGTGCTGATCCAGGGCGGCATCCACGCCGGAGAAATCGACGGCAAGGACGCGGGATTCCTTGCGCTGCGCGAACTCCTCGACGGCAGCGCCGCACCGGAGGCTCTGGCCCGGGCGGTCCTGGTGTTCGTCCCGGTCTTCAGCGTCGACGGCCACGAACGCTTCGGCGCCTGGAACCGCCCCAACCAGCGCGGTCCAAGGGAAATGGGCTGGCGAACCACCGCGCAGAACCTCAACCTCAACCGCGACTACGCCAAGGCCGATGCGCCCGAGATGCAGGCGATGCTGGCGCTGGTCGAGGCCTGGGATCCGATCGCCTACATCGACCTGCATGCGACCAACGGCGCGCAGTTCGAGCACGACATCTCGATCCAGGTCGAGCCTGTGCATGCCGGCGATGCCGCGCTGCGCCAGGTGGGGCGCACGTTCCGCGACGCGGTGATGGCCGATCTCGCCGCCGCCGGCTCGCTGCCCCTCCCCTACTACCCCTCGTTCGTCGAGCACGACAACCCCCAGTCTGGATTCGAGGACGGCGTGTCGCCGCCGCGCTTCTCGACGGGTTATTTCCCGCTGCGCAACCGCCTGGCCATGCTGGTCGAAACGCACTCTTGGAAGGAATACCCGGTACGCGTCCGCATCACCCGCAACACCATCGTCTCGGTGTTGGACCAGGTCGCGCGCCACGGTCGCGACTGGATGCGCACCGCGCAGGCGGCCGACGCGCGCGCATCGGCGCTGGGCGGCTCGGTGCTGCCGCTGGCCTGGAAGGCGACCGATACCGCGCGCACCGTCGACTTCCGCGGCTACGCCTACACACGCATGCCGTCCGATGTCTCCGGCGCGCTGATGACCCGCTATGACGAATCGAGCCCGCAGCTGTGGCGCGTGCCGATGCGTGACGAGCTGCGGCCTTCGGTGGAGGTGGCGCTGCCGCGAGGCGGCTACCTGGTGCCGGCGGCGCATGCCGCGTGGGTCGGCGAGAAGCTGCGCCAGCACGGGATCTCGTGGCAGCGACTGGCCGCGCCGCAGTCGCTTGCGGTCGAGGTCTTCCGTGCCACTCGCGCGACGCCCGCGGCCGCGCCGGTCGAGGGCCGCCAGCGGCTGGAACTCGAAGGCGCCTGGGCAGCGGAACAGCAGGAGATCGGCGCCGGCGGCCTGTTCGTTCCGATCGCCCAGCCCAAAGCGCGGCTGGTCGCCGCCCTGCTCGAACCGCAGGCGCCCGATGCGCTGGCTGCCTGGGGGCGTTTCAACAACCATTTCGAGCGCAAGGAATACATGGAGGACTACGTCGCCGAGCAGGTTGCGCGAGAGATGCTCGCGGCCGATCCCGAACTGCGCGCGCAGTTCGAAGCGAAGCTGCGGGACGATGTGGCATTCGCCGGCAACCCCGCCGCTCGCCTGGAGTTCTTCTACCGGCGCCACAGCGCGTGGGACGACCGCTACAACCTGTATCCGGTGATGCGCACCGAGCTGCCGCCAGCGGAAGCGGTCGGGGCGCAATGAGGCGACTGATCGGGGCGTGCCTGGCCCTGCTGCTCGCTGCCTGCGCCTCCAGCCCGCCGCCGGATCCCGCGCCGCGCGGGCTCCGGGTGGTCACCCTCAACATCTACCACGACGAGGCGGACTGGCCGGCGCGCCTGCCGCTGATCATCGAGCAGTTGCGCGCGCTCGATGCGGATGTGATCGCGCTGCAGGAAGTCCTGCAGGCCGAAGGGCTTCCCAACCAGGCACTGAGCATCGGAGAGGCGCTCGGCTATTCGGTGCAGTTCGTCTCCAACGACCCACCCGGGCGTTCGCGCCGCTACGGCAACGCGCTGCTCACGCGCCTGCCGGTGCTCGAGCAGGACTGGACGCCGTTGGCACCGCGCGAGGATTCGCGCAGCCTCGGCCACGCGCGCCTGCGCTTCGAAGGTGCGCCGATCGACGTCTACTTCACCCATCTGCACCACACGCAGTCGGGCGGCGCGATCCGCCGCCGCCAGCTGCAGGACCTCCGCACCTTCATTGCGCGGCGGCCGAGCCCGGCCCCCTCGCTGGTGCTGGGCGACTTCAACGCGCCGGTCACTGCGCCGGAAATGGCCGCCATGGAAGGCTATGTCGATAGCTTCGGCAGCGTGCATCCGGGCGCTGACGCGCGCGCAATGACCACGCTCAATCCGCACTTCTTCGACTTCCGCGCGCGCATCGACCACGTCTTCGCCGAGGCCGGGCGCTTCGAGGTACTCGATGCACGCACCGTGCTCGACACGCCGGGCGCGGACGGCACCTGGCCTTCGGACCACTTCGGCATCTTCGTCGTGGCGCAGCCGATTGCGCGTTGACCCGCCGTTGGGCTCGCCCGGCGCATGCTCGGCCGCGATGCCACCGACGACGAGAACGCCCATGTCCCGCGCCCTGCTCCGCCTCGCCGCCCTGCCCCTGTCGATGTGCATGACACTGGCCGCCTGCCAGTCCACGCCACCGCCCGCCTCCGGAGATGCACCGATGCCCGAATCCGACGCCCGCGTGCGCATCCAGGGGGAAGCCGTCTATTTCGAGAAGATCCTGATGCCCGAGGGCTCGAGCCTGCGCGTGCAGTTGCTCGACAACCGGCTTGCCGGCACCCCGCAGGCAGTGCTCGCCGAAGAGGTGACGACGGTCGGCGCAGGCCCCTACGAATTCGCCATCGACGTGCCGCGCATGCGGCTGCGCGAGGACGGCCAGTACGCCCTGCAGGCTTCTGTCTCGATGCCCGATGGCAGCCTGCGATTCGCCACCGCGTCACCCGTGCCGGTGGTGATCGGCGCCGATGCAATGGACATGCACCTGGGCCGCGTCCGCCTCCACCACGTCCAGCCCTGAGCGCGGCCTTCAGGCGTTGACGAATCGCACGCGCCGGGTGATGCCGCAGGTCAGCGCATAGGAGATGGTGCCGGCCGCTTCTGCCACGGTTTCCACCGGCAGCGCATCGCCCCACAGCACCACCGGATCGCCGGCGCGCGCATCCGCCTGGCCGCGCAGGTCGATCGTCATCAGGTCCATCGACACGCGGCCGATCACCGAAGCCGTGCGGCCATTGACCAGTACCGGCGTGCCTGCCGGCGCCAGGCGCGGATACCCGTCGCCATACCCCACCGCCGCCACGCCGATCGCCATGTCTTCCGGCGCTTCCCAGGCGGCGGAGTAACCGATGCGCTCGCCCTTGGCGACACGGTTGACCGCGAGCAGCCGCGTCTCGAAGGTCATCGCGGGACGCAGGCCGAACGTCGCGCCGCTGCGCCCGGAAACGACCGACATCCCGTACAGCGCGCCGCCGGGCCGGATCCAGTCGCCGCAGGCCTGCGGCCATCCCAGCACGGCTGCCGAGTTGGCCAGCGAACGAGGGCCATCGAGACCTTCGGTCGCGGCCGCGAACGCGCGCAGCTGTGCCGGTGTCTGCCGGCCATTGGGGGAATGCGCATCGAACTCGTCGGAGCTGGCGAAATGCGTCATCAGCACGATCTCGCCGTCGACGCCGCGGGCGGCACGCAGCCGGGCGTAGGCGTCGCGGACCTGCTCGGGCGCGAACCCGAGCCGGTGCATGCCGCTGTCGATCTTCAGCCAGACGCGGATCGGCGCGCCGTCGGTCTGCTCGAGCAGGTCGAGCTGGGCCGCGTGATGCACGATGGCCTCGGCGCGCAGTGCGCGCAGCTGTTCCAGGTCATCCGGGTTGTCGAACCCCGACAGCACCAGGATCGGCTGCTCGAGCCCCACCGCGCGGATCCGCGCGGCGTCCTCGATCGCGGCGACGCCGAAGGCATCGGCCGCGCCGAGCGCACGCGCGGCCGTTTCGAGTCCGTGACCGTAACCATCGGCCTTGACCATCGCCATCAGGCGGCGGCCGGGCGCGCGGTCGCGCAGCGCGGCCAGGTTGTGGCGGAGCGCGTCGGCGTGGATGGTGGCGGTGATCGGGCGGGCCATGCGGCATGCGACATGCGTGGAGGAAGCCGGCTATTGTGCCCTCGCGACGCGCCGGCCGGCAGCCGCGGCGGTGAACGCAGGGTTCTACTCGAAGCTGCCGACCGAGTCGTGGGACAGGTTGTCGAAGCGGGTGTATTCGCCGAAGAACTTCAGCTTCACCGAGCCGGTCGGGCCGCTGCGCTGCTTGCCGATGATGATCTCGGCCAGGCCCTTGTCCGGCGAAGTTTCCTTGTTGTAGTAGTCGTCGCGATAGATGAAGACGATGATGTCGGCGTCCTGCTCGATGGCGCCCGATTCGCGCAGGTCGGCCATCACCGGTCGCTTGTCGGCGCGCGTTTCCAGCGAACGGTTGAGCTGGGAGAGCGCCATCACCGGCACGTTGAGCTCCTTGGCCAAGCCCTTGAGCGAGCGCGAGATCTCCGAGATCTCGGTCGCACGGTTCTCGCTGTTGCCCGGTACCGACATCAGCTGCAGATAGTCGATGACGATCAGACCCAGATCGTGCTCGCGCTTGAGACGCCGGCACTTGGCGCGCAGCACGTCGGGGCCGAGGCCCGGCGTGTCGTCGATGAAGATCTTGGTTTCCTTGAGCATGCGGATCGCGCTGCTGACGCGGCTCCAGTCCTCGTCCTCGAGCGCGCCGGTGCGCAGGCGCGTGGCATTGATGCGGCCATTGGAGGAAATCAGGCGCAGCGCGAGCTGGCTGGCCGACATTTCCATCGAGAACACGCCCACCGCCTTCTTGGTCTTGATCGCCGCGTACTCGGCGATGTTGAGCGCGAAGGTGGTCTTGCCCATCGCCGGTCGGGCCGCGAGGATGATCAGATCCGTGGGCTGCAGGCCCGCGGTCATCTCGTCGAACTCGGTGTAGCCCGTCGGCAGGCCGGTGACGCCGCCACCGTTGGTGTAGCGCGTCTGCAGGACGTCGAAGGCCTCGGCCATCGCCTTGTTGATCGCGGTGAAGTCGGTGCGCCCCTGGGCGCCGGCCTCGGCGATCTTGAACACCTGCTGCTCGGCCTTGGCGAGGATCTCGCTGCTGTCGCGACCTTCGGGCTGGAAACCGTCGTTGACGATCTCGGTGCCGACATCGATCAGCTGCCGGAGGATGGCCTTGTCGCGCACGATTTCCGCATATGCGCGGATGTTCGCCGCCGAAGGCGTGGTGCTGGCAAGTTCACCCAGATACGCCCCGCCCGCGACCAGATCCGACAGGCCGTTGGAGTCGAACCACTCACCCAGCGTCACCGCGTCGAAGGGCTTGCTCTTCTCGGCGAGCTCCTGGATCGCGGTGTAGATCTTCTGGTGGTCGCGACGGTAGAAGTCCTCCGGCACGATCAGGTCGGCGATGCGGTCGTAGGCGTCGGGAACGAGCATCAGCCCGCCCAGCACCGCCTGCTCGGCCTCGATCGACTGCGGCGGCACGCGCAGCTGCTCGAGGCGCGCATCGCCCCGGTCGTGACGGTCGTGATTGCGGAATTCGGTACGTGCGGCCATGGTGGTGTGGAACTCGGAAAACGGGATTACGGCATCTGCATGCTAGGCCGCGCGCCTGTGGATACGCGACCCCACAACCTGTGGATAAGCCTGATGCGGCACAGGCATGCAGCATCGCCCCGCGGAATCTCGCCACGCGCGACGCACCCGCAGGCCCAACGAAAACGGGCGCCTTGCGGCGCCCGTCGTGTCGAACCGATCCGATGGATCAGGCGACTTCACCTTCGATGACCAGCTTGACGGTGGTTTCGGCATCGGCGTGCAGATGCACGACGACCTCGAACTCGCCGGTGTTGCGGAACGCGCCTTCGCCCAGCACGACTTCCGACTTGTTGACCGGCGTGACCGCCTTGGTCAGCGCGTCGGCGATTTCGCGCGGGCCGACCGAGCCGTACAGCTTGCCTTCGGTCGAAGCGTTGGCGTAGATCGTGACGCTGGCGCCTTCGAGCTTGGCCAGGCGCTGCTGGGCCTCGTCGAGCTGCGACTGGGCCTTGGCTTCGTACTCGGCGCGGCGCGCTTCGAACTCGGCGATGCTCTTGGCGGTGGCCGGCACGGCCTTGCCCTGCGGCACGAGGTAGTTGCGGCCGTAGCCCGGCTTCACGTTGACCTTGTCGCCGAGGTTGCCGAGGTTGGTGACCTTCTGCAGGAGAATCAGTTGCATGGTGTTGCTCCGTATTCGTTAGCGGCGCCGGTGGCGCCGCAACGAGTGCTGTCCGAAACGGACGTTGACCTCTTCGTATGCTGCCCTTGCTTCACTTGGAAAGTCCGCGCGCGGAGGTGCGGGCTTTCAGCGAAGGGGTTCACACATTGTGGTTGTCGGTGTACGGAATCAGCGCCAGGAAACGCGCGCGCTTGACGGCCGTGGCCAGCTGACGCTGGTAACGCGACTTGGTGCCGGTGATGCGGCTCGGAACGATCTTGCCGTTCTCGGTGAGGTTCTGGCGCAGGGTGTTGAGATCCTTGTAATCGATCTCCTTGACACCCTCGGCGGTGAACTTGCAGAACTTGCGGCGGCGGAAGAACTTGGACATGTGCGTGATCCTCAGGCGGCTTCGGCGTTGTTGTCGGACTTGTCGGCTTCGGCATCGCTGCCAACGGTCGACTCGCCATCGTCGTCACGGCGACGGCGCTCGCCACGCTCGGGCTTGTCCGTCTTCTCGTCCTTGTTCTTCATGATCAGGGACTGCTCGGTGTCGGCCTCGTCGCGACGCACGACCAGGTGACGCAGCACCGCGTCGTTGAAGCGGAACGCTTCGACGAGGTCATCGAGACCGGCCTGGCCGACTTCGATGTTGAACATCACGTAGTGGGCCTTGACCAGATTGTTGATCGGGTAGGCCAGCTGGCGGCGACCCCAGTCCTCGAGACGGTGGATGGTGCCTTCGGCGCCTTCGATCAGCGACTTGTAGCGCTCGATCATCGCGGGCACCTGCTCGCTCTGGTCCGGATGGACCAGGAACACGATTTCATAATGACGCATGGTGGTTTCCTTTCGGGTATCGACCGCGCAGATGCGCGGGTCTGTGATAGCCCCCCGTCCGCGGCGCGGCCGCACGGTGGGGCAAGGTCTCCCGGCGACGATCGCCGCAGGGAGCCGGGCATTCTCACAGAAGCGGCGGCCCACGGCAAGCAGACCACTGACCACCCCACAGCGCGCACGCCGGTGCGACATTCGGTCGCAGTCTCACAGAACTGCGCGACATGATGGAATAGGACTCGCGGAGCCCCCCATCCGCACCCTCCCCGCACACCACAACGCCGCCCGAGGGCGGCGTCGAGGATCGATCACCGTGCCAGCCGACCGTGTCCGCAATCCGCATGCCCCATCCGGGGCCATGCGCATTGGTCGCGGCGGGCGATCAGCGCACGGTTTCCAGGGTGCGGCTGAAGGCCAGCGCCGCCAGGGTCACCACCGCGCCCGACAGCAGGTAGTAACCCACGTACGCCAGGCCGAACTCGCTGCACAGCCACAGTGCGACCAGCGGGGCGAAGCCCGCACCCACGAGCCAGGCGATGTCCGAGGTCACCGCGGCCCCCGTGTAGCGGTAGATGCTCTCGAAACGCGAGGCGATCGCGTTGCTCGCCTGCCCCAGCGACAGCCCCAGAAGGGCGAAGCCGACGACCACGTAGGTGGTGCGGCCGCTGGTGGTGTCACTGCCCAGCAGCGGCGCTGCGAAGAAGCTGAAGACCGCGATCAGCACGGCAGCGACGGCCAGCTGGCCGCGGCGACCGATCCGCTCGGCCAGGATGCCCGACAGCATGATGCCCAGACCGCCGACGATCGCACCCAGGAACAGGCTGCCGAGGAACTCGGTCGCGTCGTGGTCGGTATAGAGGGTCGCCCAGCTCAGCGGGAAGATCGTGACGAGGTGGAACATCGCGTAGCTGGCCAGCGGGATCAGCGCGCCGATGAAGACCTGCCGGGGATGGGTGCGGATGGTTTCCACGACCCGCCGCGGCTGCAGCTCCTGCTCCTTGAACAGCTGCACGAATTCAGGCGTCACCACCAGTCGCAGGCGCGCGAACAGCGCGACCACGTTCAGCGCCAGGGCAACGAAGAACGGGAAGCGCCAGCCCCAGGCCATGAAGTCTTCCTCGTTGAGCAACTGGGTGAAGACCAGGAACATGCCGCAGGCGAGCATGAACCCCAGGGCCGCGCCCAGCTGCGGGACCATGGCGTACCAGCCGCGACGCTCGCGCGGGGCGCTCAGCGACAGCAGCGAGGGCAGCCCGTCCCAGGCACCGCCCCAGCCGAGCCCCTGGCCGAAGCGGAAGACCGCCAGCAGGATCGGGGCCAGCGCTCCGACCTGCGCGTAACTCGGCAGGAAGGCGATGGCCATCGTCGAGCCGCACAGCAGGAACAGCGCGCCGATCAGCTTGGCCGCGCGGCTGAAGTTGCGATCGACCGCCATGAAGATGACCGAGCCGATCGGACGGGCGATGAAGGCCAGCGAGAACACCGCGAACGACTTCAGCGTCGCCTGGACCGGATCACTGTCGGGAAAGAAGAGATACGGGAACACCAGTACCGCAGCGATGCCGTAGACGAAAAAGTCGAAGAACTCGGATGTTCGTCCCATGACCACCGGAAACGCGATCTTTCCAGGCGAGATCTCGCGTTCATCGTTGGTCTCCGGCGCTTCGTCGAGGCCGGTCGTGGCTTGCTGTGCGGTTTCGCTCATGTGCGCGCTCTCTCTCCGGTCGTTATGGGGGATAATGCGCCGCATTGTGAGCCTGAAACGGGCCCACCAGGCAAGGTGCGCAGCAGCAGGGTCCCGGCGTCCCGCCACATCGCAACGCTAATCGTTCTTCCGTAGCGTTTCCGTCAAGTCGTTTTTCCTTCCCGTCGTCATCGATCCCCCAATGAAATCCATTCTTCGAATCTTTGCGCTGCTTTTCGCGGCCACACTGCTGTCGGGCTGCGACTGGGTCGTCATGGCGCCGTCGGGTGACATCGCCATACAGCAGCGCAACCTGATCGTGCTGTCGACGGTCCTGATGCTGCTGATCATCGTCCCGGTGATCATGCTGACGTTCTTCTTCGCCTGGAAATACCGGGAGTCGAACACGGACGCCGAGTACGCCCCCGAGTGGCACCACTCCACCCGCCTCGAGCTGATCATCTGGTCGGCGCCGCTGGCGATCATCCTGGTCCTGGGCACCGTGACATGGATCGCGACCCACAAGCTCGATCCCTATCGTCCGCTGGACCGCATCGACGCCAATACGCCAATCCCCGCAGGCATCGAGCCGCTGGTGGTCGAAGTGGTGGCGCTCGACTGGAAGTGGCTGTTCCTCTATCCCGAGCAAGGCATCGCGACGGTCAACGAGCTCGCGGCGCCGGTGAACGTGCCGATCCAGTTCAAGATCACCTCCTCCTCGATGATGAATTCGTTCTTCATCCCGGCGCTGGCGGGCCAGATCTATGCCATGGCCGGCATGGAGACCAAGCTCAACGCGGTCATCAACGAGGAAGGCGTCTACAAGGGCTTTTCCGCCAACTACAGCGGTGATGGCTTCTCGTTCATGCGCTTCGATTTCCACGGCATGAGTAAAGGCGAGTTCGAGGCATGGGTCGAGCGCGTGCGTTCCGACGACGTGTCGCTGGGCCGCCAGGAGTATCTCGAGCTCGAAAAGCCGTCCGAGCGCGAGCCGGTCCGGTACTTCGGCAGCGTCGATCCGGCGCTCTACGAGGCGATCCTCAACATGTGCGTGAACCCGGGCGCGATGTGCATCCACGAGATGGCGCACATCGACCGCAGCGGCGGCGCCGGTGTGGAGAGCAAGCAGAACTACGCGCGCCTGCGCTACGACAACCGGCACGCCGGCGATCTGATCGCCGCGCCCGGCGCGACCTTCCCCGAGGCCGGCCGCGAGGCACGCGGCGACGAGCCGCAGGGGCACCAGCCGCGCGCCGTTTCGCCGGAAGACACCACACCGCAGCCTTCCGATCCGAACGAGATCGACGAGAGCATGCGGCCGATCTCTCCGGACGAGGCGCCGCGCAACGAGGGCGCTCCCGGAAAGCCGGATGACGACCGCGGCCCGTCGGGCCGCTGATCCACCCCGGAACGCACCACCGAATCCAGTACCAGGCAGGAACCCATGTCCGCACCCCAGGACCAACTTCACTCACCGTGGATCGGGCGACTCTCGCTCGACTCACTCGCCTTCCTCCACGACCCCATCCTTGCGGCCACCTTCGTCGGTGTCGTGATCGGCGGCATCGCGGTGCTCTTTCTTCTGACCAAGTACCGCCTCTGGGGCTACCTGTGGAAGGAGTGGTTCACGAGCATCGACCACAAGAAGATCGGCATCATGTATTGCGTTCTCGCAATCGTGATGCTGCTGCGTGGCTTCTCCGACGCCGTGTTGATGCGTGCACACCAGGCAATCGCGTCGGGCGGCAGCGAAGGCTTCCTGCCGCCGCACCACTACGATCAGATCTTCACCGCCCACGGCGTGATCATGATCTTCTTCGTCGCCATGCCACTGGTGACCGGCCTGATGAACTACATCGTGCCGCTCCAGATCGGCGCGCGTGACGTCTCGTTCCCGTTCCTCAACAACTTCAGCTTCTGGATGACCACCGCCGGCGCGGTGCTCATCATGATTTCGCTGTTCGTCGGCGAGTTCGCACGGACCGGCTGGCTGGCCTACCCGCCCCTTTCGGGCGCGGACTACAGTCCCGGCACCGGCATGGACTACTACCTGTGGGGGCTACAGGTGGCGGGCGTGGGCACGACGCTGTCCGGCATCAACCTGATCGTGACCATCGTCAAGATGCGGGCACCGGGCATGAAGTTCATGCGCATGCCGATCTTCACCTGGACCTCGCTCTGCACCAACATCCTGATCGTCGCCACCTTCCCGATCCTGACGGCAACGCTGGCGCTGCTGACGATGGACCGCTACGTCGGCACGAACTTCTTCACGAACGATCTCGGCGGCAATCCGATGATGTACGTGAACCTGATCTGGATCTGGGGTCACCCGGAGGTCTACATCCTGGTACTGCCGGCCTTCGGCATCTTCTCCGAGATCGTCGCCACCTATTGCGGCAAGCGCCTGTTCGGCTACACCTCGATGGTCTACGCCACGGCGGTGATCACGATCCTGTCGTACCTGGTCTGGTTGCACCACTTCTTCACGATGGGCTCGGGCGCAAGCGTCAACGCGTTCTTCGGCATCACGACGATGATCATCTCGATCCCGACGGGCGCCAAGATCTTCAATTGGCTCTTCACCATGTACAAGGGCCGGATCCGGTTCGACGTGCCCATGCTCTGGACGATCGGCTTCATGTTCACCTTCGTCATCGGTGGCATGACCGGCGTGCTGCTCGCCGTGCCGCCGGCCGATTTCGTGCTCCACAACAGCCTGTTCCTGGTCGCCCACTTCCACAACACCATCATCGGCGGCGTGGTCTTCGGCCTGTTCGCGGGCATGGTCTACTGGTTCCCGAAGGCCTTCGGCTTCAAGCTCAACGAGTTCTGGGGCAAGGTGTCGTTCTGGTGCTGGCTCGTGGGCTTCTGGGTGGCGTTCACCCCGCCCTACATCATGGGTCTGATGGGTGTGACCCGGCGCCTGAGCCAGTTCGAAGACAACTCCCTCCAGGTGTTCTTCATCATCGCCGCGATCGGCGCTGCGATCATCGCCGTGGGCATCGCCGCGTTCATCCTGTCGATCGCCGTAGCCATCCGTGACCGCAAGAAGCTCCGCGATGTCACCGGCGATCCGTGGAATGGGCGCACCCTGGAATGGGCAACGTCCTCGCCGCCTCCGAGCTACAACTTCGCCTTCACCCCGGTCGTCCACGAGATCGATACGTACTGGGACATGAAGCGGCACGGCTACAAGCGTCCGACCACCGGCTTCGTTCCCATCCACATGCCCAAGAACACGGGCGCGGGTGTCGTCCTGTCCGGTATCAGTGTGGTCCTGGGCTTCGCCCTGGTCTGGCACATCTGGTGGCTGGCAGGCGCATCGCTCGTGGGCCTGATCGTCGCGGCGATCTGGCACACCTTCAATTACGACCGTGAGTTCTACATCCCGGCCGAGGAAGTGCAGGCGACCGAGGACGAACGAACGCGCGAACTGGCACAGCAGGCGCTCTGAACATGGCACACACGATGCAATCCACCACCGGCCCCACCGAGCGCGTCTACCACGTGGTCGAGGACCCGCACGCGCATGCCGAGCATGCGCACCATCCGGAAACCGGGACCAATCTCGGTTTCTGGATCTACCTGATGAGCGACTGCCTGATCTTCGCGATCCTGTTCGCCACCCACGCCGTGATCGGCCGCAACTACGCGGCCGGCCCGTCGCCGGCGGACCTGTTCGACCTGAAGCTCATCCTGGTCGCGACGTTCATGCTGCTGTTCTCGTCGATCACCTACGGGTTCGCGATGCTCAACTCGTACCGCAACAACGTTCGCGGGACGATCACCTGGCTGCTGGTCACCGGCGTGTTCGGCCTGGCGTTCCTCGGCATCGAGATCTACGAGTTCCAGCATCTGGCGCACCTGGGCGCGACGCCGCAGCGCAGCGCGTTCCTGTCCTCGTTCTTCACCCTGGTCGGCACCCATGGCCTGCACGTCACGTTCGGCCTGATCTGGCTGGTGACGCTGGTGTTCCAGCTGAAGAAGCACGGGCTCAACGCCGCCAACAATCGCCGCCTGATGTGCCTGTCGATGTTCTGGCACTTCCTCGATGTGATCTGGATCGGCGTGTTCTCGTATGTGTACCTGATGGGAGTCGTGGGATGAGCACCGAAACCAACCACCACGCCGGCCACGAGTCGGCGCACGACGCACACAGCCACGGCAGCATGCGCGACTACGTGATCGGCTTCGTGCTGTCGGTCATCCTCACCGTGATCCCGTTCTGGCTGGTCATGGGCGAAGTGCTCGAGAGCCGCATCCTGACGGTCGCGTTGATCATGGCGTTCGGCGCCGTGCAGATCGTCGTGCACATGGTCTACTTCCTGCACATGAACCGGAAATCGGAAGGCGGCTGGATCCTGATGTCGCTGCTGTTCACCGGCATCATCATCGTCATCGCGCTGGTGGGATCCTTGTGGGTCATGTACCACCTCGACACCAACATGATGCCGATGTCGCCCGAGCAGATGCGCATCGCGCCCTGACGCGAGGGCCATCGTGAAAGAGGATTCCAACGCAGCTGCACGCCCGCTCGTCCGCTGGGTGTTGCTGGTCTTCCTGCTCGCAGCAACCGCGGGCTTCATCGCCCTGGGGCTGTGGCAGGTGGACCGGCTGCAATGGAAGCGCGACCTCATCGCACGCGTGGAATCACGCGTGCACGCGGCGCCGGAGCCTCTGCCGGCGTCGTCGACCTGGGGAACGATCAACGCCGGCGAGGACGAGTACCGGCGCGTCACCGCGCGTGGCCGCCTGCTGCACACCCAGGAAGTGGCGGTCTATGCAACGACCGAGCACGGCCCCGGCTACTGGATCATGACCCCGCTGGTCACGGGCGACGGGACCGTCTGGATCAATCGTGGCTACGTCGACAATGCGCATCGCGCCCGCGACAGCCGCGCCCGGCATGACGAAAGCGAAATCGTCAGCGTCACCGGCCTGCTCCGCATGCCCGACCGCGCGGGCCTGTTCCTTCGCGACAACGTGCCCGACGAAGACCGGTGGTACGTGCGTGCGCCCGACGAGCTGTCGGCCGCGCGCGCGGTGGTCGGGCCGGTCGCTCCGTTCTTCATCGATGCGCAGGACCGGATCGACACCGGCAACTGGCCCGTGCCCGGCATGACGATGCTGCAGTTCCGCAACAGCCACCTCAGCTACGCGCTGACCTGGTTCGGCATGGCGCTACTGGGGTTGCTGGCGGTGGGGTTCGTGGTGCGGAGCGAGTTCGCCCGCAGGTCCTAGGGTGCAAGCGCGGCGCCCTGCCCTGCGCGCCCCAACCCGGCCGGAATGAACGCCGCCTGCCGCCGCCGGCAGAACGAGAACCTACTTGGTCGGATCGGTGGTGAAGCTCTCACCACAGCCACACGCGGCCGCCGCGTTGGGGTTGCGGAACACGAACTCCTGGTTCAGCCCCTTCTGCGCGAAGTCGATCTCGGTGCCATCCACGATCGCCTGGCTCTGGGCGTCCACGTAGATGCGCACGCCGTCCTGCTCGCTGATCGCATCGCCCGGCTTTTCCTCGCGCGCGATGTCGACGACATAGCCCCACCCCGAACATCCGGTCCGGGTCACGCCGAAGCGCAGACCCAGTGCATCGGGACTGTCTGCAAGGAAGCGGCGGGCGCGTTCGAGCGCGGCGGGAGCGAGTGCGATGGCCATGAAACGATTGTACTCCGGTGGACCCGAACGCCCGCTGGCGGCGGCGATGCGCCGCCCGGCTCCGGTAGACTGTGCAGCCACGTGTATCGGACCGGATTTCCGGGATTCAAGGCATGACCACGACCAGCGTCCAACAGGCCCTCGCGGGGCATATTCCGGAAGGCGGTGAAGTCACCGTTCGCGGCTGGGTGCGAACCCGGCGCGACTCCAAGGCCGGACTGAGCTTCGTCAACGTCAGCGACGGCTCCTGCTTTTCGCCGATCCAGGTCGTGGCCCCGAGCGCACTGGCCAACTACGAGTCGGAGATCAAGCGCCTGACCGCAGGATGCTCGGTCATCGCCACCGGAACCCTGGTCAAGTCGCAGGGCCAAGGGCAGAGCTACGAGATCCAGGCCGAATCGATCGAAGTCGTGGGCTGGGTGGAAGACCCGGAAACCTATCCGATCCAGCCCAAGGCCCATTCGCTGGAATTCCTGCGCGAGGTCGCGCATCTGCGCCCACGCACCAATCTGTTCGGCGCGGTCACCCGCATCCGCCACTGTCTGGCGCAGGCCGCGCACCGCTATTTCCACGAGAACGGCTACTTCTGGATCAATACACCGATCGTGACCACGTCGGATGCCGAAGGCGCCGGCCAGATGTTCCGCATCTCGACCCTGGACCTCGCCAACCTGCCGATGCGCGAGGGCAAGGTCGATTTCAGCCGTGATTTCTTCGGCAAGGAAGCGTTCCTCACCGTGTCGGGCCAGCTCAACGTCGAGGCGTTCTGCCTGGCGATGAGCAAGGTCTACACCTTCGGCCCGACCTTCCGCGCCGAGAACAGCCATACCACGCGCCACCTGGCCGAGTTCTGGATGATCGAGCCGGAGATCGCCTTCGCCGACCTCGCCGAGAACGCACGCATCTCCGAGGAGTTCCTCAAGTACCTGTTCCGCGCGGTGCTCGACGAGCGCGCCGACGACATGGCCTTCATCGCCGAGCGCGTGCAGAAGGACGCGGTCACGCGTCTCGAGGGCTTCATCAACGCGCCGTTCGAGCGCATCGAATACACCGAAGCCGTGTCGCTGCTGCAGAAGTCCGGGCACACGTTCGAATTCCCGGTGGAATGGGGCCTGGACCTGCAGACCGAACACGAGCGCTGGCTCACCGAGCAGCACGTCGGCCGGCCGGTCGTGGTGACCAACTACCCCGAGCACATCAAGGCGTTCTACATGCGCCTCAACGACGACGGCAGGACGGTTGCGGCGATGGACGTGCTGGCGCCGGGCATCGGCGAGATCATCGGCGGCGCACAGCGCGAGGAGCGCCTCGACGTGCTCGACGCACGCATGGACCAGTTCGGGCTGGACCGGGAACACTACGGCTGGTACCGGGATTTCCGCCGCTACGGCACCGTCCCGCATGCCGGCTTCGGCCTCGGGTTCGAGCGACTGATCGTCTACGTCTGCGGGCTGTCGAATATCCGCGACGCGATTCCCTATCCGCGGGCACCGGGTCAGGCGGAGTACTGACGGCCGTGACCTGCGCTCCCGCACTGGCAGCCGGCGCCCCTGGCGGAAGGCCGTGGTGCGTTGGCGCGCTGACGGCACGCCCCCCGGCATCCGCGCCGCGGGGCCGGGTGCGCGGATGACGCTCTTCCTCGCCCTGTGTTTCTTCGGCGTCGCGATCGGCGGTTTCACCGCGTTCGTGATCTTCTGGCCGCTGTCGCTGGTCCATCTGCGTGACCGTCACCCCGAGGTCCGTGCCCGTTTCGGCGAAGGTGCGTTCCTGCAACCGGCGGCGCTGCGCTGGCTGCTGGGGGGCCATTATTACGAGGTCCGCGACGGCCGCTTCACCGGTCTTGCCACGCCCGCACGCATTTCGTTACTGGTGATCCTTGGCGCGCTGTCCGCCTCGGCCCTGTTGTGGCTGTGGTCGATCGCCCCCTGACCGGAGTTTTTCGCATGACCCAAGACCAGTGGTGGATCGCTTCGCTGGGCCGCACCGTGATCTGGGCGCGCCTGCGCGTGCTCGAGGCCGGCACCGCCGAGGTGTTCGACAGCGACGGCAGGACCCTGCCCTACGACAGCGAGGACACCGCGCGCGCCATGCTGCTCGACGCCGAGTTCGTCGAGTGGGCCGGCCTCGACGAGGAAGACGCGCAGATGCGCGGTTTCTCGCTCGAGACGCTGTCGCCTCCGCAGGCCGACGACGACGCGCAACTGCGCGACCGCATGGTGCAGGTGCTCGGCGCCCGCGCCTGACCTGTACCGATCGATGAGCACGCCGCGCGCCTTCATCGACCCGGATCCCGCGCGTCTCGATGCGCTGCTGGACGCACATCCCTTCGTCACGCTGGTCACGGTGCGCGATGGCGCCCCGGATGCGAGCCATGTGCCGGTGCTCGCGCGGCGCGAGAACGGAAACCTCGTCCTCGAGGGCCATTGGGCCCGCGCCAATCCCCAGGCCCACGCGGGCGAGGACGTCCTGGTGCTGGTGCAGGGCCCGCACGCCTACCTGTCGGCGAGCTGGTACCCCGACAAGGGCGAACGTGCGCGCGTCCCGACCTGGAACTATGTCGTGGCCCATCTGCGCGGCCGCTTCGAACGCTTCGACAACGAAGACGCGCTTGGCGATCTGGTCGCGCGGACCGCGCTCCGTTTCGAAACCCAGACCGGCGGCGACTGGCGCTACGACCACACCGATCCGCGGGAACGCGCGCAGTTACGCGGGATTGTCGGCTTCCGCGTGCGCGTGCACGCCACCGAACTGACCCGCAAGCTCAGCCAGAACCATCCCGAGGCGAACCGCGCAGCGGTCGTCGAGGCACTGCAATCGCGCCCCGGCGACAACGCGCGCGCGATCGCTGCACTGATGCGGAGCGGTCTGACCTCCCACATCCAGCCGGAGCCCTGACCCATGGATCTCGATCTCACCGGCCGCCACGCCCTCGTCTGCGGGGCCTCCGAGGGCATCGGCCGCGCGACCGCGCATGAGCTCGCCCTGCTTGGGGCCAGCGTCACCGTGCTCGCCCGCAGGGCCGATGCGCTGGCGATCGTCCGCGATGCGCTGCCCGCGGCGCATGGCCAGCACCACCACCTGCTGGCCGTGGACATGGACCGGACCGCGGATCTGGAGGCGACCGTCACCGCGCATGTCGCGGCGCATCCGGCCCAGATCCTGATCCACAACACCGGCGGGCCGGCCGGAGGCAGCGCGCACGAAGCGCCCCTCGACGCCTTCGAAGCGGCGTTCCGCCGGCATCTGCTGGGCGGCCAGGTACTGGTGCAGGCGGTGCTGCCGGCGATGCGCGCCGCCCACTGGGGCCGTATCGTCAACGTGGTTTCGACCTCGGTGCGCGAGCCGATCGCCGGTCTGGGCGTATCCAATACCGTGCGCGGCGCGGTCGCCAGCTGGGCCAAGACGCTCTCGCGCGAGCTCGCGCCCGAAGGCATCACCGTCAACAACGTGCTGCCCGGCTACACGCGTACCGGCCGCATCGACCAGATCGTCGCCGACCGCGTGCGCCGCACGGGTCAGGACGAAGCAGCGGTGCTGGCCTCGATGCGGGCGAACGTGCCGGCCGGACGCTTCGCCGAACCCGCCGAGACTGCTGGAGTGATCGCGTTCCTGTGCTCGCCGGCCGCGGCCTATGTCACCGGCGTGAGCCTACCGGTCGACGGCGGGCGGATGGCCTCGATCTAGTCACGACGGCGCGACACCGCCGCTGCTTCGATGCGGCCATGCCGGAAGGTCCCGAAACCCACGAACTTGCCGATCGCCTGTCGACCCTGCTGGTCGACGAGGTACTCACGCAGGCGCGTTTCATCGATCCCAGGCTGCAACGCAAGCGCGGCCTGCTGGAGGGCAAGCGGGTGCTCGCAGTGGAAGCGCGCGGCAAGGCGCTGCTGACGGCCGTCTCCAGCGGGTGGACCCTCTATACCCACAGCCAGCTGTTCGGATTCTGGCGTCTGGTCGACGATGTCGACGCGCTGCCCGATGGCGCCCGCCCACGCGTATTGCTGGTGACCGCGCGCGGGGCCGCGGCGCTGTATGCCGCCCCCTCCATCTCGCTGTGGCGCACCGACGAGCTCGACGCGCAGCCCTACCTCGCCAAGCTCGGCCCGGACGTGCTCGACCCGGCGGTCGATGCGGCCGGGTTGCTCGCGCACATGGACACCCCGCGCTTCGCCGGACGCACGCTGGCCGTGCTGCTGCTCGACCAGGGTTTCGCCGCCGGCATGGGCAACTACCTGCGCTCGGAAGTGCTCTACCACGCGCGCCTGTCGCCCTACCGCATCCTGCGCGACCTGACGGCCGCCGAGCGCCGGCGGCTGGCGAAGGCGCTGCTGGACGTACCGCGGCGCGCGTATCGCGCCAAGCACGGCGACATCCTGCCGCCGGGCAAGGACTATCTCGCGCGGACCCGGGCGACGTTCGGATTCGAGGTCTACGAGCACAAGGGCGACCCCTGCCCGCGCGACGGCGGCACCATCGTCGAGGAGCGGTTGGCCGCGCGCCGACTCTACTGGTGCCCCGCCTGCCAGCACTGAGCGGCAACGCCGGCTCGGGTAAGCTGGCGGCCATGCAACGACTGATGCACTGGATCGATGGCGCGGCGCGCGCGCCCGGCAGCGACCGCTGGCTGCCGGTGCACGAGCCGGCGAGCGGACGCGTCTATGCCGAAGTCGCGGCCGGAAGCGCCGACGATGTCGCCGCAGCGGTCACCGCCGCGGCCCGCGCGGCGCCGGCCTGGGCCGCCCTGCCCAACAGCGCGCGCGCGGCCTGGCTGGAGCGACTGGCTGCGGCGCTGGAGGCGAGGATCGACGACTTTGCCCATGTCGAAGCGCGCGACGGCGGCAAGCCCTTCGCGCTGGCACGCGATGCGGAGATTCCGCGCGCCGTGGCCAACCTGCGCTTCTTCGCCCACGCGGCCACGCAGTTCGCCAGCGAATCGCATCACGGCGAGGCGGGCCTGAACTACACGCTGCGCACGCCGCTGGGCGTGGTCGCGACGATCTCGCCGTGGAACCTGCCGCTGTACCTGTTCACCTGGAAGATCGCGCCGGCGCTCGCGGCCGGCAATACCGTGGTCGCCAAACCGTCGGAAGTGACGCCGGCGAGCGCGACCCTGCTGGCGGAGCTTTCGGGCGAGATCGGCTTCCCGCCGGGCGTGATCAATGTGGTGCACGGCTCCGGCGCGGACGTCGGTGACGCCCTCGTCGACGATCCGCGCGTGCGCGCGGTGTCCTTCACCGGCAGTACCGCAGTCGGCCGACGCATCGGTGCACGCACGGGCGCGGCGCTCAAGAAGGCATCGCTGGAACTCGGTGGCAAGAACGCGACCCTGGTCTTCGCCGACAGCGACTGGGAGACGCAGCTCGGCACCCTGGTGCGCTCGGCGTTCCAGAACAGCGGGCAGATCTGCCTGTGCGGCTCTCGCATTCTGGTCGAACGTGGCATCTACGAGACCTTCCGCGAGCGCTTCGTCGCCGAGGCGCTGGCCCTGCGGGTCGGCGATCCGATGGATTCCGATGCACGCATGGGTCCATTGGTTTCGCAGGCACAGTTCGACAAGGTGCTCGCCGCGATCGAACGCGCGCGCGCCGAAGGCGGCCATGTGCTTTGCGGTGGCCACGCGCTCGCGCGGCCGGGATGGTTCGTCGCGCCGACGGTCATCGATGGCCTCGGCCCCGACTGCGCGACCAACCGCGAGGAGATCTTCGGCCCCGTCGTCACGCTCCAGCCCTTCGACGACGACGCGCAGGCCCTCGCCCTGGCGAATGCCGGGGATTACGGCCTGTCGGCGTCGATCTGGACACGCGACCTGGTCCGCGCCCACCGTCTGGCGGCTGCGCTGCGCGTGGGCATGGTCTGGATCAACACCTGGCTGATGCGCGACCTGCGCACGCCATTCGGCGGCACCGGCGCGTCCGGTCTGGGCCGCGAGGGTGGCATGGAAGCCATGCGTTTCTTCACCGAACCGAAGAACATCGGCCTGTCTCTGGAATAATCACGCAATGGGCGAACTCGACAAGCTGCTGCAGAACAACCGTGACTGGGCCGAGCGCGCGGTGCGCGACGACCCGGATTTCTTCCACCGGCTGGAGAACCAGCAGACGCCGAAGTACCTGTGGATCGGTTGCTCCGACTCGCGCGTACCCGCCAACCAGATCCTCGGCCTGGATCCGGGCGAAGTCTTCGTCCACCGCAACGTTGCCAACGTGCTGTCGCATGGCGACCTCAACGCGCTGTCGGTGATCCAGTTCGCGGTCGATGTGCTCAAGGTCGAACACATCCTGCTGGTCGGCCATTACGGCTGCGGTGGCGTGCACGCGGCCATGACCGGCGCGCGGGTCGGCCTGGTCGACAACTGGTTGCGCCACGTGGCCGACGTCAATCACAAACACGCCGGTCTGCTGGCCGCCGTGGACGACATCAACCTGCGCCATGCTCGGCTGTGCGAGCTCAATGCCGTGGAGCAGGCGCTCAACATCTGCCAGACCACGGTGATCCGCGACGCATGGGCGCGCGGGCAGAAGCTCGCCGTGCACGGCTGGGTCTACGCGCTGGGTGACGGCCGCGTGCGCGAACTCGGCATGGACGTCGCTTCGCACGCCGAGATCGGCCCGGCCTACGACGCCGCGGTGGCGGATATCGCGCGCGTGGTCGCCCGCGGCCGCCGCGATGACTGAGGCCATCCAGGCCTCGGCCGCGCCGCGCCCGGTCGGGCGCTATCCGCATGCACGCCGCGCCGGCGGGCTGCTGTTCCTGTCGGGCATCGGTCCGCGCGATCCGGCCAGCGATTCGGTGCCGGGCAACGTGTTCGATGATCGGGGCAGCGTCGTCGCACACGACATCGCCGCGCAGACGCGCGCCGTGTTCGCTAACGTGCGCGCGGTGCTCGAGGCCAGCGGCGCGCGGTGGGAAGACCTGGTCGACGTGACCGTCTACCTCACCGACATGGCCGGTGACTTCGCCGGTTACAACGCGATCTGGGCCGAGTATTTCCCCGATCCTGCCACCGCGCCCTGCCGCACGACGCTTGGCATCGACGCCCTGCCGACGCCGATCGCGATCGAGATGAAGTGCATCGCAACCTCAGGTCGCGAACCGATGCCCCTCGCGCGCCCTGCTGGAGAGGCGGGGACCACCGGCGCAGCCGATGATGGGGTGAGCGCAGCGGACGCCGGCCACCCCAACTCCCCGCCACACGCGCCACAGGAGTGAACGGATGATCCCCGGACCGCTGAACCTAAAGAAGTGGATCGACGAGCACCGCCACCTGCTCAAACCGCCGGTCGGCAACAAGTGCATCTACGACGGCGAGTTCATCGTCATGGTGGTCGGCGGCCCGAACGCACGCACCGACTATCACTACGAGGAAGGCCCGGAGTGGTTCCACCAGCTCGAAGGCGAGATGGTGCTGCGCATCCAGGAGGACGGTCAGGTCCGCGATATTCCGATCCGCGCCGGCGAGACCTTCCTGCTGCCGCCGAAGGTGCCGCATTCGCCGCAGCGCGGCCCCGATTCGATCGGCCTGGTCATCGAGCGCAAGCGCCTGCCGCACGAGCAGGACGGCCTGCTGTGGTTCTGCGAACGCTGCAACCACAAGCTGTTCGAGCGGTACTTCCATCTCCACGACATCGAGCAGGATTTCCCGCCGGTGTTCGACCTGTTCTACGGCTCGATCGAGCACCGCAGCTGCGAGGCCTGCGGCCACCTCAACCCTCGCCCTGTCCGCTACGATCCCGATCCCGACACGCTGGCCGACATCACCTGACACCTGCCGATCCAGAGACTGGAGACCGCACATGACCAGGCGCCCGACCATCCTGCTGCTGTGCGGCCTGCTCGCCATGCTGGCCCCAGCGCAGGCGCAGGTCTCCGACAACGCCGAACTCGCATCGATCCATCACGAGGATCAGCAGGCACGCGCGGACGCGGCGAACATCGACTGGTCGGTGGTGTACCGGGAGGATGCCGCACGGCGCGCGCGCGTACTCGTGTTGATGCGCGAGGGTGCGCTGCGCACTGCAGCAGACCACTATCACGCGGCAATGGTGTTCCAGCACGGCAAGGGCCTGGAAGACATCCGCATCGCGCACGCGCTTTCGACGCTGGCCTCCACGTTGGACCCCGACGAAATCCGCTACCGCTGGCTGGTCGCCGCGTCATGGGACCGCATCATGACGACCCAGTTGCAACCGCAGTGGTTCGGCACCCAGTTCCACGGCGACGAGGCCGGCCTGTTCCTGTATCCCATGGCCGACGGCGCGGTCGACGATGCGGAGCGAGTACGCATGGGCGTGCCGCCGCTGGCCGAGACGCAGGCCAAAATCGGTGAGATGGCGGCTGCGATGGGCCAGCAGGTCCACCCCGACCCGCCGACGATCGAGCAGCTGCGGCAGGAACGTCGCCCGGGCGAAACCTCCGCGCCCTGAACCGGCTGTGCGCCTGCGGCGTGATCGGCGCGGGCCGGTCGTCTAGGATGGCGACCATGCTGAAGATCGACATCCACGCCCACTATCTGCCGCGCGACTGGCCCGATCTGGCATCGAAGTATGGCGATGCGCGCTTCCCGGTGATCCATCACACCGCCGATGGTCGCCACCGCATCTACAAGGACGGGCGTTTCTTCCGCGAGATCTGGTCCAAGACCTGGGATGCGCGCGAGCGCATCGACGACTACGCGCGGTTCGGCGTGCAGGTACAGGTGATCAGCACGGTGCCGGTGATGTTCAGTTACTGGGCCAAGCCTGCGCACGCGCTGGAACTGCACCAGTCGCTCAACGACCACATGGCCGCGACGGTCGCGGCGCATCCGCGCCATTACGCCGGCATCGGCACGGTGCCGATGCAGTCGCCGCGGCTGGCGATCCAGGAGCTGGAGCGGTGCGTCGACCAGCTCGGCCTGCAGGGCGTGCAGATCGGCAGCCACATCGGCGACTGGAATCTCGACGCGCCGGAACTGTTTCCCTTCTTCGAGGCCGCGGCGGACCTCGGCGCGGCGATCCTCGTCCATCCCTGGGACATGATGGGCAGCGAGTCGATGCCCAAGTACTGGCTGCCGTGGCTGGTGGGCATGCCGGCCGAGCAGTCGCGCGCGGCCTGCTGCCTGATCTTCGGCGGGGTGCTCGAGCGGCTGCCCAGGCTCAAGATCTGCATGGCGCACGGCGGCGGCAGTTTCCCGTACACGATCGGCCGCATCGAACACGGCTTCAACATGCGCCCCGACCTCGTCGCTACCGATAACCCGCACAATCCGCGCGGGTATCTCAAGCAGCTGTATTTCGATTCCTGGGTGGCCGATCCGCGTGCGCTGCAGTACCTGCTCGACACCTGCGGCACGGACCGCGTGATGCTCGGCACCGACTATCCGTTCCCGCTCGGGGAACAGGTGCCCGGCGCCGGCATCGAGGAAATCCCGCTCGATGACGCCTCGCGCGCACGGCTGTATCACGGCACAGCGCTCGAATGGCTGGGCCTGTCGCCCGGCCGCTTCGCGTGACCGCGGGCCCCCGCTCCCCTCTTGCCGCGCACCTGCGCGGCCTTCCGACCGAACGAACTCCATGACCGATCCGCAGACCCTGTTCTCCGACGACTACGCCGCCGCCGCCGATGCCGCCGACCCGCTGCAGCGCTTCCGCGCGCAGTTCCATCTGCCGCGCTTCGGCGAGGTGGAACAGGCCTATTTCGTCGGCAATTCGCTCGGCCTGCAGCCGCGCGGCGCGCGCGCGCAGGTCGAGGACGTGCTCGACAAGTGGGCGATGGAGGCGGTCGAGGGCCACTTCCGCGGCAACTCGCAGTGGATGACCTATCACCGCCTGCTCAGTGCGCAGCTGGCCGAGATCGTCGGCGCGCAGCCGGAGGAAGTGGTCGCGATGAATTCGCTGACCGCGAACCTGCATTTCCTGATGGTCGGCTTCTACCGCCCGACCGCCGAGCGCCCGGCGATCCTGATGGAGGCCGGCGCGTTCCCGTCCGACCGCTACGCGCTCGAGTCGCAGGTGCGCTTCCATGGATTCGACCCCGACACGGATCTCATCGAAGTGCAGCCCGGCGCCGACGGCCTGTTCGGCATCGACGCGGTGGCCGCCGCGATCGAGGAGCACGGCCATCGCCTGGCCCTGGTGCTCTGGCCGGGCGTGCAGTACCGCACCGGTGAGGCCTTCGATCTCGCGGAAATCACCCGGCTGGGCCATGCCGCGGGTGCCGTGGTGGGTTTCGATCTTGCGCACGCAGCCGGCAACCTGCCGCTGCAGCTCCACGACAGCGACGCCGACTTCGCGGTGTGGTGCCACTACAAGTACCTCAACAGTGGCCCCGGCGCCGTGGCAGGCGCGTTCGTCCACGCGCGCCACGCGATCACCGACCGGCCGCGTTTTGCCGGCTGGTGGGGCCACGACGCGGCGACGCGTTTCCGCATGGGACCCGACTTCCAGCCCACGCCCGGTGCCGAAGGCTGGCAGCTCAGCAATCCGCCGATCCTCGGCCTCGCGCCACTGCGCGCCTCGCTGGATCTGTTCACCGAGGCCGGCATGCCCGCGCTGCGCTCCAAGTCGGAAGCGCTGACCGGCTATCTGGAGACGCTGATCCGCAGCCAGCTCGACGACGTGCTCGACATCGTCACGCCGCGCGATGTCGCACGCCGCGGCGCGCAGCTGTCCCTGCGCGTCCGGGGTGGCCGCGAGCAGGGCCGCGCCCTGTTCGAGTGCCTGTCCGACAACGGCGTGCTCGGCGACTGGCGCGAGCCGGATGTGATCCGCATTTCGCCCGCACCGCTCTACAACACCCATGCCGACGTGTTGCGCTTCGTGCGCACCGTGGCCCGCTGGCGCGACGCGTGAACGCACCCGCGCGCCATCTGACGATCATCGGCGCGGGCCTGGCCGGCGCCCTGCTCGGCATCCTGCTGCGGCGTCGCGGCTGGGACGTGGATCTGTACGAGAAGCGCGGCGATCCCCGCGTGCAGGGCTACGGCGGCGGCCGTTCGATCAATCTGGCCCTGGCCGAACGTGGCCGGCATGCCCTGCGCGCCGCCGATGCGGACGACGCGGTGATGCGCCACGCGATCATGATGCGCGGCCGCATGGTGCATGTGGGCGACACCGAGCCGGTGCTGCAGCGTTACGGTCGCGACGACGACGAGGTGATCTGGTCGGTGCACCGCGGCGACCTCAACATCGTGCTGCTCGATCTGGCCGAGGCGGCGGGTGCGCGGCTGCACTTCGATGCGGGCCTCGACTCCGTCAACTTCGATTCGCGGCGCGCGGTCTTCCGTGATCCGCGCGACCGCAGCACGCGGGAAGTGCCGTTCCAGGCGCTGGTCGGCGCCGATGGCGCGGGTTCGGCGCTGCGCGCGGCGATGCACCGCGTGCACGATCTCGGGCAGCGCAGCGATTTCCTCGACCACGGCTACAAGGAACTCGAGATCCCGCCACGCGGCGACGGCGGCTTCCGCATCGAACCCAATGCGTTGCACATCTGGCCGCGCGGGCACTACATGTGCATCGCGCTGCCCAACGACGAGAAGACCTTCACCGTCACCCTGTTCCTGCCGCACCAGGCCGGCGCGGACGGCGGGCCGGCGTTCGACCAGCTGGGCGATGTCGATGCGGCGCGCGCGTTCTTCGAACGCGACTTTCCGTCCGCGCTGGCCCTGATTCCCGACTTCGACCGCGACTGGGCCGGCAACCCGGTCGGCCAGCTGGCCACGCTGTATCTGGAGCGCTGGCATCTCGACGGCCGTGCGGTGCTGCTGGGCGACGCCGCGCACGCGATGGTGCCGTTCCACGGCCAGGGCATGAATTGCGCGTTCGAGGACTGTGTGGCGCTGGCCGGACACCTCGATGCGAACGCCGACCTCGCGACCGCGTTCGCCGCGTTCGAGGCCGAACGCAAACCCGATGCCGCGGCGATCCAGCGCATGGCGCTCGACAACTACCTGGAGATGCGCGACCGCGTCGACGATGCCGACTACCTGCTGCAGCGCGAGCTCGAACTCGCGCTGCAGGACCGTCACCCCGGCCGCTTCGTGCCGCACTACGCCATGGTCACCTTCATGCGCATCCCCTATTCGCTGGCGATGCGCCGCACCGACGTCCAGCGCGGCATCCTCGAACGGGCCACCGCCGGGCATGCCTCACTCGCGGCGCTGGACTGGAACGCGATCGATGCCGAAGTGCTCGCGCAACTGACGCCGCTCGAGGACGTGCCCGCGTGAGCGCACGTTCCTCCTTCCCTGATCCCGGCCCCGTGCCGCCGTCCCGGCCTGCCACGACGGCAACCCACCGGCTGCCACACGCATGACCGACAGTTTCCTTTTCTACGATCTCGAAACCTTCGGTTCCGACCCGCGCCGCACGCGCATCGCGCAGTTCGCTGCAATCCGCACCGACGCCGATCTCAACGAGATCGACGCGCCGATCGATTTTTTCGTGCGCCCGGCCGACGACCTGCTGCCCTCTCCGGTCGCGACGCTGATCACCGGTATCACGCCGCAGCATGCGCTTGCCCACGGCCTCACCGAGGCGGAGGCGTTCGCGCGAATCCAGGAGGAGATGGCACGGCCGAAGACCTGCACGCTGGGTTACAACTCGCTGCGCTTCGACGACGAATTCGTCCGCTTCGGCCTGTACCGCAATTTCCATGATCCCTACGAGCGCGAGTGGCGCAGCGGCAATTCGCGGTGGGACCTGCTCGATGTCATGCGGCTGTGGCACGCGCTGCGTCCCGAAGGCCTGGTCTGGCCGACGCGCGAGGACGGAGCGACCTCGTTCAAGCTCGAGCACCTGGCGGCCGCCAACGGCGTGCGCACCGGTGACGCGCATGAGGCGCTGTCGGATGTGCGTGCACTGATCGGCCTGGCGCGCTTGTTCCGCAACGCGCAGCCGCGTCTGTGGGATTACGCGGCGAAGCTGCGCGACAAGCGCCACGCGGCCTCGATGCTCGACACCATCGCGATGACCCCAGTCCTGCACGTCTCGCAGCGCTACCCGGCGGCGCGCATGTGCGCCGCTGCGGTGCTGCCGCTCGCCCGCCACCCGCGTTACGACAGCCGCGTGATCGCGTTCGACCTCGACGGCGACCCGGACTGGCTGCTCGATCTCGACGCCGAGACGATCGCCTCGCGTGTGTTCGCACGGCGCGAGGATCTGCCCGAGGGTGTGGCGCGCATCCCGCTCAAGGAAGTGCACAGCAACCGCTGCCCCGCCCTCGTGGCCTGGCCGCATCTTCGGCCCGTGGATTTCGAGCGCCTCGGCATCGAGCCGCTTGAAATCGAGCGGCGTGCAGCGCGCCTGCGCGCGGCAGGTCCGGCGCTCGCCGAGAAGATCCGCCGGGTGTTCGCGGTGGAACGCGCCTTCGAACCCTGCGATCCGGACGGCGCCCTCTATGACGGCTTTCCCGGCGACGGCGACAAGCGGCGCATGGCCCAGGTCCGGGCGACGCCACCCGATCAGCTCGGCTCGCGTGACTTCGGCTTCGAGGATCCGCGTTTCGATGCGCTGCTGATGCGCTACCGCGCGCGCAACTGGCCTGGCACGCTAAGCGCCGACGAGCGCCTGCGCTGGGACGCCTATCGCTGCGAGCGCCTCGGCCCGGGCACGACCCAGTCGGAGCTGGACTTCGCCGGCTATTTCACGCAGATCGAAACGCTGCGCGCCGAGAATCCGCACGATCCGCGCCGGGCCAGCCTGCTCGACGCCCTCGTCGACTGGGGCCATGGCCTCGCCACGCGTCTACCTTCCGATCCGCCTGTCCCGGCGCCTGCATGACCACGTACTTCAGCGACAAGAGCTTCCGCTTCCTGCGCGGCCTGGCCCGCAACAACGACAAGCCATGGTTCGCCGCGCACAAGGCCGACTATGAAGCGCATGTGCGCCAGCCCTTCCTGCAGCTGATCACCGATCTGCAACCCGACCTTGCCGCGGTGAGCACGCAATTCCGCGCCGATCCGCGTACCCAGGGGGGTTCGCTGTTCCGCATCTACCGCGATGCGCGTTTCTCCAACGACAAGTCGCCCTACAAGCAATGGCAGGGTGCGCGATTGTTCCATGTGCGTCGGCGCGAACTGCCGGCGCCTTCGTTCTATGTGCACCTGCAGCCGGGCGAGAGCTTCGTCGGCGCCGGCCTGTGGCATCCCGAACCGCCCACCCAGCGCAAGCTCAGGCAGTTCATCGTCGACAACCCGGGCAGCTGGAAGCGCGCGGCGCATGATCCCCGGCTCCGCAAGCGCTTCGAATTCGAAACCAGCGAGATGCTGGTGCGTCCGCCGCGCGGCTTTCCTGCCGACTTCGAGTACATCGACGATCTCAAGCACAAGAACTGGGTGTTCTGGCGCACGCTCGACGACGCCACGATGACCGGGCCGCAGCTGCGGCAGACGATCGCCGCCGATCTGGTGACACTGGGCCCGTTCGTCGATTACCTGTGCGCGGCGCTGGACCTGGAGTTCTGAGCATCGCCGCGCGCCCGATGCGTTCAGCGGCGACTGCGCCATGGCAGCCGACAATCGCTGCGTCTCCAGCAGCCCGGCAACCATGAAGCGTCTCGTCTGGATACTCTGTGCAGTGTTCGTGCTGTTGGCCGGCTATGTGGCAGCCGGCCCGTTCCTGACCGTGCACGCGATCCGCGACGCGGTGCTTGAAGAGGACTCGCGCGCACTCTCCCGGCACGTGGACTTCCCGGCGCTGCGTCAGAGCCTGCGTGTGCAACTGGCCGACGCGGTGGTCCGCGAAGCGGGGCCCGGACTGCAGTCGAGTCTGCTCGGCGCGATCGGCCTGCGCGTCGCGGGCAGCGCCGCGGGCGCCGGCGTGGACATGATGGTGACGCCGGTCGGCCTGAGCACGCTGATGCGCGGGCAACGACTGTGGAACCTGGCCGGCGGCGCATCGCCGATGCGAACGGGCCCGGATCCCGAGGCCGGCGATCCACTCGAGGATGCGCATTACCGCTACCACTCACCGTCGCGTTTCACTGTGACTGTTCGCGACGACCGCAGCCGGCCGATCGAGTTCGTGCTGACCCGGCGGGGGCTGCAATGGAGGCTCTCGGATATCCGCCTGCCCCTCCAGGACGTGGCGTCGGCAGGCGGCTGAGCTTTCGCTTCTCTTTTCGGCAGCGCAGGGAGCGGTTACGAAGCACCCAGTGGACGAGCGAGCGCGCGGCAGGACGAAAAGACACTTCGCCCGATTCGCCCCCACCAGACTCCAGTGCAAGCGAAGATTTGCCGCGCGGTACTACTGCGGCGGAGCGCTGCCCGTGCTACCCAGCGGGCTTTTGCCGGTCCCTGGCGCCCCCGACCCAACCGGGCCGGTGATACATCACCAGGTACACCCCGACCACCCACGCCGACGCCGCAGCCCAGCCGGCGAGGATGTCGGACGGGTAATGCACGCCCAGATACACACGCGATAGGCCGACCATCGGGACGAACACGACCATCGCGGCGATCACCCACCAGCGTGCGCGGGTCGGCCAGGCCAGCAGGATCAGCACCGCAGCCAGCGTCATCGAACCCATCGCATGGCCGCTGGGAAAACTGTAGGTGGCCTCGGGCGCGATCGATTCCCAAAGGCTCGGCCGGTCGCGGGCGAACAGCTGCTTGGTCCCGATGTTCAACAACGCCGAGCCGCCCGTCGCCACCGCCGCGAACAGACCGTCGCGCCAGCGTTGCATCGCCAGCAGCACCAGAACCAGCCCGATGTCGACCGGCACCACGCCCCTGGCGTAGCCGATCTGGGAGAAGAACAGGAACACCCGCGTGTAGCCATCGCGCGCGGCCTCCTGCGCGAATCGCAGGATCGGCTCGTCGAACGGGATGACTTCCGACTCGTGGACCTCGTCGGCGAGCTCCATGAAGCCCCACATCGGCAGCATCACGCCGGCGAACAGCAGCAGGAACTTCCAGCCGTGGCGACGCAGTAGACCGCCGGCTTCGCGCGAGCCCTCGGCGACGGCACTCCCGCCGTCAGGCATCGACGCCGCGGCCGTAGTTGCGGTGTACGTAGTCGTCGACCAGTGCCACGAACTCGTGCGCGATGTTCTCGCCGCGCAGGGTCATCGCCTTCTCGCCGTCGATGAAGACCGGCGCCGAAGGCGCTTCGCCCGTACCCGGCAGCGAGATGCCGATATTGGCGTGACGCGACTCGCCGGGTCCGTTGACCACGCAGCCCATCACCGCGAGGGTCATGTTCTCCGCGCCCGGGTGGGTGATCTTCCACTCCGGCATCTTGCCGCGCACGTGGTCCTGGACCACGCCCGCCAGTTCCTGGAAGAACTCGGACGTCGTGCGGCCGCAGCCCGGGCACGCGGTGACCATCGGCGTGAACGCGCGCAGGCCCATGGTCTGCAGCAGTTCCTGGGCGACGACGACCTCCTTGGTCCGCGACGCACCCGGCTCCGGGGTAAGCGAGATGCGGATGGTGTCGCCGATGCCTTCCTGCAACAGGATGCCCAGCGCGGCGCTGGAGGCGACCATGCCCTTGCTGCCGATACCGGCCTCGGTCAGGCCAAGGTGCAGGGCGAAATCACAGCGCGCGGCCAGGTCGCGATAGACGGCCACCAGCTCCTGCACGCCGCTGACCTTGGCGCTGAGCACGATGCGCTCGCGCGCCAGGCCCAGTTCGACAGCGCGTTCGGCCGAGTCGACCGCGGAGCGGATCAGGGCTTCGCGCAGCACACGGCCTGCATCCCAGGGCTCGGCGCGCGAGGCGTTCTCGTCCATCAGCGTCGCCGCGAGCGACTGGTCGAGCGAACCCCAGTTGGCGCCGATGCGCACCGGCTTGTCGTAGCGCATCGCGAACTCGATCAGCTGCGCGAACTGCGTGTCGCGCTTCCTGCCGAAGCCGACATTGCCGGGATTGATCCGGTATTTCGCCAGCGCCTCCGCGCAGGCGGGCTCGCCCGCCAGCAGCTGGTGGCCGTTGTAGTGGAAGTCGCCGATGATCGGCACCTCGATGCCCTGCATCGCCAGCCGCTCGACGATGCGCGGCACTGCCGCGGCCGATTCGGGATTATTGACGGTGATGCGCACCAGCTCCGAGCCCGCGCGCCAGAGCTCGCCGATCTGCTTGGCGGTGCCGGCGATGTCGGCGGTATCGGTATTGGTCATCGACTGCACGACGATCGGCGCATTCCCGCCCACCGCGACCCCACCGATATGCACCTGACGGGTACCGCGACGGGGCGCGGCGCCGAAGGCGGGCAATGTCGCGGGATCGGACAGGCAGATGGGGGAATCGGGCGTGGGCTGGGCAGACATGCGTGCATTTTAGCGGTTCGCGTCCGACTGACGGTGACGCGCGCCGAAACCGCGCGCGAATGCGACCAATGGCCGCAGCGCGGGCCGCGCCGCGCTGGACTAGGATGGCGGGCGATGCAGCCCCAGCCGCCCGCAACCGCCCTGCTCCGCACCCTGTACAGCCTGCGCTGGTTCGCGGTGGGCGGG
Organism: Luteimonas chenhongjianii; assembly: GCF_002327105.1. GTDB lineage: Bacteria > Pseudomonadota > Gammaproteobacteria > Xanthomonadales > Xanthomonadaceae > Luteimonas > Luteimonas chenhongjianii. The sequence goes on along the minus strand of NZ_CP023406.1, from coordinate 1,788,511 downwards.
CAGTCGCTGACCATCCTGTGGGTCACCCACGGCTTCGAGATGGACCTGCCGCGCTGGCCGCTATGGGGCCCGGTCCTGCTGCTGGCCGCGTTCAACGTGCTGGTCCACGTGCGCCTGACCCAGAGCCGCGACGCCACGCCGGCCGAGGCCTTCGCCCATGTGCTGGTCGACACTGCGGTGCTGGCCTGGCTGGTGGCCTGGACCGGCGGCATCGCCAATCCTTTCGCCTCGCTGTTCCTGCTGCCGATCGCGCTGACCGCGATGGCCCTGCCGCGGGCCTGGGCGATCGCCGCTGCGCTGGCCTGCGTCAGCGGCTACATGCTCGCGATCAGTTTCGGCCAGCCCCTGCCGCACCTGCACGACCACTACAACCTGCATCTGGCCGGGATGGCGGTGAACTTCTTCCTGTCGGTGGGCCTGGTGTCGTATTTCATGATCCGACTGGCCGCCGCGCGCGACCGCCGCGAGCGCGAACTCGCCGCCCTGCGTGACCGCTTCGTCCGCAACGAAGGCATCCTGGCCTTGGCGACCCACGCTGCCTCGGTCGCCCACGAACTCAATACTCCGCTCGCGACGATGACCCTTCTGCTCGACGATCTCGACACCAGCCACATGGCCGGCGACGGCGCGGCGGACGTGGCGACGCTGCGGCGCCTCGTCGACACCTGCCGCGACCGGGTACGCTCGCTCGCCGATCCGGCCGATCCCTCCGCCAGCACCCGGGTCGACATCGGCCGCGTGCTCGAACACTGGCAGCTGGTCCGCCCGGCCATCGCGCTGGGCCGCAGCGGCAACGTCGATGTGCACCAGCGCGTCGACCGCACCATCGGCCACCTGCTGCTGGCCCTGCTCAACAACGCCGCCGATGCCAGCGAAGGCAATGGCAGCAACCGCGTGGACCTGCATCTGCAGATCGAGACCGGCATGCTCGACGGCGCGATCCGCGACTACGGCACCGGTTTCGATGCGCAGGCGCCGTTCCTGCCGGTGCTCTTCCGCAGCGGCAAGCCCGACGGCCTGGGCGTGGGCCTGGCGCTGTCGCACGCGGTGATCGAGCAGCTCGACGGCGAACTGGACATGGAGGAAGCCGAAGGCGGCGGCACCCGGGTGCACTTCCGCATCCCCGTCGAGGCAGGCGACCGCACTCCGACGGAGACGATGCGATGAAGGGCTTGCTGGTCGACGATGACACCCTGTACCTGGAAGCGTTGCGGCGCGCATTGACCCGACGCGGCATCGACTGCGAGATCGCGGCCGACATGGCCACCGCGCTGGACATCGCCGCGCGCACGACGCCGGACTTCGCCCTGGTCGATCTCAAGCTCGGCGAAGCCTCGGGACTGTCGCTGATCGAGCCGCTGCGGGCGATCCGCGCCGACATGCGCATTCTGCTGGTCACCGGCTACGCGAGCATCGCGACCGCGGTGGAAGCGATCAAGCGCGGCGCCGACGACTATCTGCCCAAGCCGGTGTCGGCCGACACGCTGCAGCGCATCCTGCTCGACACGGAACCCGCGCCCGGCGCGCCGGGGCCCGAGCGCGAGGAGGAGGACACGCTGGAGAGTCCCACGATGATCCCGCTGCACCGGCTGGAGTGGGAACACATCCAGCAGGCGCTGACCGAAACCGGCGGCAACATCTCGGCGACCGCGCGGTTGCTCGGCATGCACCGGCGCTCGCTGCAACGCAAGCTCGCCAAGCGGCCGGGGCCGGAGCGACGGCCACCCGGCGACGGCTGAGCACGGGCGGGGACGGAGCGACCACCGGCGGCGGGGCGGCGGCGATGCGTGCACCGCGCGGCCTCTGCCCAGGCACGCATGGCGCGGAACCTGCGCCACCGCGGGCGTGCCCCCGGCCACGACGCGACGCAGGGAACCGGCCGGTCAGGCGCAGGCCGCGGCCCGCGCTTCTCCGGCCGCGCACGAGGGTTACTGCGCGGGCGGGGTTTGCGTGTCCGGCGCAGCCGTCTCGGCGGCCAGCGGGCGCACCTCGAAGACCACGGTCTGGGTCGGCGCATGCGCGAAGTGCAGCGTTGCCTCGACAGTCTGGCCGGCGCGCATCGGCTCGACCGGATTGATGAACATCAGGTGGTTGCCGCCGGGACGCAGCACGATCTCCGCACCGGGCGGAAGTTCCACGCCGTCGGGCAGTTCACGCATGCGCATCATGCCGCCGTCATGGCGCATCTCGTGGATCTCCACCGACTCCGCTGCCTCGGTATCCACCGAGACCAGGCGGTCCGACGAGGTTGCCTTGAGCGTGACGTAACCGCCCGCGACCGCCGCCGTGGGCGGGGTTTCGCGGATCCACGCGTCGCTGACATGCACCCCTTCGGCCACCGCCGCAGCGGCGTCGCCATCGCTGGTCGCATGGGGCGGCCGCTGGTCGCCGCCCTGTTCGGCGCCAGGCTGGCAGGCGGTGAGGACAAGCGTGGCCAGGCCCGCAGCGAGAACGGTCGTTCGTGACATCGGAATGCTCCTTGGGGCGCCGCTCGGGAGTCGGCATGGGGGATCGATTATCGCCGCGTGCGCCCACGCGCGCAGGCCGCACCCGATCGATGTGGCCCGCCGCGGGCGCCCCTGTCCGTGGACAGCGCATGCCCGCCGTGGATGCCACGCCGACCCGGCGTACCGGCATGCCGGCCGTCCCAGGCCGCCCGGGCCCGGCAGGCACGGCGGAAGCAACCAGCGGGATGCGATATGCGGGCTCCGGGGGGCATGCCGTCAAGCGTGGATGCGCAGCGCCGGGCCGGCAATGCGACACGCTGCCGCAGCTGGGGTCCACCCGCCCCGGGTATCCTGTGCCGATGCTCGATGCCCGACCCGATGTGCTCACCCCGACCCAGCTCAACACCCTGGCCCGGGGGCTGCTGGAGGACACCTTCCCGAACGTCGTCGTCGAAGGCGAGCTGTGCAACGTCTCGCGCCCGGCATCGGGACACATGTATTTCACCCTCAAGGACGCACGCGCGCAGGTGCGCTGCGCGCTGTTCAAGCCCAAGAGCCAGTGGCTGCGTTTCGCGCCGCGCGACGGCATGCTGGTGCGAGCGCGTGGCCGGGTCACGCTGTACGAGGCGCGCGGCGACTACCAGCTGATCCTCGATTCACTGGAAGAAGCCGGTGAAGGCGCATTGCGCCGCGCCTTCGATGCGCTCAAAGCGCGCCTGCAGGCCGAAGGCCTGTTCGACGCGGACCGCAAGCGCCCGCTGCCGGCGTTCCCGCGACGCATCGGCGTGATCACCTCCCCGACCGGCGCGGCGGTGCGCGACGTGCTGAGCGTGCTGGCGCGGCGCCTGCCGCTGGTCGAAGTCGAGGTTCTGCCGGTCCCGGTGCAGGGCGCTGACGCGCCGCCGAAGATCGTCGCGATGCTCGAGCGCGCCGGTGCCAGCGGCCGCTACGACGTGCTGCTGCTGGCGCGCGGCGGCGGTTCGCTCGAGGACCTGTGGGCGTTCAACGACGAAGCGCTTGCGCGCGCGGTGGCCGCGTGCCCGGTCCCGATCGTCTCGGCGATCGGCCACGAGACCGATTTCGGCCTGACCGATTTCGCCGCGGACCTTCGCGCGCCGACCCCGTCGGTGGCCGCGGAACTGCTGGTGCCCGACCGGACCGAGCTGCTCACGCGCGTGCGTCGCCTGCAGCGTCATGTCGAGGACGCGCAGATGCGCGCGATGCAGGGGCGCTTCCAGCGTCTCGATCGCGCGGCCTTGCGCCTGCAGGCCCAGCGCCCGCAGGCGCGCCTGGATGCGCTGCGCCGACGCCAGGACGAGGCGATGCGCAACCTGCAGCAGGGGATGCGCCGGCAGCTGCAGCGACGCGAGGCCGCTCTGCGCCATGCCGGTGCGGTATTGCGGGCGCATTCCCCGCAGCGCCGCCTGCTTCAGTTGCGCGAACGCCTGGCCGCGCTGGCCCCGCGTCTGCGCCCCGCCTTGGCGCGACGGCTGCAGCGCGATGCACTGCATCTGCGCGGCCTGGCCCGTTCACTCGAAGCGGTAAGCCCGCTGGCGACGATCGCGCGTGGCTACAGCATCGTGCAGCGCGACGACGGCCGCATCGTGCGGCGGGTCGACGATGTTGGCCCGGGCGATGCGCTCCGGATCCGCCTCGGCGACGGCAGCGTCGACGCACGCGTTGAAGCAGCGACTGCGGAGTCCGGCACCCGGTCGACACCGGGCACGTAACGTAGACGCAGGGTGCGGGGCGACGGCCTGCCGCTGTGCGCCGCCACGAGAATGCCTGCCGTGGGCGGGTTTCCGACGGGACGCAGGCACCGCTCCCCGACACGCGGCCGGCGGATGCAGCGTTCCAGCTGCCCGACTCTCCTCTGACGCCATCGATGAGATGCTGCGCCGTCACGTCACGAGGGAGCGTCGCACGATGACCAAGGCATCCGACCTGTTCGTACAGGCCCTCGAAGCCGAAGGCGTCACCCACGTCTTCGGTATTCCCGGCGAGGAAAACCTCGACCTGCTCGAATCCCTGCGCGCCTCGGCCATCGAGCTGGTGCTCACCCGGCATGAGCAGGCCGCAGGCTTCATGGCCGCGACCCATGGCCGCCTGACCGGCAATGCCGGCGTATGTCTGTCGACCCTCGGCCCCGGCGCGACCAATCTCGTCACCGCCGCCGCCTACGCGCAGCTAGGCGCGATGCCGATGCTGATGATCACCGGGCAGAAGCCCATCCGCACCAGCAAACAGGGCCATTTCCAGATCGTCGACATTGTCGACATGATGCGTCCGCTGACCAAATCGACCCAGCAACTGGTCTCCGCGGACGCCATTCCCGCGCGCGTGCGCGATGCGTTCCGGCGCGCCGAGGAGGAGCGCCCGGGTGCGGTCCACATCGAACTGCCGCAGGACGTCGCCGGCGACGAGACCGACGCCCGCCTGCTCCCCGCGCCGTTCACGAGACGGCCGCTGGCCGAGGACAAGGCCGTCGCGGTGGCCGCCGAGGCGATCCGCAGCGCGCGGCATCCGTTGCTGATGATCGGCGCGGGTGCCAATCGCAAGACCACGGCGAAGATGCTGCGCGCCTTTGTCGACCGGCTCGGCATCCCCTTCTTCAGTACGCAGATGGGCAAGGGTGTGCTCGACGAGACCCATCCGCTGTGGCTTGGCACCGCAGCCCTGTCGGACCACGATTTCGTGCACCGCGCGATCGATGCGGCGGACTGCATCGTCAACATCGGCCACGATGTGATCGAGAAGCCGCCGTTTTTCATGCATCGCGGCGAGCGCACGGTCATCCACGTCAATTACGCCAGCGCGGTCGTCGACCAGGTGTATTTCCCGCAGATCGAAGTGGTCGGCGACATCGCCAACACGGTCTGGCAACTCGCCGAAGCCCTCGATGCGCCCCAGCCGCATTGGGACTTCGCGTTCTTCGACCGGGTGCGCGATGCGCTGTGCGAGGACATCGCGCGGCTCGCCGGCGACGACCGCTTTCCCGTGCACGGCCCGCACCTGGTCAAGACGCTGCGCGACGCGCTCGATCCCCGTGACATCGTCTGCCTCGACAACGGCCTCTACAAGCTGTGGTTCGCCCGAAACGACCGCTGCCGCGAGCCGAACACGCTGCTGCTCGACAACGCACTGGCCACGATGGGCGCCGGCCTGCCATCGGCGATCGCGTCGAAGCTCGTGCATCGGGATCGCAAGGTCGTCGCGGTCTGCGGGGACGGCGGTTTCATGATGAATTCGCAGGAACTGGAAACCGCGGTGCGCCTCAAGCTCGACCTCGTGGTGATCGTGCTGCGCGACGATGCCTACGGCATGATCAAGTGGAAGCAGCAGCACGAGGACTACCCGGTCTACGGCATGGACTACGACAATCCCGACTTCGTGCGTTATGCCGAGAGCTACGGCGCGCGTGGCCACCGTCCCGACAGCGCCGCGTCGTTTGCCGGGATCCTGCGCATCGCGCTGGACACCCCCGGCGTGGACCTGATCGACCTCGCCATCGACTACGGCGATGACGACGCCTTGCTCAATACCGAAATTCCCAAACGCAGCGCTGCGATCATCTGATCCGCGCGCATCCCTACCCCTCGATTCCGGAGCGCCCCATGGCTACGAAGAAGACCGCCGCCCGCACGCCCACCGGGCTCGCCCCCAGCTATCCCTACTACCTCGCCAATGCCGCGGTCGCCGCGAACACCGATCTGGAGGTGCGCGACAAGTACAGCGGCAAGGTCGCCACGCGCGTGGCGATGGGTGATGCCACCGCAATCCGCAAGGCGATCGTCGCCGCGCACAAGGCCCGTGGCGCGATGGCGGACTTTCCGCCCGACAAGCGCCGCGACGTGCTCGAGCATTGCGTGCGCCGTTTCCAGGAGCGCTTCGAAGAACTCGCGCTCGCGCTGTGCATCGAGGCCGGCAAGCCGATCAAGGACGCGCGCGGAGAGGTCACGCGACTGATCGACACCTTCCGCATCGCGGCGGGCGAAGCCACCCGCACCGAGGGCGAGTATGTCGAGTTGCAGATCTCCGAACGCACCCGCGGCTATCGCGGCATGGTCAAGCGCGTTCCGGTGGGTGCCTGCAGCTTCATCACGCCCTTCAACTTCCCCTTGAATCTGGTCGCACACAAGGTCGCGCCGGCGATCGCGGCCGGCTGCCCCTTCGTGCTGAAACCCGCCGCCAAGACGCCCGTCGGGGCGCTGATCATCGGCGAGATCCTGGCCGAAACCGACCTCCCCAAGGGCGCGTTTTCGGTGATTCCGTGCAGCAACGAGGACGCTGCCGCGCTGACCGAGGACGAGCGCATCGCACTGCTGAGCTTCACCGGCGGGCTGATCGGCTGGGATCTCAAGGCGCGCGCCGGCAAGAAGAAGGTCGTGCTGGAACTGGGCGGCAACGCGGCGTGCATCGTCGACGAGGACCCCGGCCTGCCGCTGGACAAGGTGGTCGAGCGCCTGGTGTTCGGGGCCTACTACCAGTCGGGCCAGAGCTGTATCGGCGTGCAGCGCATCTACGCGCATCGCACTGTCTACGACGCGCTGCGGCGCAAGCTCAAGAAGGCGATCGGCGGGCTGCGCAGCGGTGACCCGCGCGACGAACGCACGTTCGTCGGCCCGGTTATCGACAGCGACGCGGCAGACCGCATCGAATCCTGGATCGCAGCCGCGCGCAAGGGCGGCGCCAAGGTGATCGCAGGCGGCAAGCGCGAGGGCAACATCATCCCGGCGACGCTGCTCGAACAGGTGCCACGCGATGCCGACCTGCAGCGCAAGGAAGTCTTCGGCCCGGTTGCGATCCTCGAACCGGTCGACAGCTTCGACGAGGCCATCGCCCGGGTGAACGACAGCGATTTCGGCCTGCAGGCCGGCGTGTTCACCGCCAACCTCGCCAACGCGATGCGCGCCTGGGACCGGATCGAGGCCGGTGGCGTGGTGGTCGGCGACGTGCCGAGCTTCCGCGTCGACAACATGCCCTATGGGGGCATCAAGGACTCGGGTATCGGCCGCGAGGGCGTCAAGTACGCGATCCGCGACATGACCGAGGAACGCCTGCTGGTGATCCGCGACCCTGCCTGAGCAGGCGTTTCGGCCCGCTCACGGCCGACGGCGTCAGGCGGTCGCGCGCCTCGTGGCTTCGGCCAGCACGGCGGCCTGCGCCGGCGCGTGCTCCCTGGCGACGCCACGTGCTCGGTCGCGCGGGTCCGCGAGACCGTCTTCGGCCGCCATCGCGGGATCGAATACCCGTACCTGCCGTCGCCCGCCCCGCTTGGCCGCATACATGGCCTGGTCGGCGTGACGCATCAGCGTGGGCAGATCGTCGCCGCCGGGTCCGAGCTCGGCCACGCCGAAGCTTGCGGTGATCCGAAAGGCATAGCCTTTCGAAGCGCCATTGATCGCCATGAAACGTGCCTGCACGTCGTTGGCGACACGGACCGCCGCGGCGGCGTCGAACCCCGGCAGGAACAGCGCGAACTCCTCTCCGCCGAGACGGCCGAATGCGTCGACGCTGCGGCACATCGGCCGCACCGCTTCCGCCACCTGCTGGAGGGCCCAGTCGCCGGCGGCGTGCCCCGACCAGTCGTTCACCTGCTTGAAGTGGTCGAGGTCGAACATGAGCAGCGCTGCAGTCTCGCCGGCGCGCTGGCACTGCACGAGCGCCGCATTCGCGCGCTTGGAGAAGTGCTGCCGGTTGCATATGCCCGTCAGCGCATCGATCTCGGTCATCCGCTTGGGGTGCACCTGCAGACGCTTGGTCTTGTGGGCCCAGTAACCCACCGAGGCCATGCCAGTCCTCGGCTGGGACGTCGGGCTCCACGACTCTCGGGCCCCGACCTGCAAGTCATCCGCCACGCGCACGGAGCACCGCCTCCACGTCCGCCAGCGACAGACCGCGTGCGCGCAGCAGCACGATCAGGTGATACAGCAGGTCGGCGCTTTCGCCGAGCAGTGCCTCGTCGTCCTGTACCACGCCGGCGAGCGCGGTCTCGACGCCTTCTTCGCCCACCTTCTGCGCGATGCGGCGTATGCCGCCGTCGAACAGGCGCGTGGTGTAGCTGCCTTCGGGACGCTCGCGTTCGCGGGTCTCGATCAGCGCGTCGAGTTCGGCGAGCACGCCGGCAGGCGCGGTCGGAAAGCAGCTTGCGCGTTGCAGATGACAGGTGGGGCCGCGCGGCGTCGCCAGCACCAGCAGGGTGTCGGCGTCGCAATCGGTCTCCAGCGAGACGACTTCAAGCACGTGGCCGGACTGCTCGCCCTTGGTCCACAGCCGCCCTTTGCTGCGGCTGTAGAACGTGACCAGCCCCTGCTGAAGGGTGGCGGCATAGGCCGCGCGATCCATGTAACCGAGCATCAGCACGCGCAGCGTGGCAGCGTCCTGCACGATCACCGGCAGCAGGCCGTCGCCCTTGGACCAGTCAAGCGCGTCGATGGTGGGGGCGATGGCCGTCGTGTTGTTCTGCGGATCTTTCATTGGAGCCTGACGTCGATGGCCTGGTCGGCCAGTTCGCGCTTGAGCGCAGGGATGTGGATGCGGCCGCTGTGGAACACGCTCGCCGCAAGCGCGCCGTCGACGTCGGCCTCCAGGAAAGCGGCGGCGAAGTGTCCGGCCTCGCCCGCCCCGCCGGATGCGATCAACGGCACCGGGCAGACCGCGCGTGCCGCCTGCAGCTGGGCGATGTCGTAACCGCTGCGTACGCCGTCGTTGTCCATGCAGTTCAGCACGATCTCACCGGCACCCAGCCGCACCGCCTCGGCGATCCAGTCCAGCGTACGGATGGGCAGCTCGCGCGTGCGGTCCGGATCGCCGGTATGGCTGCGCACGCGCCATTGCCCGTCGGCTTCGCGGATCGAATCGATGCCGACGACCACGCATTGCACGCCGAACGCATCAGCAAGTTCGGAGATCAGTGCAGGACGTTCCAGCGCCGGCGTGTTGACCGAAATCTTGTCGGCGCCCGCATGCAGTACCGCGCGCGCGGTGTCGACATCGCGGATGCCGCCGGCCACGCAGAACGGAATGTCGATCAGGCGCGACACGCGCCCCACCCAGCCGCGGTCGACGGAGCGGCCCTGCGGACTGGCCGAGATGTCGTAGAACACCAGTTCGTCGGCGCCTTCGTCTCGGTAGCGCAGTGCGAGATCAACGATATCGCCCATGTCGACGTGGTCGCGAAACCGCACGCCTTTGACCACACGACCCTCGCGCACGTCGAGGCAGGGAATGATGCGGCGGCTCAGCATGCCAGTGCCTCGGCCAGGTCCAGCCGGCCTTCGAGCAGCGCACGACCGAGCACGATGCCACCGCAGCCTTGGGCCTTGGCGGCGCGCACGTCTGCGAGCTCGCGCACGCCGCCCGAGGCCTGCACATCGAGCGTGGGCGCCAGCGCCTTCAGGTGCGCGTAGAGACCGAGATTGGGGCCCGACAACATGCCGTCGCGGGCGATGTCGGTGCTCAGCAGATGGCACAGGCCGCCCTGCGCATAGCGCGCCGCGAGCACGTCGAGCGTGGCCGCGGCGGTCTCGGTCCAGCCGTGCACCGGTAGGCGCCAGACGCCGTCCAGGCCCTGGCGGGTATCGAGCGCGACGGTGATGCGCCCGGCGCCGAAGGTCTCGATCCAGCGGATGACCTGCGCCGGCTCGCGCACCGCCAGCGAGCCGACGACGACGCGCTCGGCGCCGGCATCGAGGATTCGGCGCACGTCGTCTTCGCAGCGCACGCCGCCGCCGGTCTGCACGCGCAGGCCGGTATCGGCACGGATGCGGGCCAGCAGGGGCGCCAGCGTGTAGCCGCCCTCGCGTGCGGCATCGAGATCGACCAGATGCAGCCATTCGGCACCTGCGTCGGCATAGGCCTCGATCTGCACCAGAGGATCGTCGCCGTAGTGGGTTTCCTGCGCGTAGTCGCCCTGCGCCAGACGCACGACACGGCCGTCGCGGATGTCGATCGCGGGATAGACGGTAAACGACGACATGCCTCAGGCCTCGAACGCAGGAGAAAGGAAGTTGCGCAGCACGCGCGCGCCGATGCCGGCCGAGCGCTCGGGATGGAACTGGGTGCCGGCGATATGGCCGCGTCGCACGACGGCGGCAAAGGCCTGGCCGTGGTCGCCGGCCATGACGCAGTCGTCGGTCACCGGCGCGGCATAGCTGTGGACGAAATACGCCTGTTCGCCATCGATGCCTTCGACGAGGGGATCTGCGCGTAGCGCGCGCAGCGTGCTCCAGCCCATGTGCGGTACCCGCAAGCCGGGGCCGCCGGCGAGTCGCGACACCCGTCCAGGGAGCACGCCGAGACCGGCCACCTCACCCTCGTCGGAAGCATCGAACAACAGCTGCATGCCGACGCAGATGCCGAGCAAGGGCCGCTCGAGCGTACGCAACACCTCGACGAGATCCAGCTGCGCAAGCCGCGCCATGACCTGCGCCGCCGTGCCGACGCCGGGCAGGATCACACGGTCGGCGGCGCGGATGCTGGCCGCATCGGTGACCAGAGTGGCGTCGATGTCCAGGCGCTCGAACGCGTAGCGAACCGAACCGGTATTGGCGCCGCCGGCATCGACGATGACGACGCGCATCACAGTGTCCCCTTGGTACTGGGCAAGGCGTCGCCGCTGCGCCGCACGGCCTGTCCCAGCGCGCGGGCGAAGACCTTGAAGCAGGCTTCCACCTTGTGGTGGTCGTTGTCGCCTTCGACCTTCAGGTTGAGGTTCAGCGCGGCCGAGTCGCAGACCGAGCGGAAGAAATGCTCGACCAGCTCGGTCGGCATGTCCCCTACCCGCTCGCGCACGAAGCTGCCGTCGAACACGAGGTACGGCCGCCCGCCGAAATCGAGCGCGGCGCTCGCCAGCGTTTCGTCCATCGGCAGGGTGAAGCCGTAACGCCCGATACCGCGCTTGTCGCCGAGCGCCTCGCGCAGCGCCTGGCCGAGCGCGATGCCGGTGTCCTCGATCGTGTGATGTTCGTCGATCTGCAGGTCGCCCTCGGCCTGTACGACCAGCGAGATGCCGGCGTGCTTGCCGATCTGGTCGAGCATGTGGTCGAAGAACGGCAGGCCGGTCGATACGCGCGCGTCCGCCGCGGCGTCGAGATCGAGCTCGACCCGGATGCGGGTCTCCTTCGTATTGCGGACGACGGTCGCGCGGCGCGGCGCGTCGCACAGTTCATGCGCGATACCCGCCCAATCCCACTCGCCGCCGAACTGCGCGGTGCGCAGCTTGAAGCCGCGGATGCCGAGGTTGTCGGCGAACTGGATATCGGTATCACGGTCGCCGACCATGGCCGAGTTGTCGAGGTCGATGCCGCGGTCGCGCAGGTAATGCATCACCAGACCCAGGGCAGGCTTGCGCGTCGGCGCGTTGTCGGCCGGCCAGCTGCGGTCGACCAGCACCTCGCGGAACACGATGCCCTGGCTTTCGAAGATGCCGAGCATCAGGTCGTTCGGGCCGTCGAAGCTTGCCTGCGGGTAGCTGTCGGTGCCGAGGCCGTCCTGGTTGGTGACGATGACGAACTCGTAGCCGGCATCGCGCAGGCGCAGCATCGCCGGAATGACGCCGGGCACGAAGCGCAGCTTCTCATACGCGTCGATCTGGAAATCCGCCGGCTCCTCGATCAGGGTGCCATCGCGATCGACGAACAGGATCTTCTTGCCGCGCGAACTCATGCCGCGATCTCCAGAGCTTGCAGGGCCGAGAGCACGCGCGCGTTCTGCACCGGCGTGCCGAGACTGATGCGCAGCGCGTCGCCCAGTTGCGGCGCCGTGCGCTGGTCGCGCACGACGATGCCGGCCGAGAGCAGCGCGGCGAACGCGCGATCGGCATCGACGAAGCGCACCAGCAGATAGTTGCCGGCCGATGGATACACCCGGCGCACGCCCGGCGTGGTCGCCAGCGCTGCGGCCAGCGCCTCGCGCTCGGCGATCGTTTCGGCGGTCCGCGCCCGGGTCACGCCCAGCGCCGCTGGCGACAGGCCGGCCAGCGCCAGATCGGCGCACGGCGTCGGTACCGGATACGGCGCCTGGCAGCGCCGCAGCACCTTGATCAGATCGGGGTGGCCGATCGCGACGCCGATGCGCGCAGCCGCAAGCGCGTGCGCCTTCGACAGCGTGCGCAGCACCACGAGGTTCTCGTGCGCGCCGAGCAGGGTCGCGGCCGAATCTGAGTCGGCGAACTCGACGTAAGCCTCGTCGACGACGACGACCGCGCTCCCTGCCAACGCGACCGCCAGGCTGGCGACCGCGGAAAGCGGCACCAGGCCGCCCGTGGGGTTGGACGGCGAGCAGAGAAAGACGAGCCGGACCGAGCCCGCGAGCGCCGCTGCGCGGACCGCGTCGATATCGACCGCAAATCCGTCTGCGCCATCGACCAGCGGCACCTCAATGAAATCGGCGCCCTGCAGGCGGGCGCTGACGGCATACATGCCGAACACCGGAGGCGTCGCCAGTACCGCATCCCGGCCCGGGACGCACAACGCACGCACCAGCAGATCGATCGCCTCGTCGCTGCCGCGGCCGATCAGCAGCTGGTCGGTGCCGACGCCGTAGACCTCCGCCAGGCGGGCCTGCAGTTCGGGTGGTTGCGGCGCGGGATACCGCCGGCACCGGCCGTCGACATCGCCCGGATTAGCCAGCGGCGCCTCGTTGGCATTGAGCCAGACCTCGCCTTCAAGCCGCTGGGTGCGGGCCGATGCGTAGCCGGCGAAATCGCGCAGGTCCTCGCGGATCAGATCGAGCACGCCGCTCATGCCGCCGCCTTCGCGAGGCGCAAGGCGACCGCGTTCGCGTGCGCGTCGAGACCTTCGGCGCGCGCCATCGTCACCGCATCCGGACCGATCGCGCGGATGCCCGCGGCACTCGCCGACTGCACGCTGACCGTATTCTGGAAGCTCGCCACGCTGACCCCGCTCCAGGCGCGCGCCGCGCCGCCGGTCGGCAGCACGTGGTTGGTGCCACTGCAGTAATCACCGAGCGCTTCGGGCGTCCAGTCGCCGAGGAACACCGAGCCGGCGACCTCTACGCGATCGAGCCAGTTGCGCGGCGAGCGCAGCGCCAGGATCAGGTGTTCAGGCGCATAGCGGTTGCTGATCTCGAACGCGATCTCGAGCGTTTCCACGCGAAGCAGTCGCGACCGCGCCATCGCCTGGCGGGCGATGTCCGCCCGCGGCAGGGTCGCCAGCTGCGTCGACAGCTCGGCGCGCACCCTCTCCAGCAGGGTGTCGTCGTCGGACAGCAGCAGCACCTGCGAATCCGGGCCGTGTTCGGCCTGCGACAACAGATCGGCGGCGACGAAGGCCGCATCGGCGCCCGCGTCGGCGATCACCAGCACCTCCGAGGGACCGGCGGGCATGTCGATGGCGACCGTGCCCGACTGCGCGACCTGCTGCTTGGCTTCGGTGACGAAGCTGTTGCCCGGCCCGAACAGCTTGTCGCAGGCCGGCACGCGCGCCGTACCGAAGGTCATCGCCGCGATCGCCTGCGCGCCGCCGAGCTTGAACACGCGGTGCACACCGGTGAGCCTCGCAGCGACGAGCACCGCGGGATCAGCGCTGCCATCCGGACGCGGCGGGGTGCAGAGCACCACCTCCCGGCAACCCGCCAGGCGCGCCGGCACGCCGAGCATCAGCGCGGTGGAAGGCAGTGGGGCGGTGCCGGCCGGCACATACAGGCCGACGCGCCGGATCGGCCGCACGATGCGGGCACAGTTGACGCCCTCGGCGGTGTCGACGTTGTAGCCGGGGGTCATGCCGGCCGCATGGAACTGCTCGATGCGGGCGGCGGCGTTGGCCATCGCCTCGCGCAACGCTTCGGGCACCGCCGCTTCGGCGGCGGCGAATTCATCGGCACCCACCTCGAAGTCGTCGAGGGTGACGCGATCAAAGCGTTGGGTCAGCTCGCGCAAGGCGGCATCGCCGCGGGCGCGCACATCGTCGAGCACGTCGGCCACCGCGCTGCGCGTCTGCGCGGCGACGGCCTGCGTGGGCCGGCGCAACAACTCGGTGCGCGCGTCGGCATCGGCGTCGCACCAGTCGATGATCGCCGGAATTGCGGTGTCGATGGCAGTCGTGGAAGTCGGGGCGCTCATGCCAGCATCCGCTCCACCGGGAGCACCATCACGCCGGCAGCGCCGGCCTGCTTCAGCGCCTCGAGGCGCGGCCAGGTCATCTCGCCGTGGCAGAGCACCTGCAACGCCACGCGGTCGCTGCCGTCGACCTGCAGCAGCGTCGGCGCTTCGGCATCGGGCAGCAGCTTGAGCAGCGCGTCCACGCCATCACGGCGCGCCTGGAACATCACCAGCCGGCTGTCGCGCAGCCGCAGTACGCCATCGAGCCGGCGCAGCAACAACGATGCGAGCTCGCCGCGCACGTCGGCAAAAGGCGTGATCGGACCCGCCAGCACGGCCTCGCTGGTCATCAGCGTCACCGCCGGCTTGAGCTGGTTGGCAGTCAGGGTGGCGCCGCTGGACACGAGATCGCAGATGAAGTCGGCCTGGCCGAGGCGCGGCGCGATCTCGACCGAGCCCGACAGGTTGACGATCGTCGCCTGCACGCCCTGGCCATCGAGCCACTGCTGCAGCAGGCCCGGGTAGCTGGTCGCGATACGGCTGCCCTGCAGCTGCGCTGGCCCGGTCCATTCGGTCGATTCGGGAATCGCGATGTCGAGCCTGCAGCCGCCGAAGCCGAGGCCGCGCACGGCCTTCGACACCTGCGGCAGGCCGCGCAGCGCCCGGTCGGCGCCGACTTCATCGAGCACGTTGCGACCGACGATGCCGTAGTCGCAGACGCCATCGGCGAGCAGGCCCGGAATGTCGTCATCGCGGACCAGCAACAGATCGACCGGCAGCGTCTCGCCGTAGCAGAACAGCTTGTCGCGGCTCTCGCGCCAGGACAGGCCACAGGACGCCAGCAGCGCGCGCGCCGGCTCGCTCAGGCGGCCGGACTTCTGGATGGCGATGCGCAGGCGGTCGCGCGTGGCGCCGCCGTTCACAGGACTCATGGGGATGACCTCAGGGGGATTCGTTGGTGCCGGCGACGCGGCGCGCGGCGATCGCATAGCCGCCGGCGCCACGATCGAGGGTGCGTGCGACCCTGCCGACCGTGGTCACGCTGACCGCCGTGCGCTCGTGGATCTCCCGATACGGCACGCCCTGCTGCAGCAGCGGCACCACGCGCCAGCGGTCGACCAGCGCCTCCAGTTCGGCCGGCGTGCACAGGTCATCGAGGAAGCGGGCCACCTCGTCAGCCGTCTCGAGCGCGGCAAAAGCGCGCGCGAGCGACGCAAGCGATGCGCTGGTTTCGTGGTCCGGCAGGGGTTCGGGGCGTTGCTTCACGGGGCGGATAAACGTATCAATGTAATAACGTGCTATCACGTTACTCCAATTCGGGCCGATGTCAAACCGCGGCGCCACGCGACACGCAACATGCTTCAATCGCGCGACTGCCCGCGCGAAGGATCGCCATGTACCGAACAGCGCTCGTCCTCAGCCTCGCCCTGCTTCTGGCCGCGCCCGCACGTACTGCCGGAACGGATGCGACACCGCCCTTCACGACTGCAGCGGCACTTGAGCAATGGCTCGCGCACAACGCATCGCCGCTGGACCGGATGCCACCGTACGCACGTGCGCTGTTTCTCGACTCGCTCAGATTCGGACCGCGCGGGTTGCATACCCTGCCGGTGGATATCCTGCTTGCCGAGCTGACCAGCGAGGAAGCGTTGGCAGTCCAACGCCTGCTGCTGGAGGACACTTATCCTTTCCCCGGCCTCGCTCCCGACGAGGCGGTGCGCCTGCGCGCAGCGCGCGCCGATGGCGGCCTTGCGCCACCCACGGATGCGATGGTGTCGGCGTATCGCGACTGGCAGGACGCCTCGCCCGATGCTGTCGACGGCGATACGGCGGTTGCGAACATCGAACAACTGATTGCGAACGAGGTTACATCGGCCTCCACCGGAGGCGAGGATCTGCGTCTGTTGCATCGCGCGGCGATGGGACTTGCGCAGTCTACCGGTCGCGATACGCACGTCGATGCGGCCAGCGTCCTGCATGGGCGACTGCAATCGCACGGACTCGTCACACGCAACGATCACCGCGACATGCAGCGCGCCCTGCTCCGCAGCGGCCGCATCGAAGAAGCACGCGCCTTCACCGCGAGTCTGTCCGACTTGGCGCTGCCGCCCGTCCCGCATCTGGACACGTCGTACGCGCTCACCGAAAGCGACGTCGGCATCTGGAAGATCATCGACGACGACGCTGCTGCCCCAACCCTTCAATTGGAAGCGATCGACCTTCGAACCCGCATCGTCGTAGTGTCTTCCCCTGGCTGCGGTTTCAGCAACGCTGCGGCCGCGGCGATTCCGGACGATCCCGAACTCGGCCCGCTGTTCGCGCGGCACGCGACCTGGCTCATGGCGCCGACTGCAATCGCCGAAGCATCCATGCTGCGCGACTGGAACCGCCGCCGGCCCCTTACACCGATCCACATCGCCTTCGATGCCGATCAGTGGCCCATCTCCTCGTTCGACGCCACTCCGCATTTCCTGGCGTTTCGGGATGGCGCACTGGTCGAGCGTTACGAAGGCTGGCAGCGCGACGGCAGCAGTCGCGACGCGGTGCACGCCATGCTCGTGCGCGCCGGATTGCTGCGTTCCACCGGCGCCGCCCCATCCGCGGGCGACAATCCGCAGGAGACTTCCGGACACCGGTGACCCATGCGCGAACGTCTGCAGGCGCTGCTCGATGCGGGGCGCGACGATGCACTGCTGCGCTTCGGACTGGGCAATGCCTGTCTGCAGGCAGGCGACGTGGACGCGGCGGCGACGCATCTGGCGGCGGCGACGCGGCACGGCCCGGATTACTCGGCGGCGTGGAAGCTGCTCGGCAAGGCGCTGCTGGCGTCGGGGCACGAAGACGAGGCGGAAGCGGCGTGGGGCGCCGGGCTCGATGCGGCGGCGCGGCGCGGCGATGTGCAGTCGTCGAAGGAGATGACGGTGTTCCTGCGGCGGATCGAGCACGGTCGGCAGCCCGCCGCTTGAGCGGGACGAACAACGCCAGAGGACAGCGATGACGGATTTCGCCGCGCTCTACCCATCCTGCGGTTGCGTCCGGCTCAGTCGGCGCGTTTGCGCGCGTGCATCGCCATCCACGCGAGGGCGACACCCGACAACGCACCCACCGACGACATGAACACCCGGGCGGCGAGGAAGTTCGGGTCGTGGATCTTCTGCAGCGCGATGCGCGCATACACCGGCGATTCCAGCCGCACCACGCCCATGTAGAACAGATGCCAGGCGTCGATGCCAGTAGCAATGCCGAGCGCGAGCAGACACCCCCAGCCGATCGCCGGGCCATGTGCCCAGCGGTTGCGCGCGCCGATCCAGTGGAACAGCAGGTAACACAGCGCGCCGACGGCGAGCGCGATCAGCGCCGCTTCCAGGACGCCGAGCCAGCCGAAATGCAGCGACAGGTTCAAGGGGCGCGCCCCTCGCCCACCGGGCTGGAGGTCGGCACGCGCCAGCGGGGCAATACCCCGAGCAGCGCGCCGTCGGCGACGAGTCTCACTGCGGCGGCAACTTCGCCGTCGAGCGCGCGGTCGCGGTCGAGGAACGGGATGGCCTCGCGCACGATCGCATGCGCCTCGGCGACGATCCCGCCCGGATGGAAGGGCTCGCACGCGGCGAGCTCGGCACACAGGCCTTCGACCTCGTCGACGAAGGCACCGCGGCCCGGACGATCGGACGCCGGACCGCCCTGCACCTTCGCCGCCAGCGCTTCGGCATCGCCACGCCGCGCGAGATCGCGCGCGGCGTTGATCATGTCCACGCGCAGGTCCAGCGCCTGCGCGGCGGTGTAGATCTCCAGCGCCAGCACCTTGCCCAGATCCTCGGCCATCGACAGCACATGCCGGGTTTCGTTGGTGCCCATCGATACGTGGTCTTCGGCATTCGCGCTGGTCGGGATCGAATAGACACTGGCCGGATGCGCACGCGTGGCCAGATCGTTGACGATCGCTGCCGCCGTGTACTGCACGATCATGTAGCCCGACTCGGTCGCATCCTCGTTGCCGATCAGAAAGCCCGGCAGGCCGTCGTTGGTCGAGGGGTCGACGAGCTTGTTGAGGCGACGCTCGGAAATGGAGGCCAGCACCGGGATCGCCGCCTTGACGTAGCTCATCGCCAGCGCCAGCGGCATGCCGTGGAAATGCCCGGCGGAGATCACCTTCTCCTCGACATGCTCGGCATCGCGGTCGGGGAACACCAGTGGGTTGTCGGTGACCGCGTTGAGCTCGATCTCGAATACACGCTTGGCCTGTTCCACCGCATCACGCACCGCGCCGTGCACCTGCGGGATGCAGCGCAGCGAATAGCTGTCCTGCGGCTGGTGCTTCTTGCCACCACGGAACGGGCGGAAACGCGTGTAGAACTTCTCGCGGCCATGGCGCTGGTCGCTTGGCACCCAGTCCCAGCCGATGTCGAAGCGCAGGGCCTGGGCCTCGGCGGTGTCCCAGCTGGAGGGCAGCCAGGGCCTGAAACGCGGCACCAGGTGATACGGGATGTCGGCCAGCGTGGAACCGGCGAGCAGTTCACGCAGGTGCGCGGCCACTTCGACCTGGCCCGGATGCGGGCGCAGCGCGTGCACCTCGGGATCGAACGCGCCCAGGCGTCCGGCGAAGGCGTCGATCGTCATCGCCGCGGCGAGATCGGCGGTATCGAGCAGCGCGTCGAGCTTCTGCAGCGCGAGCACGCCGGTGGCGAGCATCTGCGCGGTGCCGTTGTTGAGCGCCAGGCCTTCCTTGTACGAGAGCGTGACCGGCTCGAGACCGGCGCGCTTCAGCGCTTCGGCGCCCGGCATCCGTTCGCCGTCGACAAAGGCTTCGCCGCCGCCGAGCAGCACGATCGCCAGGTGCGACAGCGGCGCGAGATCGCCGGACGCCCCGACAGACCCCAACGCCGGTACCACCGGCACGATGCCCGAATTGAGCAGCGCGGCCAACGCCTGCAAGGTCTGCACGCGGATGCCCGAATGACCCTTGAGCAGCGTGTTGATGCGGATGCACAGCATCGCGCGCACCACGTCCGCAGGCAGCGGCTCGCCGACGCAGACCGCGTGGGTGACGATCAGGTTGACCTGCAGTTCCTCGTGCAGCGAACGCCCCGAGGGCGTCGCGCCCGGCAGGTCGTCGCGCAGCGGGCGTGCGCCGAGCAGGCGGTCGGCATTGCTGCCGAATCCGGTGGAGACGCCGTAGATCGGTTCCTCGCGGCGCACCTGCTCGGCGAGGAAGTCGGCGGCGCGGGCAACGCCGGCCAGTGCGGTGTCGTCGAGCGCGACCGGCGCGCCGTGCGCGACCATGACCAGTTGCGCGCGCGTCAGCGAGCGGCCGTCGAGGCGGATGGATTTCATTGTGCGTCTCCCTTGCAAGTCACGATTGCCCGCATCCAAGGCGCCGGGCACGTCCCCACCATCGCGTTACCGCGCGCCGACGCCGATGACCGGACGCATCACCATCACGGGCCCGGCGCGATCACCCGGCAGCGCATCATTGCGGCATCGACCTCGCCTGCTCGCGCTCGACCAGCAGCGTCCGCGACAGATCGTCATCGGCGACCTCGAACTGTTCGCCACGGCGCAGGTCCTTGACCGCGACCACGCCCTTTGCCGCCTCGTCCTCGCCGCGGATCACCACGAAGCGGATACCGGCGCGGTCGGCGTACTGCATCTGCTTGGCCAGCTTGCGCGGCTCGAGCTGGGTTTCGACGTTGAGGCCCGCGCCGCGCAGACGCTGCGACAGCGCAAGCGCATGGGGCAACGAAGCATCATCGAGCAGCGTGACCAGCACGTCGACCGAGCTGTCGGCGGTCGCAACCAGACCGGCCTCGCGCAGCTGCCAGAACAGACGCGTCAGGCCGATCGAGATACCGACGCCCGGCAGCTTCGACCTGGTGTAGTGGCTGGCGAGGTTGTCGTAACGGCCGCCCGAGCAGATGGACCCGATCTGCGGATGCGCGTCGAGCACGGTCTCGTAGACCATGCCGGTGTAGTAGTCGAGGCCGCGCGCGATGGACAGGTTCAGCGCGTAGCGTGATTCCGGCACGCCGAGTGCGCGCAGCTGCGCCAGCAGTTCACGCAGTTCATTGCGGCCTTCCTCGAACAGCGCGGTGCCGGCGCCGAGCGCATCAAGCTTGGCCAGCGCATCCTCGTGGCCGGTCGAGCGCACGCGCGAGAACGCGAGCAGGCGCTCGGCGACCTCGTCCGACAGGCCGAAACCCTCGCCGGTCAGGGTCGCGCGCACCGCGTCCTCGCCCCGCTTGTCGAGCTTGTCGATCTCGCGCAGTACGGTCATCTGGCGCGCATCGTCGATGCCCTGCCCTTCGAAGTATCCGCGCAGCAGCTTGCGGTGGTTGAGCTGGATCGTGAACTCGCCGATGTCGAGCGCGGCGAACACCGCGCTGATCACCGCCGGCACCTCGGCGTCGTAGCGTGCGGACAGCGAATCCTTGCCGATGACGTCGATGTCGCACTGGTAGAACTCGCGGAAACGGCCGCGCTGGGCGCGCTCGCCGCGGTAGACGCGCTGCATCTGGTAGCGGCGGAACGGGAATGCGAGATCGTGCTCGTGCTCGGCGACGTAGCGCGCCAGCGGCACGGTCAGATCGAAGCGCAGCGCCAGCTCCGGCAGCGCCTCGGACTGCCCGCTTTCGGACGACTTGGCCAGCGCGCCGGTCGACTGCACGAAGTACACCTGGCGCTCGGTCTCGCCGCCGGACTTGGTCAGCAGCGTCTCCGACAGTTCGAACACCGGCGTTTCGATCGGCAGGAATCCGAAGCCTTCGAACGTGCGCCGGATCGTATCGAGCATGCGCTGGAACGCGATCTGGTCGCGCGGCAACAGTTCCATGACACCGGGCGGGGTCCGGGGCTTGATCATGCGGGGCGCTCTTGTCGTGATGCGGATGGAGGTGGACATTCTAGTCGGTCCCCGCCGCGCGCCGCGGTGGCCTCTGTGGAACTACGGCGGCGCGCGAGGGCGTGCACGGCCGCTACTCCGTCCACACCGATTCATGCGTCGTGCAGACGTCCGTCGCGCAACCACAGATGGCGGTCGACTAGGCCCGGCGGCAACGTGCCATGGGTGATCAGCAGCAGGCTGCGCCCGACCAGCAGGTCCGGCAGTTCACGCAGCAGCCCGTCGGCGGTGTCGTGGTCCAGGCCTTCGGTCGGCTCGTCGAGCACGATCAGCGGTGCATCCCGCAGCAGCGCCCGCGCCAGTGCGAGTCGACGGGCCTGGCCGGCCGACATCGTCGCGCCCGACTCGCCGATCCAGGCATCGAGGCCGCCGATACGCTCGGCCCAGGCGCGCAGCCGGACCTGGGCCAGCATCGCCCACATCGCCGCGTCGTCGGCGTGCGGGGCGCCAAAACCGAGGTTGTCCCGGACGCGGCCGGCAAAGATCGGCGCGTTCTGCGGCAACCAGCCGATGCGCGCATACCAGTCCGCCTGGGCCATCGCGCGCAGATCCACGCCACCCCAGGTCACCCGGCCCGACTGCGCGTCGGCGCTGCGCAGCACCAGCGCGCTGAGCGTGGATTTCCCTGCGCCGCTGTCGCCGCTGATCGCGACGCGCTCGCCCGGGGCGATGGTGAGCGCGAGCCCATCCAGCACCGGCGGTGCCCCGGGCGTCCATGCAAAAGTCACGTCCTCGAACCGCAGCGCGCCGCGCTCCGGTACCGGGACAGGCTCCGGCGGATCGGCAACCGCCGGCGCGGCACCGGCAACGGCATCGAGCCGGGTGATCGAAGCGCGCGCGGCCCGCAGCGCCTGCCACGCGAGACCGGCGCCGGCCCAGGCCTCGAACAGGCCGATGGCGATGAAGAAGATCGCCGCAGCGTGTGGGGCCGGCAGGCCGGCAGTGGTGACGCCGGTCGCCACGCTCCACAACAACCCCAGCAGCCCGACCGCAGCGATGCCGCCGTGCAGGACCTGCGCATCGGCCAGCCGGCCGCGGCGCGCGCGCTCGATCCGCGCGACTTCGTCGGCGTCGTCCGCAACCCGCGCCAGCCACGCGGCAGTGGCGTCCAGCGCGGCGAGATCGTTGCGGCCTTCGTAGAGCTCGTGCAGGCGCGCGCGCAGGGCGCCGCGGCGCTGTGCACGCTCGGCTTCCACGGCTTCGCGTCGCCATGCCACACGCGCCGGCACCACCAGGGCCAGCGCGCCCGCGACCAGTGCCAGCCAGACGCCACTGGGTGGGTGCAGCCAGGCCACGACGCCCAGGCCCAGCAGGCCGATCCCGAGCAGTGCCAGCAAGGGCCCGGTCGCGCGCAGCAGCAGACCGTCGACCGCATCGATGTCATCGAGCAGCCGGGCCAGCAGGTCCCCGGTGCGCAGGCGCCCCAGCTGCGCAGGGCTCAGCCGCAGGGCGCGCGCGAAGAACCAGCTGCGCAGATCGCGCGCGATCCGCAGCATGGTGTCGTGGCCGAGCAGCTTTTCCAGATAGCGCGAGACGATTCGCGCCAGGGTCAGCCCGCGGATCCCGGCCGAGGGCGAGAAAAAGTTGAACGATCCCAGCGTGCCGTAAGTCAGCGCGGCCGCAGTCAGAAAGCCGCCGGACAGGCCGAGCAGGCCGATGCCCGCGGCCAGGGTAAGCAGCATCAGCCCGACCGCCAACAGCACGCCACGCCGATGAGCGCGCAGCAGCTCCCGTGTCGATCCGATCCGGGCCAGGTCCTGGTCGTTCATGGCGCGGCCCCGGTCGGCGACGGCACCTGCCAGGACGCACCCGCCCAGGCGACGACGGCATCGCTGTGTGTCGCGACGATGACGGTGCACTCGTCCAGATACGCATCCAGCGCGGCGAGCAGGTCGGCCTCGGTGCCGGGATCCAGGAACGCGGTGGGTTCATCGAGCAGCAGCAGACGGGGACGCCGCAGCAGGGCCCGCGCCAAAGCCACGCGTCGCGCCTCGCCGCCGGACAGCCCGAAGCCGCGCTCGCCGATTGGCGTATCCAAGCCATCGGGCAGCCGCGCAGCGAACCGCGTCACCTGGGCCACGCGCGCCGCCTCGGCGAGTTCGACGTCGCTCGCATCGGGCGCACCGATGCGGAGGTTGTCGGCGATGCTGCCGTGGAACAGCCAGGGCCGCTGGCTGGCGAGCGCGATGCGCGTGCCTGGCGCGACGTCGATGCGACCGGTCTCCGCTGGCAGCCATCCGGCCAGTGCGTCGAGCAGCGTGCTCTTGCCCGAGCCGCTCGGACCAACGAGGGCCAGGCGACCGCCGGCGGGGACCTGGAGCGAAACGTCCTGCAATGCCGGCGCGCGCGCGCCGGGGTGACGGAGGACGACATTGGCGACGCTGACCAGCGGTCGAGCCGGGGAATGCGCCTTGGCGCCTTGGTCGCCGGGCGGCTCAGGCGCTGGAGAGGCAGACGGCCGGGGTACTGCCTGGCCCTCGGCCAGGTCCGCGTCCATGCGCCGGGACGCGAGCGGTTCCGCTTCGATTTCCGGCAGCCCGTCGAATGTGGCCTCGATTTCAGCGACTGCGGCCAGCGCGTTGGCGCGATCGTGGTAGTTCGCCGCGAGCCGCCGCATCGGCGCATAGAACTCGGGCGCCAGCAGCAGGCAGAACAGACCGGTCGACAGGCTCAGCGTTTCGCCCCGCAGGTCCAGCATGCCCAGATAGGTGAATCCGAAGTACACCGCGACCAGGGCGACGCTGACCGACGCGAAGAACTCCAGCACTGCCGACGACAGGAAGGCGATGCGCAGCACGCGCATGCTGCGCACGCGGATGGTCTCGGTGGCTTCCCCGACCTGCGCGAGCTCGGCCTCGCCGCGACCATAGACACGGATCAGATCGAGCCCGCGCAGGCGGTCGGTGAAGTGCGCACCGGCGCGGGCGAGCGCGGCGAGCTGGCGGCGGCCGGCGTTTTCAGCGCCCATGCCGATGAGCATCATGAAGAACGGGGCGAGCGGCGCGGTCAGCAACAGCACCAGCCCGACGATCCAGTCGACCGCGAACACCGCGACGAGAATCGCCAACGGCACGGCCATCGTCTCGGCGCGCGCTGTGAGATAGCCGCCGTAGTAGCCGGCGGTCGCATCGACATGCCCGGTCGACAGCGCGACCAGTGCGCCGCTGCGTTGACCGCGCAACCACAGCGGACCGCGATCGGCCGCCGCCCGGGCGAGCCCGACCCGCAGCTGCGCAAGCACCGATTCGACCACGTCCGCCTGCAGCCGCTGGCCGATCCAGGTCAGCAGCGGGCGCGCGATCAGGGTCGCGGCGAGCAGGCCCAGCGGCGCGGGTAATGCGGCGAGACCGGCATGGGCGAACAACACCGCATCGAGCGCCCAGGCGATCGCCGCGGCCTGCGGGATCCACAGCCAGCCCGCGAGCACGACGCAGGCGGACGCAGCACGGTGGCGGCCTCGAAACGGTGCGAGCCGAGCGTCGAGCCAGCGGCCGCGCTGACGACGCTGCGCTGCAACGTCCGTGGCGGGCAAGGAGGGGCTCATGCTGGAGAAGTCATCGCGGAATCCGAAAAACGCGGACACCGCAGGCCGGCATCGCAGGGCGTCATTATCGCAGGCCGCCGCGCCGGACGTGGCCCAGAGCGCCGGCATACATCCGGCGCTGATTTTTTCTTTCAGGAAGTGCTTGCCCTCATCCGGGGGGCATCAGTAGAATGCGCGGCTCACCTTCGGGGTGTAGCTCAGTCTGGTAGAGCGCTACGTTCGGGACGTAGAGGTCGCAGGTTCGAATCCTGTCTCCCCGACCAACCGCAGCAATGCGGCAGGTGATATCGAAAACCGGCCCTCGTGCCGGTTTTTTCGTTTTCCGGCCGCGCCCGGTTCGCGGCCTTCGACGGTGTCGTGCCGCGATGACGTTCCGCCCCACCGCGCCGCGCCTGCTGCCTACGCTCGTGCTTGCCGGCATCGCACTGTCCGCGTTCAACCTGCGCACCGCGGTGACGTCACTGACGCCGCTGCTCGACGTGCTCGGCTTCGCGTTCGGCTTCGGCGCGGCGACGGCCGGCCTGCTCGGGATGTTGCCGACCGCGGCCTTCGCCGTGTTCGGCGTGGCCACTCCGGCGCTCACCCGCCGCATCGGACTGGAACGCACGGCACTGCTGGCGATGTCGCTGGCCGCGGCGGGGCTGGTGGTGCGATCGCTGGCACAGGACGTGGCCGTGCTGGCTCTTGGGGCGGTGATCGCGCTCGCCGGCATGGGCATCGGCAACGTGGTGCTGCCTCCGTTGGTCAAGCGCTGGTTCCCCGACCGCGTCGGCGCGGTCAGCACGCTCTACATCACCGTGCTACAGCTCGGCACGATGCTGCCGGCGCTGCTGGCGGTGCCGGTCGCCGATGCGCTGGGCTGGCGCATTTCGATGGGCGCCTGGGCGGTCACGGCGGTCGCCGCGGCCATGCCGTGGCTGTGGATGCTGCTGCACCATCGGGACGCGCTGGCGGCGCCCGCGCCGGTGGCCGGGCCCACCACGACGCCACCCGGCCGGGCCAGCCGCTCGCCGATCGCCTGGGGCATGGCATTGATGTTCGGCACGACCTCGCTGATCACCTATGCGATGTTCACCTGGCTGCCGCTGCTGCTGAGCCAGGCCGGCGCATCACCGGCGTTCGGCGGTGCGATGCTGGCCGTATTCGCCGCTTTCGGGCTGATCGGCGCGCTGGGCATGCCTTCGATCGCCGTGCGGATGCGCAATCCCTTCGTCCTGGTGGCCCTGTGCGCCGCCTGTCACGTGGTCGCGTTCACCGGGCTGCTGCTCGCCCCGCTCGCCGCCCCGGTGGTGTGGGTGATGCTGATCGGTCTGGGCACTTGCACCTTCCCGCTCAGCCTGACCCTGATCAACCTGCGCACCCGCTCGCCCGCCGGTTCGGCGGCGCTCTCGGGCTTCATGCAGGGCGTCGGCTATGCCCTCAGCTGCGCGGGGCCACTGCTGTTCGGTGTGCTGCATGCCGCCACCGGTGGCTGGCACTGGCCGTTCGCGATGCTGTACCTGGTGGTCGGCGTGTTGCTGACCGGTGGCTGGCTGGCCTGCCAGCCGCGTGTCCTCGAGGACAGCTGGCACCGCGCTGAGCGCTGAGCGCTGCGGATAGTCGCACCAGCCACGCCCCGGCCAAGCCCTTGCAGGTCGTACCCCGTGCGGCGAGCAGAACTGAATAATTGGTTAATTAACAGGATCCACACACGAATCCTTGACGCACGTCACAACAGGATGCGTGCGGTCGGAGCGCAGAGGAGTGCGATTCGACGTCGCCCTCTTCCGGATGCCCCCTTCGTGCCCTTCGCCCTGTTGCGCCATGCGTATCTTCCGCATGTCCTTGCCGCCACCCTGTGGTCGTCGATTCCGCCCGTTCTGGCGGCCGAGGCACCTGCCGCGGCCGATCCGGACAATGCCGCCCGCAGCCCCACGACCGCGCTGCATGCAGCGCAGGGACGGCTGGCTGCAGACCCCGGCGACAACGACGCCTTCCGTCAGCGGGTCCTCGCCCTGGACGCATTGGGCGCGTCGGCGCTCGCGGCCGAGGCGATGGCGCAGCGTCCGCAACTGTTTGCCGATTTCGAGCGGGAACGCATCCAGGGCGATGCGCTCGCCCGCGCCATCGGCTGGGGGCGCGTGGAGCCCGAAACCCCGGCCGCGCGACTGGCGGAAAGCCAGGCAGCGCTGGCCGCCCTCGAGCGCATGCAGCGCGAGTCTCCGCGCGCCACGACCTGGGAAGCCACGCGCCTGCGTGTGGATGCGCTGTCGGCGTTGAACCACCTGCAGCGGCACGAGGCGGTCGTGGCCGGCTACCAGGCACTGCTCGATGACGGTATCGAGGTTCCTGCGTACATCCTCGGCACCGTTGGCGATTCGCTGCTCGCGCTGCGCCGCCCGGCCGACGCGATCCCCGTGCTCGAGGCCGCGGTCGCGCACAAGCCGCACGACGTCAACGTCCGCATCCTGCTCGGTTACGCCTTCATCGAGACCGAGCGCTTCGACCGCGCCCTGCCGCTGATGGAGACCCTCGCCGCATCGCAGGCCGCCTGGCCGCGCCAGGCCGGCGCTGCCGCGGGGTACCAGAACTGGGACCGCTACAGCGCCGATCTCAACCACGCGCTGGCGCATTCCTATGCCAACGACCATGCGCGCGCCGAGGCCATGCTGCAGCCACTCACCGGCATCGGACCGGCCAATCCGGGGCTGCAGGCCGCATACGGCGCCGTGCAGTCGCGCCGGCTGCGACCGAGCGCGGCGCTGGAACGCTACAGGATGGCACTGACGATGACGCCGGGCGCCCGCGACGCACTCGCCGGCCAGGTCTCTGCGTTGTCCGCGCTCGATCGCATCGGGGAGGCGCGCTCGGCAGTTGCCACGCTCCGGCAGGCGCATCCCGAGGACCCGCGACTGGACCGTGTCGAACGCGATCTCGACCGCCACCGCGGGGTGCAGGCAACCTTGTCGGCGCGCCGTGGTCGCAGCCGCCAGCGCGATGGCGCCGACCCCTGGATCTCGCCGTTCGGCAGTCGCGATGGCGGCTGGGCGCTCGAAGTGCGTTCGCCGCTGATCGACGACCACTGGCGGGCCGGCGTGTTCGCACACGAGGACTGGGCCGATTTCATCGATGGCCGCGTCCGGCATCGCGCCGCCGGCGTCGGCACCTGGTATCGCCACGACAGGCTCGGTGCATGGGCGACGGTCGGCGCAGCCGGTGGCGCATCGAGCGGCGCGACGTGGACACTCGGCGCAGACTGGCGCTTCAACGATGCCTGGCGCACCGGCGTGGAACTCGCGCGCAACGCTCAGGACACCTCGCTGCAGGCCCGGCGTCTGGGCATTGATGCCGACAGCGCGATGCTTACCGCGTCTTATGTACCCAGCGACACCTTCGCGCTGCAGGGCCGGCTGTCACGGCTGCGCTACGACGACGGCAACACGCGCGACCAGCTCGGCGTCGGTGCCGCGCAGCGCCTGATGACGCGACCTCACCTGATGGTCGACAGCCTGCTGTCGGTCTATGCCAGCCGGAGCTCGCGCGGCGACACGGTGGGCTACTTCAATCCCGAACGCGACGCGTCGGCGCACCTCGGCCTGCGCCTGGACCACATCACCTGGCGGCGCTACGAGACCGCGTTCCAGCAGCGTATCGAGCTGCTGGCCGGCCCGTACTGGCAGCGTGACGCGGGTACGCACTGGGTGCCGTCGCTGGGCTATCGCCACCTGTGGCGGCGCGACGGACACGAGCTGGAATACGGCGTGGCATGGTCGCGTCCGGTCTATGACGGCCTGCGCGAGCAGCGCGTCGCCTTCGATATCGAACTGCGCTGGGGAGGTGCCCGATGATGCCGTCCGCACGCGGCTGGCTCGCTGCCGGATTGCTGGCGCTGCTGTCGGCCCTGTCACCAACCCGGGCCTCGCTGCTGGTGCTGAGCTATCACGACATCCGCGACGACGTGGCGCCCAAGGGCGATCCCGATCCCTATGCGGTGTCCACGACCAATTTCGCCCAGCACCTGGACTGGCTGCGGGCACACGGCTACCAGGCGGTCAGCGTGCAGGCGGTCATCGATGCGCGAGCCGGACGCGGCACCTTGCCGGACAAGGCCGTGCTGCTGACTTTTGACGATGGCTTGCGCAGCGTCTACACGCATGCATTCCCGTTGCTGCGTGCCTACAACTGGCCCGCGCTGGTGGCCCCAGTGACCAGCTGGGTCGAACTGCCGGCGGACCAGCGGGTGCCCTACGGCCCGTCCGATCTGACGACCGAGGACTTCCTCACCTGGGCGCAATTGCGCCAGATGCATGACAGCGGGCTGGTCGAGATCGGGTCGCATAGTCACGACCTGCATCGCGGCGTGCCCGGCAATCCGTTCGGCAACCAGACGCCGGCCGCGGTCACGCGCGTCTGGAGCGAGCGCCACGTCTACGAGAGCGACGCCGCCTGGCGCGCGCGCATAGAAGCCGACCTGCAGACCAGCCGCGCCTTGATCGAACGCAACATCGGCCAGGCACCACGGGTGATCGTGTGGCCTTACGCGGCCTACAACGATCCCGCCAATGGCATCGCCACCGCGCTGGGCATGTCGCTGTCGTTCGATCTCGAAGGCCGCGCGCAGCAAGCCGATCTGGGCCTGCAGGGCGAGGACAGTGCCGACCAGGCGTCCCTGGCCAGCCTTGCGCGCCTGCTGATCCACGGCAACCCCGACGTGCGCGATCTGGCCGGAGAACTGCGCCGCGACCTGTCGCTCGACGGCATGCGCGCGATCCAGATCGACCTGGACTACGTCTACGACGAAGACCCGGCGCAGCTGGCGCGCAACGTCGATGTGCTGGTGCAGCGCATCCACGACATCGGCCCGAGCCACGTGTGGCTGCAGGCGTTCGCCGACCCCGACGGCGACGGCGCCGCCGAAGCTGTGTACTTCCCGAGCCGGCACATGCCGATGCGCGCCGACCTGTTCAACCGCGTCGCGTGGCAGCTGCGCACGCGTGCCCAGGTGCGTGTCTATGCCTGGATGCCGGTGCTCGGCTTCAAACTGGCCGACACGGATCTGCAGCGCGAGCTGCAGATCGCAGCGACCGGCGACAACGAGATTCCGCGCCTGGACCCCGGTGATCCGCGGACCCTGGAGATCGTCTCGGATATCTACGCCGAACTCGCGACCAGCAGCCATTTCGACGGTCTGCTGTTCCATGACGATGCCTACCTGCGCGACGATGAGATCCCCGCCTACGGCGATGGCATTCCCGCCGCGCGCACACAGGCCCTGATCGATTTCACGATGAGACTCAGGACCGCGGCCGAGCGCGGGCGGCCGAAGCTCATGACCGCACGCAACCTGTTTGCGCGGCCGGTGCTGGAGCCCGTGTCGGAAGCCTGGTTCGCGCAGCGGCTCGAGCCCTTTCTCGCCGCCTACGACGTCACCGCGCTGATGGCGATGCCACAGATGGAGAACGCCGGTGGGGCCGACGCCTGGCTGCGCACGCTCGCGGACGCGGTGCTACGCGTTCCCGGAGGGGCGGAGAGAACGCTGTTCGAGCTGCAGACCGTGGACTGGCGCGGGCCTGCGCCCCTGCCCGGCGCGGCCCTGCGCGCGCAATCGCGGATGCTGCAGGCGCTGGGTGTCCGCCATCTGGGCTACTACCCCGACGACTTCATCGGCGGGCAACCGCCGCTCGAGGATGCACGCGACGCGATGTCCGCCCGTGCCTTCCCCTACCTGGAGCGCTGAACATGGATTGGACATCGCTTCCGTGGATCCGCTGGCTGTTCAATTTCGCCTTCTTCTATCCCATGGTCATGGCGTGCTTCTGGATCGTCGGCGGCGTGTACTACTACCTGCGCCGCGAACGGAAAAAGCCGCGGCCGGACGCACCGCCAGCACTGGCGTCTGCCCCGTTCGCATCCATCCTGGTCCCCTGCTTCAATGAGCAGGACCATGTCGTCGAGACGATCACCGCGCTGTCGGCGCAGATCTACCCTGACTTCGAAATCATCGCGATCGACGACGGCAGCAGTGACCGCACGCCGGAACTGCTCGCTGCACTGGTCGCCGACCATCCGCGGTTGCGCGTGATCCATCTGTCGCAGAACCAGGGCAAGGCCAATGCGCTGCGTATGGGCACGCTCGCGGCGACCTCGGACTATCTGGTCTGCGTCGATTCCGATGCCGTGCTCGATCCGCACGCGGTGCGCTGGATGGTCGGACAGCTCGTCGACGGCCCGCGCGTAGGCGCGGTCACCGGCAACCCCCGTATCCGCAACCGCACCACACTGATGGGGCGCATGCAGATCGGAGAGTTCTCCGCGATCGTCGGCCTGATCAAGCGCGCGCAGCGGACCTACGGCCGGCTGTTTACGATTTCGGGTGTGATCTGCGCGTTCCGGCGAACAGCGCTGCACGACGTCGGATTCTGGTCCGACCGCATGGTCACCGAGGACATCGACATCTCCTGGCGCCTGCAGCTGGCCGGCTGGGATATCCGCTACGAGCCCAATGCGCTGTGCTGGATCCTGATGCCCGAAACCATCCGCGGCCTGTGGGCGCAGCGCCTGCGCTGGGCCTGTGGCGGCGTGGAAGTGCTGCTCAGCCACGGCCGCGACGTACTCGCGTGGAAGAAGCGACGCATGTGGGGGATCCTGCTCGAGTATCTGCTGAGCCTGACCTGGGCCTACGTCATGCTGACGATCATCGTGCTGTGGCTGGTCGGGCAATTCATCCAGCTGCCGCCCGCCATCCACGTCGAATCCATCCTGCCGCGCTGGCATGGTGTGGTGCTCGCCTTCGTCTGCATGCTGCAGTTTGCGACCAGCCTGATCATCGAGCGGCGCTACGAGGACAAGATGGCCCGGCACTTCTACTGGGTCATCTGGTACCCGATCGCGTTCTGGATGCTTGGCATGCTGACCGCTGTCGTCGCCCTTCCCCGCACCCTGCTGCGACGCCGCCAACGCGCGGTATGGACCAGCCCCGACCGAGGCGCCACCGCATGACCCCGCCCATCATCGACCACAGCCCGAGTCGCGGCCCCGGCAAACGCTTTGCATCGGGCGCGCTCACTGCCGCCGCGTGGACACTCTATGTATGGCTCTGGGTGCCGCTCGTCACCGTGGTGGCGTGGTACGTCGGCGCGCGCACCGCGTACATGCGGCTCTACCTCAACCAGAACGAGGTCGAACCGTTCCTGCTGTTGTCGCTACCGCTGATCGCCGTGGTCTGTGCCGTCCTGCTGATCGGCTGGGCGGAATACAACCGCGCCCGCTTCTCGAAGACCGACCGCCGCCAGCGCCGTGCCAGCATCATCGACGACGACGTACGCCTGGCACTGGGGGCCACGCCGGAACTGGCGGCAAAGCTGCGCGACGGACGGATCATGCGGGTGGTCGTGGACGACGACGCACGAGCGGTGTCGGTACAGACGGACAGCTGATCGAGCGCGCGAAACGCTGCGCGCTGGAACGGACCTGCAGGGGACGCGGCACCCGCCGTGCACCCGCCACGTTCGGACAGTGCTCGCTCAGTGCACGTGCCATGCACGGACGGTGAGATCGCTCGCGCCCTGCAGCACCAGTGGGTCGGTGGCCACGATCGCCTGGGCCTGCGCAAGCGATTCGATGTTGCGCAGCACATAGGCGCCGCCGCTTCCGTCGGCGAAGCCGCCGGCCATGTCCAGCAGGCCGCGGGTCCGCAGCTCTTCGAGGAAGGCCCGGTGCGGTGCGATGACCGCTGCATCGAAGCCGGGCCGGCGCATTGCCATGACGAGATAGCGCACCGTCGTGGTCATGCCAGCGCAGCCCAGCGCGCGCGCAACGTGTCCAGACGCAGGTCGGCCGCGCCGCCGGGTGACGTGCGCGCGGCGAGACTGCCTTCCGGCGTGCGGCCCTGCCCG
Source organism: Luteimonas chenhongjianii (assembly GCF_002327105.1). Classification (GTDB taxonomy): domain Bacteria; phylum Pseudomonadota; class Gammaproteobacteria; order Xanthomonadales; family Xanthomonadaceae; genus Luteimonas; species Luteimonas chenhongjianii. Next base: position 1,755,690 of record NZ_CP023406.1, on the reverse strand, counting down.
GCCGTATCGGTGCTGGCCGCGGCGGCCTGGTAGGCCTCGCGGAACGGCACGCCGGCAATCGCAGCCTCGACGGCGACATCGGTGGCGTACATGCCCGAATCGACCGCGGCGCGCAGGCGATCCTCGCGCCATTCCAGGTTCGCCAGCAGCGCCGGCAGCAGTTCCAGCGCGGCCAGGCCGCGACCGAAACCGTGGAAGATCGCGCCCTTGGAACTCTGCAGGTCGCGGTGGTATCCCGACGGCAGCGACAGCAGCTGCTCGATCTCGGTGCGCGCCGCGGCGACGCTGGCATGCGTAGCGCGCATCAGCTCGACGACGTCGGGATTGCGCTTGTTGGGCATGATCGAGCTGCCGGTGGTGTACTGCGCGGGCAGCGCGACGAAACCGTATTCGGCGCTGGTGAACAGCGACAGGTCCCAGGCCAGGCGACGCAGGTCCAGTGTCGCGCTGCCCAGCGCTTCGAGCGCGGCCAGTTCGAACTTGCCGCGCGAGAGCTGGGCATACACCGGCGAGACCTGCAGGCGCGCGAAGCCGAGCGCGGCGGTCGTGTGGTCACGGTCGAGCGCGAGGTTCACGCCATAGCCCGCGGCGGTGCCGAGCGGATTGCAGTCGATCAGCGCCAGCGTGTCGCGTGCGCGTACCGCATCGTCGATGAAGGCCTCGGCCCAGCCCGACCACCACATGCCGCCCGAGGACAGCACCGCGCGCTGGATGTGGGTGTAGCCGGGGATCGGCAGCGCGCGCTCGGCCTCGGCGCGGTCGAGCGCGACCTTCGCGATCTCGCGCGAGAGTGTCGCCAGCCGCTCCAGCTTTTCCTTCAGCCACAGGCGCGTGGCGACCAGCACCTGGTCGTTGCGGCTGCGGCCGGTGTGGATGCGCCGGCCGGCATCGCCGAGACGTTCGGTCAGGCGCGCCTCGATGGCCGAATGCCCGTCCTCGAAACGCTCGTCGAGTACGAAGGCGCCACTGCGGAAATCCTCGGCCAGCATGGCCAGTTCGCGCTCGAGGCCAGCGAGTTCATCGGCCGAGAGGATGCCGACGCGCTGCAGGCCCTGCGCATGCGCGGCGCTCGCGGCGATGTCGTGCAGGAAGAATTCGCGGTCGAGGATGACGTCGTCACCGGCGAGGAACGCTTGGATCTTGGTGTCGACGGCGACGCCGGGCTTCTGCCACAGGAGAGTGCTCATGTCGGATTCCGTTTTCGGATCCGCAGGCGCGCACGCCTGCGGAGGAGGATCAATGCGGGATGGAGGTGAGCTCGTCGAAGCCCAGCGCGAGATTGAGGTTCTGCATCGCCTGCGTCGCCGCGCCCTTGAGCAGATTGTCGAGCGTCGCCACGACAACCACGCGTCCGTTACCAGGCGCCATCGTGAACGCGCCGATCTGCGCGCCGTGGCGACCGGCGATGCGGCTGACCCACGGCGCATCGTCGATGACCTCGACCAGCGGTTCGTCGGCATATCGCGCCTCGAACAGCGCCTTGACCGCATCGCGCGACATCGGTGACGACAGCCACATGTTCACCGTCATCGTGATTCCACGGAAATGCGGCGCGACGTGCGGCATGAACTCGACAGGCAGCGCCAACTGCTTCGACACCTCCCGCTCGTGCACGTGATCGGTCAGCGCGTAAGGCATCAGGTTGTCGGCCAGCAGCTCGAGGTTGTTCTTGTCCGACGGGGTCGTGCCGGCGCCGGAATACCCGGAAACCCCGAAGCACTGCGGCGGACCGGCCAGCCGGCTCGCCAGCGGCGCGATCGCCAGCTGCATCGCGGTCGCATAGCAGCCGGGATTGCTGATCCGGCGCTGGCCGGCGTAGCGGCCGCGGGTGAGTTCCGGCAGTCCGTAGTACCAGCCGGCGTCGAAGCGGTAATCGGCCGACAGGTCGACAATCACGGTGTCCGGCTTGGCCGCATCGATCGCGGCGACGAACGGCGCGGCCTTGCCATTGGGCAGCGCGAGGATCACCGCATCGGCACGCTTTGCCGCAACGGCATCGACGTCGAGGTTCTCGAAACGCAGATCGCCCTGCCACCCGTCGTTGTGGTCGGAGACGCGCTGGCCGCCCAGCTCGCGCGAGGACACGAATGCGAGCTCGAGGCCCGGATGCGCGGCGACGAGGCGGATCAGCTCCCGGCCGGTATGGCCGCGCGCGCCGACGATGCCGATGGTCTTCTTCTGGGTCATTGCAGTGCCCTCAACCGACCAGCGTCGGCACGCGCGCCGCGCAATGGGCGACGCAGCGCTGGATCTGTTCGAAGCCGTCGAGCCCGTACCAGAACACCTTCCACTTTTCCTGCTTGATGCAGCCGTCTGACTGGGCGTAGTAGAAAATGTTCACCGCGTTGTCGTGGCGCGACCGCCAGAACAGCTGCGGGGTCTCTTCGCGCATCACGTTCCATACCGCGCGCCCCAGGCCCTCGCCCTGCGCGTCGTCGAGCACCGCGAACTTGTCCAGGTACACCATCCCGTCGCCTTCGGTGAGGATCACCGCGGCGCGGTAGTTCTCGCTGACGTAGGCGCGCAGCAGCGGCGTGCGCTCGAAGTAGTCCGGCGCGAGTTCGCGGCCGAAGCTCGATTCGATCAGCGACTTCAACCGCGCCAGATCCAGCCGGGACCATTCGGTCACCCGCAGCACCTGCTCGCCGCGGCGGACCAGGGTGCCCGAGCCCTTGTGCGTGAACAGCTCCTTGGCCAGGTCGGCCGGCCGCGTGATCGAGACCGACGACGCCATCGGCAACCCTTCGAGCAGTGCCTTGATCTGCTCGATCTTGACCTTCATGCCGCCATGCAGCCATGGCTGCTCGATCAGATGGTCGTACTCGGTGGACAGGTTGATCGAATCGATGACCTTGCCGTTGGCATCGAGCAGGCCACCGGTGCCGGTGAGGAAGATGATCTTGTAGGGCTGCAGTTCGCGCACGAGTTCGTTGGCGGCGAAGTCGGCGTTGATGTTGAGGATCTGTCCCGACGCGGTTTCGCCCAGGCTGGTGATCACCGGGATCGAACCGGCCTGCAGGCTGGCCTCGATGGGCGCGAGGTTCACTGCGTTCACTTCGCCGACCAGGCCGTAGGTCGCCTGGTCGAGATACGTCGCCTCGAATACACCGCCGGTGATCGAGGTTGCACGCGCGCCATTTCGCTGCAGGGCCTCGACCAGGCGCAGGTTCGCCGCCTGGAACACGCGGCGCACGATGGCCAGCGCCTCGGGCGTGGTCACGCGCAGGCCGTCGACGGTCTGCTTCTCGATGCCGGCCGCGGCGAGTTCGGCATCGAGCTGCGGGCCCGCGCCGTGCAGCACGATCGGGGTGAGGCCGACTTCCTGCAGGAACGACAGCGAGGACGTCAGGTCGTCGAGCTCGTCGCGCAGTACCGCGCCCCCGACCTTGACCACGGCGAAGCGCTTGGCGTCGAGCTGCGAAAATCGCTTGAGGTACTGGCTGATCTCCTTCGCGCTGGCCATGCTCGAGAGCAGGCGCACGATGGTCTGGCGGGTCTGGACGTGGGTGGCGGGAATGTTCACGGGTCGGCTTGTGTGGATGGGACGGCGAATGGGGAAAAACAGGTCGGCCGGCTCAGGCCGGTGCGTTGATGATCCGGTGCACGGCGTCGGCGTAGCGCTGCAGTTGCGCCAGGGTGACGAACTCGTCGGCCGTGTGTGCCTGGGCGATGTCGCCCGGTCCGAACACGAACGCGGTGTAGCCACCCGCCGAGAACAGCGACGCCTCGGTCCAGAAATCGACCGCATTGCCGATCGGCAGATCGAAGGCATCGGCGATGTCGCGCGCGGCGAGACGCCGCTCCTCGGCATTGGCAGCACTCCCATCGGAAGCCGCGCCCGACGGCAGGCTCGGCCCGCGGAAGGTCTCTTCGAAATGGCCGGCCTCGGGTTCGGCGAAGCCGGCGAATGTCGCCAGCAGGTCGTCGACATCCATCGACGGCAGCGGCCGGAACCCGAACCGCAGCTCGGCGGCCGGTGCGATGACGTTGCCCTTGATGCCGCCCTCGACCCGGCCGATGTTGAAGCGAAGGCCGGTCAGCCCCCCGAAGCGCGCGTGGTCCAGCGATTCGACATGGTCCAGGGCACGGCCACCCCAACGCATCGCCTGATGCAGCGCGCTGGCCGCCGGATCCTGCTTGCCTGATGCATGGCCGGCGGTGCCGGCGAAGCGCATCAGCACCGAACTGATGCCGCGATGCGCGAGCACGGCCTCGCAGTTCGTCGGCTCGGCCACGATCACCGCATCGAAGTCCAGCCCGCGGGCGAGGAACGCGGCGATGCAGCGCGGGTCGTTGGCTTCCTCGTCGGACGAGAACAGCAATGCCGCATCGCCGTCACCGGCATTGACCGCTGCGATCAGCGCCGCCGCGGCGCCTTTGATGTCGCAGACGCCCAGACCGACCACGCGATCGTCGAGGCGCCGCATCACATGCGGATCGGCGCTCCAGTCGGGGGAGTCGGGGACGGTGTCGAGGTGCACGTTGAACAGCACCTTCGGCGTGCCGCGTACCGCGTACAGGCTCACCGCGCCGGCGCCGTGGTCGATCACCTCGACCTCGAAGCCCGGCAGGCGGCTGCGGATGTAGTCGAAGATCCCGCCCTCGGCCGGAATCGCACGCGGCGGATTGCGGGTATCGAAGGACACCAGCTGTTGGAGGTGGTCGAGAGTGTGGGTCAGCAGGTCGGTCATGGCGTCGGACGGTTCTGGAACGACAAACCCTTCTCCGCGGGGAGAAGGTGCCCCGAAGGGGCGGATGAGGGGCGCGACCTCGCGCGATCGAACTGGTCGCGCGTCCCTCAGCCCCTCTCCCGAAGGAGAGGGGCTGAAAGCACTCAGCGGTTGACCTGCGCGTACAGCGTCGAGCTCATGCCGAACAGCTTGATGAAGCCCTCGGCTTCTTCCACGCCCCAATCCGCCGACTGCGCATACGTGGCGCCCTTGGCGTTGAGGATGTGCGGGGAGGTCACCGCCACCGCATCGACGCGGCCGCCGCGGGTTTCCAGCACCACTTCACCGGTGACTTTCGCCTGCGAGGAGGCGAGGAACGCCTCGATATCGGCCTTGAGCGGATCGTGGAAGAAGCCCTCGTAGACCAGCTCGGTCCACTTGCGCGCGACCTCGGGCTTGAAGCGGTTCTGCTGCTTGGTCAGCACGGTGTCTTCGAGCGCGCGGTGCGCGGCGAGCAATGAGACCAGGCCCGGCGCCTCGTACACGATGCGGCCCTTGAGGCCGATCACGGTGTCGCCGGTGTAGACGCCGCGGCCCACGCCGTAGGGCGCGAACAGTGCATTGAGCTTGGCCAGGATCTGCGCACCGGGCATCGTTTCGCCGTCGAGCGCGACCGCAGTGCCCTGCTCGAAACGGACCTTGACCTGCAACGGTGCCTCCGGCCATTCGGCGCGCGGCGCGCACCAGCCACGGGCACCCTCGCCCGGCGCTTCCCAACGGTCGATCTCGCCGCCCGACATCGTCAGGCCCAGCAGGTTCTCGTTGATGGTGTAGGCCTGCTGCTTGGCGCGCACGCCGAAGCCGCGCTCCTCCAGATAGGCCTGCTCGTAGGCGCGCGTCTGCGTATGTTCCTTCTGGATCTCGCGGATCGGCGCCACGATGCGGTAGTCGCCCTGCGCCTTGACCGCCAGATCGAACCGCACCTGGTCGTTGCCCATGCCCGTGCAGCCGTGCGCGATCGCATTGGTGCCCAGCTCGGCGGCGCGCGCGAGCGCGGCATCGACGATCAGGTAGCGGTCCGAGACCAGCAGCGGGTACTGGCCCTGGTAGGCCTCGCCGGCCCAGACGAAGGGCTTGACGAAGCCTTCCCAGATCGCGGGACCGCCGTCGACGGTGACATGGCTGGCGACGCCCAGTTCAGCCGCGCGCTGCTCGATGAAGGCGCGCTCTTCGGCATCCACGCCGCCGGTGTCGGCGAAGACGGTATGCACCGTCCAGCCCTGCTCCTTGAGATAGGGAACGCAGAAGCTGGTGTCGAGGCCACCGGAGAAGGCGAGGACGATGTCGCGGGAGGTATTGACGCTGGTCATGGAGATGGTCCGTGGGGATGCGGAAAAATTCGGTTTCGGGTGCGGCGTGCGTCAGCGCATCAGGGTCGCCATGACCGCCTTCTGCACGTGCAGGCGGTTCTCGGCTTCGTTGATGGCGATGCATTGCGGTGAATCCATGACCGCATCGGTCGCCTTGACGTTGCGGCGCAGCGGCAGGCAGTGCGAGAACACGCCGTTGTTGGTCAGCGCCATCTTGGCCTCATCGACGATGAAGTGCCTGTACCGGTCGCGGATCGGCTTCTCCGGCGCCCAGTTGCCGAAGAACGGCAGCGCGCCCCAGCTCTTGGCATACACCACATCCGCACCCGCATAGGCGCTTTCGATGTCGTGGCTGACCTGCAGCGAGCCCCCGCTCTCGGCCACATTGGCTTCAGCCCAGTCCATGTAACGCTCGTCGAGCACGTAATCGGGCGTGGGGCACAGCAGGGTCACGTCCATGCCCATGCGCGTGGCGATGGTCAGCGCCGAGTTGGCGACCGCGGTGTTGAGCGGCTTGGGGTGATAGGTCCAGGTCAGCACGTACTTCTTGCCGCGCAGATCGGACGTGCCGAAATGCTCCTGCAGGGCCAGCGCGTGCGCCAGCTCCTGGCAGGGATGGGTGATGGTCTCCATGTTGATCACCGGCACCGGCGAGTAATGCGCGAAGGCCCTGAGCACGCGGTCCTCGCGATCGACCGACCAGTCGACGAACTTCGGGAACGCGCGCACGCCGATCATGTCGACGTAGCGGCCGAGCACGCGCGCGACCTCGGCGATGTGCTCCTCGGTGTCGCCGTCCATCACCGTGCCCAGGTCGAACTCGATCGGCCACGCGTCCTTGCCCGGCTGCAGCACGATGGCGTGGCCGCCGAGCTGGAAGGCGCCGAGTTCGAAGCTGGTGCGCGTGCGCATCGACGGATTGAAGAACACCAGCGCGATCGAACGTCCCTTGAGCGCGTCACCGAGCTTCTCGCGCTTGAAGCGCGCAGCGTCGGCCAGCAGGGCGTCCAAGTCGGGTCGGGACCAGTCCTGCGTGTTGAGGAAGTGTCGGATCGCGGTCATCGGGAATCTCGTGGAGGCGATGGAAGGAAGGATCGGTTGACGCGGCGGATCGGAGTTCCGGAAAACGAAAAAACCCGGCATCGGCCGGGTTTCTGCAGAACAGCTCGCACAAGCGACGCGCGTTCGATCAACCCGGGAAGATGTGGGCTTCCGGTCGACGCGCGCGCGAGGTCATGCCCGACGCCATACGGGCGGAGGTCAGGATGTCGGCGTCGGTGCGAAGGGCGTTCATGAGGCGCGCATCCTCGCACGCAGCGCGCTGCGCTGCAACCGCCACGACGCTGCGGTTCAACGTTCGCTGGCCGGCGGCACCACCGGCGTCACCGATACCCGCACGCGCAAGCGGTTGCCGGGGTCATAGGGCAACCGCGAGCGGTACTTGACGCCCTTGTGCACATAGTCGACGTCGTAGGCGATCGGCCGGCGGAACTCGCGCTCGATCGGCACCATGCGGCAATTGCCACCTGCCGAGCGGTCGACCTCTTCCACCAGATCCTCGTCCGAACGCAGCACGTCCTTGACCGCGCCCACCCAGCGCGCGACCCCGCGCCGCTGATCGTCGGCATTCACCGGGGTCGTCGCTTCGCAGCGCTCGACCATGCTGGTTGCGCGCAGGGTCTGGTAGACCGGCTCGGCGCGCAGCACCTGGGCATACTCCATCCGCGCATTTTCCGGGGGGGCGCCCTGCGCGAACGCGGGCGACGCACACGCCATCAGCACCGCCACGACAGGCAGTGCAGCGCTTGGGCAGAGGTGGGCGCGAAACGGATTGGACACCGGGCCAGTGTAGGCCGCCCCCCGTCCCCGGGCTGAATCGGCGCTGTCGTGCGCCTGCCTGACCGCAGCCGTGGCGCGCCAGCGAGCGCACCGACGGAATCGGGCGCGGCGGCCCGACCGCCGGTAGAATCGTGCGGTTTCCCCGGCGAGCGCGACATGTCCCTGCATCTCTTCAACAGCCTCACGCGACGCGTCGAGCCGTTTGCGCCACTGGATCCCGCCTGCCCGACCATGTACGTCTGCGGACCCACGGTCTACAACTACGTGCATATCGGCAACGCGCGCGGACCGGTCGTGTTCGGCGTGCTGGCCGACCTCCTGCGGCGCCGGCATGGCGCGCTGAAGTACGCGCGCAACATCACCGACGTGGACGACAAGATCAATGCCGCCGCGCGCGAACAGGGCGTGCCGATCTCGACGATCACCGACCGTTTTGCCGCCGCCTACCGCGAGGACATGGCCGCGCTAGGGATCGCCCCGCCGGACATCGAACCCGCCGCCACGGCGCATATCGACGAGATCATCGCGATGATCGAGCGCCTGATCGACAGCGGCCACGCCTACGCCGCCGAGGGCCATGTGCTGTTCGCGGTCGGCAGCTTCGACGGCTACGGCAAGCTTTCGCGCCGCGACACTGAAGACATGCTCGCCGGCGCGCGGGTCGAGGTTGCGCCGTACAAGCGCGATCCTGGCGATTTCGTTCTGTGGAAACCCTCCACGCCCGACCTGCCCGGCTGGGAATCGCCCTGGGGCACGGGCCGGCCCGGGTGGCACATCGAATGCTCGGCGATGGCCGCTGCGCATCTGGGCCCGACCATCGACATCCATGCCGGCGGCGTGGACCTGCAGTTCCCCCACCACGAGAACGAGATCGCGCAGAGCGAGTGCGCCCACGGCGGCGCGCCGTTCGCGAAGGTCTGGCTGCACAACGGCATGCTGACGTTTGCCGGCAGCAAGATGTCCAAGTCGATCGGCAACATCGAGCGGGTCCATGACCTGGTCCGCGCGCACCCGCCCGAAGCGCTGCGCTATGCCCTGCTGTCTGCGCATTACCGTCAGCCTCTGGACTGGTCGGACGGGCTGATCGAGCAGTCGGTGCGTACGCTGGACCGGCTCTACGGCACGCTGCGCGATCTGGGCGACGTCGACGCCGCGGCGCGCATTCCGGCCAGCATCGAAAGCGCGCTCGATGAGGACCTCAACACGCCGGCGGCGCTGGCCGAGCTGTCGCGCATCGCCGGCGAGGCGCGCAAGGCCAGCGACGCGTCGGCGCGCACGGCCCTCAAGGCCGAACTGCTGGGCGCCGGGCTGGCTCTGGGCCTGCTGCAGCAGGCGCCCGCAGACTGGTTCGCCCGGGGCGCCAGCGATGATGACGATGCGCGCATCCAGGCGTTGATCGACGAGCGCGTCTCCGCCAAGCAGGCCCGCGACTTCGCCCGCGCCGATGCAATCCGCGACCAGCTTGCGGCAGAGCGGATCGTGCTCGAGGACACGTCGCAGGGCGTGCGCTGGAAACGCGGCTGATCGGATCTTCCGATCGCGCCACCCGGTACACGCCGGGTCACTGCGTGCGGTGACCATCCAGCGGCAGCTCCGCGAAACCCGGAACACACGCACCGCCAAAGTACGCGCCGGACAGCACACAGCCGGCGTTCCGCGCGCCGCCGCGTCGTCACGGCCCGCGCGACCTCGCCGTCGCCGTCGCCGTCGCCGAGCTGCGAGCGGGACCGCACGCACAGAAAAGGCCCGCTTGCGCGGGCCTTTTCTGCGTCGGGCAGGCGCTGCCGTCAGACGCGGCGGAACACCAGCGAGCCATTGGTGCCGCCGAAGCCGAACGAGTTCGACATGACGTAGTCGACCTGGTGCTCGCGCGCGGTGTGCGGCACGTAGTCGAGATCACAGCCGACGTCCGGCGTATCCAGATTGATGGTCGGCGGAATCACGCCCGTGTGCAGGGCCATGACCGAGAACACCGCCTCCACGCCACCGGCCGCACCGAGCAGGTGGCCGGTCATCGACTTGGTCGAGCTGACCATCACCTTCGATGCGTGCTCGCCGAGGACGCCCTTGATGCCCATCGTCTCGGCCAGGTCGCCGGCCGGGGTCGAGGTGCCGTGCGCATTGATGTAGCCGATCTGCGAGGGATCGATGCCGGCATCGTTGATCGCGGCGCGCATGCAACGCCCGCCACCCTCGCCGTTCTCGCTTGGCGCGGTCATGTGGTAGGCGTCACCGCTCATGCCGAAGCCCGCAAGCTCGGCGTAGATCCGCGCGCCACGCGCCTTCGCACGCTCGTACTCCTCCAGCACCAGCACGCCCGCACCGTCGCCCATGACGAAGCCGTCGCGGCCAACGTCCCACGGACGCGAGGCGCCGGTCGGATCATCGTTGCGCGTCGAAAGGGCCTTCATCGAACAGAAGCCGCCGACCGATGTCGGCGTGGTCGCGAACTCGGCGCCACCGGCCACCATCACATCGGCATCGCCGTACTGGATCATGCGCATCGCCAGGCCGATGTTGTGCGTGGCCGTCGTGCATGCGGTGACCGCGGCGATGTTCGGGCCCTTGGCACCGGTCATGATCGAGACCTGGCCGGAGATCATGTTGATGATCGTCGAAGGCACGTAGAACGGCGAGATCTTGCGCGGGCCGCCTTCGTGGTACTTGACCGCGGTTTCCTCGATGCCCTTGAGGCCGCCGATGCCCGCGCCGATCGCCACGCCGATGCGCTCGGCATCGGGCGACTGGCGGATATCGATGCCCGAATCGGCGATCGCCATCAGGCCACCGGCAACGCCGTAGTGGACGAAGGGGTCCATCTTCTTGACGTCCTTGGGCGCGATCCACTGGGTCGCATCGAAACCCTTCACTTCACCCGCGATGCGCGTGGCGAAGTTCGAAGCGTCGAAGTGGGTGATCGGGCCGATGCCCGAGCGGCCATTGACGATGCCGTCCCAGCTCGAAGCCAGGTCGTTGCCCAGTGGCGAGAGGATGCCGATGCCCGTGATGACGACGCGGCGCTTGGCCATTTTCAACTCCTGAGAAGTCGGTAGCGGCAGTGCTCGCCGCCAATACGCGCGAGGCCGCTAGGCGGCCTCGTGCTGGAACATGTCGGTCCGGCCGCAACGCGACCGGGACCGTGGCGCGACCCGCCAGCGGGGCGGGCAGACGCGCGCGCGGGCTCAGCCCTTGGCGTGCGCCTTGACGTAGTCGATCGCCTGCTGCACCGAGGTGATCTTCTCGGCTTCTTCGTCCGGAATCTCGCACTCGAATTCTTCTTCCAGCGCCATCACCAGCTCGACGGTGTCGAGGGAATCGGCACCGAGGTCGTCGACGAAGGAAGCGCTGTTGCTGACTTCTTCTTCCTTGACGCCCAGCTGCTCGATGACGATTTTCTTGACGCGCTCTTCGATGTTGCTCATGGGTCGTTTGCTCCGGGGAGGCGAGTTTCGGTGGATAGTGTAAGGGAAAGCCGGGCGATGGGCGCACCACCATCAAGCCCTTGCCATTCAACGGCTTGCCCTCTGAATTAAAATGCCGGCGCAGCCCTTCTCAGGGCATGTACATACCGCCGTTGACGTGCAGGGTTTCACCGGTGATGTAGGCCGCCGAGGGGCCGGCCAGGAAGGCCACCGCCTGGGCGATGTCATCGGGCTCGCCAAGCCGGCCGAGCGCGATGCGTTCGGTCAGCGCGGCCTTGGATTCTTCCGGCAGGTCACGCGTCATGTCGGTGGCGATGAAGCCGGGCGCGACCACATTGACGGTGACCCCGCGCGAACCGATTTCCTTGGCCAGCGACTTCGAGAACGCGATGATCCCGGCCTTCGCCGCGGCGTAATTCGCCTGCCCGGCATTGCCGGTCACGCCGATCACCGAAGCGATGTTGATGATCCGGCCGCGGCGCGCCTTCATCATGCCGCGCATCACCGCCTTGCAGCTGCGGAAGACGCTGGTGAGGTTGGTATCGAGGATCGCCTGCCAGTCCTCCTCCTTCATTCGCATCAGCAGGTTGTCGCGGGTGATGCCGGCGTTGTTGACCAGGATGCTGATCGCGCCGAACTCCGCGGCGATCGCTTCGACCAGCGCTTCGATCGCGCCGGGCTCCGCCACATCCAGGACGCGGCCATGCCCGCCATGGGCGGCGAGCCGCTCACCGATCTTCGCGGCGCCCGCTTCGGTGGTCGCGGTACCGATCACGGTCGCGCCCTGCGCGGCCAGCGTGTCGGCGATTGCAGCGCCGATACCGCGGCTGGCGCCGGTGACGAGGACGATTTCGCCCGAGAGGGGGGTGTTCATGGGAGTTGCTCCAGAGGATTCGGTTCTACCGCGGCCGACCGGGCGCGCGCCGACGAGGATACCGGGCGCGCCGACACGCGCACCCGGTGCGACGGTTCAATCCGGGTCAGGCCGGCCAGTCGGCCAGTGCGGCGTCGAAGTCGTCCGGCGCGCCGAGGGCACGCGTCTCGATCGACTTGTCGATACGCTTCGTCAGGTTCGAGAGCACCTTGCCGGGCCCGCATTCGCCGATCCGCACCACTCCCCGTGAAGCCAGCGCTTCGATGCAACGGGTCCATTGCACCGGCAGATACAGCTGGCGCACCAGTGCGTCGCGGATCGCCACGGTGTTCTCGTGGACGATCGCGTCCACGTTCTGCACGACCGGCAATCGCGGCTCGCTCCAGGTCACCGTCGCCAGCGCCTCGCCGAGGCGGTCCGCGGCGTCGCGCATCAGCGGCGTGTGCGACGGCACGCTGACCGCGAGCTTCACGACCTTGCGCACGCCGCGTTCACCAAGCAACGCGATCGCACGATCGACCGCGGCGACGTGGCCGCCGATCACGATCTGGCCGGGAGAGTTGAAGTTGGCCGGCACGACGACCGACTCGTCCTCCGAGGCGTCGCGGCAGACCTCGTCCACGAACTCGTCCTCGGCGCCGATCACCGCCGCCATCGACCCGCTTCCGGCGGGCGCCGCGTCCTGCATCAGCTGCCCGCGCAGGCGCACCAGGCGCGCGGCATCGGTCAGCGAAAGAGCACCTGCAGCGACGAGCGCGGTGTACTCGCCCAGACTGTGGCCCGCCAGCGCAGCCGGCGTCGCGCCGCCCTGCTCCAGCCACGCCCGCCACACGGCGACGCCGGCGGCAAGCAGCGCAGGCTGGGTGTACTCGGTCTGGTTGAGCTGCGTCTCCGGACCCTGCTGCGCGAGCGTCCACAGATCCACGCCCGCGCCTTCCGAGGCTTCGTTGAACGTGTCGACGACGATCGGATGATGCGCCGCGAGATCGCCGAGCATGCCGAGCGATTGCGAGCCCTGCCCCGGAAAGACGAATGCGAGTTGGGATGCGGTCACGCGCGTTTCCAGCCGTAGAACAGGCACCGATGATAAATGCGAAGCTGCGACATTGTCTGTACCGGGGCGTATGCGGGGGCCTCCCACGTCCTTTCTTTCGTCAATCCGATGCGGCCACCGAACACGATGGCCGCTGCCTCATGCCCCCCCGCCATCCGGATGCCGGAGCGCCGCCGCCCCACGCGGCCCGGCGTACACCGCGTCGAGCGCAACGGAAAGCGGCTTTCACCCCACGCGGGAGTATTCTGCGCATTCACCCCACACCTCCCGCATCTACCGAGCATCCCATGACCTCTGCCCGGCGAGTGACGTCACTGCTGATTGCTGCCAGCTTGCTGGCAGCCTGCAATAACCAGGCACCCGAACCCTCCCCCACAGACACTGCGGCGGTTGCGGCAACGGACTCCGCGACCGTGTCCGCCCCCGCCGTGCCGGTTTCGCTGCAGGACTATGTCGCTGCTGCCACAACGCCAGGTGGTAACTGCGCGCTGGATGCTGTAAACGGCGGCCCGTCGGCTGGCACCAGCGTCGCAACCGGAACCCAGGTCTCCATGTCGGGATGGATTGCAGATGCCGCGAACGGCGTACCCGGCGACGCACTGCTGGTGCTGACCGGAACCTCGCGCAGCTACTCGGGAGCCTTGCCTGCGGGCGTAGAGCGTCCTGACGTGGCCGCCGCGCTTTCAAGCGAATCAGCGCGATTGTCCGGTTACAACATCGACGTGTCGCTGCAGGGTGTGGAGCCCGGCGACTATGCGCTGACCATCGTGCATGGCAGCACAGCGCCCCAGGCCTGCAATCTCGGCAAAGCATTGTCGGTCACTCCAGCCACCTGACAGAACGCCAGGGCGCGGTTGCTGCCACGCCCCTTCCGAGTGGTATCTCCCAGGATGACGACGCTGCGTCTGCCGGAAGGGCCCGAGCGCTTGCCCGAGCCCTTCGCGGGAAGGGCCGTACGCATGCGCCTGCTCCGGCTCAGAACATCATCCGCAGCAGTTCGATCTCGCCGTCTTCGAGCCAGTCCCAAAGAACAGCGGCCACGAGCAGCATCGGCAACAGCGTCGCCGCGCGCACGACGAGGATCGAATGCGCGACGTGGCGCGCGGAGCGACCGAGCCAGCCGATACGCTGCGCGAAACCCTTCAATCGCCCGACGCGGCCCGCATGGGCGGCCACTTCCGGTTCGCGCCGCATCACGCGCGAGAGCATATCGGCGAGCGCATCGGTGCGGCCGTCATAGTATTTCGCCATGCCGAACGCGAACATCAGCCAGTCGCGGGCCTGCGCCTGCGGCAACGACATCACTTCCAGCGGGTCTTCCTCGAAGTCGATGAAACCGACGCGGCCACTCTCGTCGAGCGTGATGTTGCGCGGCAGCGGCTGACCGAAATAGGCGCCGCGCGCATGCGCATCGGCAATCGCGTCGATCACCGCGGACGTCAGTGCATCGATACGCGCGGCATCGCCATCGGCAGCACGCAACTGCGCGGCGAACGTGTCGCCCAGATTGCTCAGCAACAGCGTGGAGGCGCCCTCACCGAGCACGCGCGGCACGCGCACGCCCTGGGCACCAAGTTCGGCCAGGCGGCGTGCTTCGATCTGCTTGGCTTCGCCGCCACCGGGATGCGGCGGCGGACGCAGCGCGCCGATATCGAGCCCGCGTGCGATCGCATCGAGAATGCCGAGACCGAACTGGCGGCTGTCGCCGTCGGCGTACGCCTTGAGCCAGGCATCGCGCCCGGCCACGACCATGGATTCGACGCCCATGCGGGAGCCTCCGTGTCGTGCGGACGCGAAGTCCGCGAAGTGGAATCACCTGCGGGGCCGACCGGCGCCGCACGCGGGACTCAGTAGCGCAGCAGCGCCGAGCCCCAGGTGAAGCCGCCGCCGAAGGCCTCCAGCAGCAGCAGCTGGCCGCGCTGCACGCGACCCGAACGCACCGCCTCGTCCAGCGCCAGCGGCACCGAGCCCGAGGAGGTGTTGCCGTGCTTGTCGACGGTCACGATGACGCGGTCCATCGACATGTCCAGGCGCTTGGCCGTGGCTTCGATGATGCGCAGGTTGGCCTGGTGCGGGATCAGCCAGTCGATATCGTGGCGATCAAGACCGTTGGCCTCGAGCGTTTCCTCGACCACCGAATCGAGCGCCTTGACCGCGTACTTGAACACGTCGCTGCCGGCCATCTGGATGCGCACGCCGGCGTTGGGCTGGTCGTCGCGGAAGCCCGCGGACACGCCCACAGGATTCCACAGCAACTCCTTCTTCGCGCCGTCGGCATGCAGATGGGTGCTGAGGATCCCGGTCTCGCTGTCGGCCTTGAGGACGACGGCGCCGGCGCCATCGCCGAACAGCACGGCCGTGGTGCGCTCGCTCCAGTCGACCATGCGGGTCAGGGTCTCGGCCCCCACCACCAGCACGGTCTTCGCATCGCCCGAGCGGATGAACTTGTCGCCGATCGAAAGCGCGTAGAGAAAGCCCGAGCAGGCCGCGTTGACGTCGAACGCGCCGCACCCGTTGGCGCCCAGTCGCGCCTGCAGCAGGCAGGCGGTGGACGGAAAGATGATGTCGGGTGTCGTCGTGCCGACGATGATCAGATCGAGATCGGCAGCCGACACGCCGGCCGCCTCCATCGCACGCGTCGCGGCGTGCACGGACAGATCGCTGGTGGTCTCGCCCTCGGCGGCGACATGACGCTCGCGGATGCCGGTGCGCGACGCGATCCACTCATCGCTGGTATCGACGAACTTGGCCAGATCGTCGTTGGTCAGCACCTTTTCAGGCAGGTAGCTGCCGGTACCGGCAATGCGGGAATAGATGCGTTCGCTGGTCATCTGCTGGGCGGCCTTCGCGTCGTGCGCGTGATCGTGAAGCGGCGTCTGTGCCGACGGCAGACGCAGCCGCCCGTCAGGGACGGCAGCTGCGCCAGTGCATCGAGCGCCCGGCGCCGCAGCGCCGGACAGCAGGAATCAATCTTCCTCGACGACGCGCGTCTTCGGCTGGATCACCTGCTTGCCACGATAGTAGCCGTCGGCGGTGATGTGATGACGGATATGGGTCTCACCCGTCGTCGGATCGGTCGACAGCTGCTTCGCGCTCAGCTTGTCGTGCGCGCGACGCATGCCACGACGGGACGGGGTGACGCGGGATTTCTGCACAGCCATGGGAGTTGCTCCAACAGGTTCTAGTTGTTTCGATCTTTCTTCAAACCCGCCAACGCCGCGAACGGGTTGACGCGTGTCTCTTCTTCGGTCGACACCGGCCAGTCGCGTTCGACCGCTTCGGAGCCAGGTGCGACCGGAATCGCGGGTATTGCCAGAATCAGTTCGTCCTCCACCAGCGCCGCCGGCGCCAGCGAGCCGTCGCCCTCGAGCAGCAGCGATTCGTAGTCGGGCAACAGACCGGCCTCTTCCGCTTCGTCGCGGATCAGACCCAGCCGCTGCTCGATATCGAGCGGCAACACGAAGCGCTTGAGCGTCCGCTGACAGATCAGCGGCAACCCGGCCTGCACGCGCAGCAGCGCATACGGCTGCTGCAGCGCGTCGCGACCGAACTCGATCGAGCAGATCACATCGTCGCCATCGGCATCGGCCAGAACTTCGCGCAGGCGCGTCAGGGACGCCAGCGGCAGGCGCCCGTCAAGGCGCATGCTGCTCGCGACCATGCGCCAAGCGTCTACCAACTCGGGCATTTTCGCGGACATAAGCCGCCGAATGTTAAAGAGGTGATCGGGGCCTGTCAAACCGGCGCTGCACGAGGCGGCGCAGCGGTCGACCGGAACCATTGCCGCAGCCGTGTCCTCGCGGGCAGACTGGACCGCCAGCAGGAGCCCAAGGCATGCCACCGATCCCGAGCCTGGCGCTGGCCACCCTGCTGGCGCTCGCCATTGTACTGCTCTGGCGCCATGCCCGGCGGCGCCGCCGCCTAGCGTTCGCGCGCGTCCTCGACGCTGCCGATGCATTCGAGGCCCGGCTGCGGACCGTCCGCGCGCGCCTCGGCACGGTGGAGGGCGATCCGGTGCGCGAGGCCCTGCAGGAAATGCTGCGTCAGCGGTTGTGGCTGCAACAGCACGGCGGGTCTGCCGGTGTGGCCGCCCTGGACGCGATGCGCGTATCGATCGAACAGGCCCAGGCCCGCATCGACCGTCATCTGGCCGACCTGACCTCGGCGATCGAAGGCGGCGTTGCGTGAGCCGGCCGCTGATCCTCGGCTCCACCTCCCAATACCGCCGCGACCTGCTCGGGCGTCTGCGCCTGCCCTTCACCTGCGAACGACCGGACGTCGACGAGACGCCGCAGCATGGCGAGCGCCCCGACGCGCTCGCCAGCCGCCTCGCGCTGGCGAAGGCGGTCGACGTCGCGGCGCGCCACCCCGGCGCCTGGGTGATCGGATCGGACCAGGTCGCCACGCTCGACGGGCGGCCGCTTGGAAAGCCTGGCGACCGCGCCACCGCGATCGCCCAGCTGTCGGCGATGTCGGGCCAGAGCGTCATCTTCCATACCGCCCTGGCGATCGTCAGCCACGGCCAGCCGCCGCTGCAGGCGCAGGACCGCACCGAAGTGGTCTTCCGCGAACTCGGGCCTGGCGAGATCGCGCGCTATGTCGACGCCGAGCAGCCGTTCGACTGCGCAGGCAGCTTCAAGTGCGAAGGCCTGGGCATCGCGCTGTTCGATGCGATCCGCAGCGAAGACCCGACCGCACTGATCGGCCTGCCGCTCATCGCGACGGCGCGACTGCTGCGCGTGGCGGGTTACGCCGTGCCCTGATCAGGGCGCAGACGCCGGTCGCGATGGCGCGATCCAGACCGGTTGCTCCGCCCAGCGCTCGACCGAGCCGTCGGCGCCGATGATCTCCATTCCCAGCCAGCGCCGACCCGGCGCCAGCGTCGCGGGATCGATCGTCGCGGTGAATCCGATGCGGGGCTGCGCCGGATCGCGCGACGCCCCGCGCAGGAAACGCTCGGCAACCCACTGATTGGGCAGGCCGTAGCGCGCGCGCGCCACGGGCCCACCGTCGATCGTGATGACCACCTCCGCTACCCCGCTGCCGTCCTTGACCGCCCAGCCGCTTACTTCAAACGGCGCATCGACACGCGCCCCGGCGAGCGGCGCGTCGATATGGGCCACCGCCGGCAGCACGCAGTCACCGGTGGCCGCGGGCGCAGCCGCCCCCAGGTGCGCAAGGATGAAACGCTGCGCCCCGCGATCGGCGTTGACCACGCGCGATACCGGCAGCTCGCCCATCCGCGCGCAGACCGCCTGGTAACGCTGCAGCAGTGCACTGAACTTGACGTCGTTGGCACCGATGACCATAAGCGCGGGGCGCCCCTGCAGCTCGTCGCGGCTGTCGAGCTGGAGATCCCACAGCTGCAGCTGGGGCGCGCGGCCGTGATGGCGATTGAGCGGATGATCGAGCACGCGGATGTTTGCATCGCCGAGCGCGAAGCCCAGCTCGGCGCCGATCTTGAAGTTGTCGGCAATCAGGACCGTGTCGGCCGGCATCGTCGCCAGCTCCTCGCGCACAGCCTCGGCCAGCGTGTCCCAACCGGCGAAGTTGGCGGGATACCACTTCAGGCCGGCGCTGCGCTCGCGCACCGCCGGCTCCGAGACCGCGGCGTAATAGCCCACCACGCCGACGAAGCCGAGCGCCAGCGTGATCCAGGTCGCCACGCGCAGCCAGCGTGGCCACGACATCAACACCAGGCCGACCAGCGGCAGCAGCGCGAGATAGCCGGGCAAGGGCCAGTGGAAGCTGGCGCGCTCGGTATCGGCGACGAAGCCCAGCACGAAGAACGCCAGCAGCAGCAGGCCGCCGCACAGGGCAAGGAACCGCGCTGCGTCGTCGGGCGCGCGGCGCAGACGCCACGCGGCGCTCAGCAGCGCCGCAAACAGCAACGGGGTGACCATCACCGCCTGGATCACCAGGAACTGCCAGCCGTCGGCATGCAGCGCCCAGGGATGGCGGTCGACCATCTGGAAGCGCAGGCCCGCCTCGGCATTGTCGACGTTCCACACCAGCAACGGGATCCACGCCGCCGCCCCTGCGGCGATGGCGATCCATACCCGGGGATCGCGCAGGGCCTCGCGCCCGTTGGCGATCAGCAGCAGTGCCACCATGCCCACGCCGATCACGGCGATAAAGCGATAGTGGCTCAGTGCACCGAGCGAGAGTCCCAGCGCGAGCAGCAGCGCGCCGCCATAGGTCACGCCGCGCAGCAGGCGCACGCCGGCGTCCAGGCACAGCATCGTGGCCAGGGCGAGCATCGCATCGGGCAATGCCATCACGCCGAGCGATCCCAGCAACGGCATCAGCAAGGCGGCGCAGCCGGAAATCCAAGCCGCTTCGGTATCGAACTCGCGCGCGGTCAGGCGCACCACCAGCCATGGGACCAGCGCCGAGATCGCGATGAAAGGCAGGCGCACTGCGAGCAGACCATCGCCGAAGACTTCGGTCCCCAGGCGGATCAGCCACGCGGTCAGACCCGGCAGATCGGAATAGGCCCAGGACGGATGCTGCCCTTCCAGCCAGTAGAAAGCTTCGTCGACGAACAGCGGCAGCCGCGCCGCGATCGCCAGTTTCAGCAACACGATCGTCGACCAGAGCACGACGAACACCGTGCGCATCTGCATCCGCATTGAACCTGACCTCGCTACACTCCGGGGGGACCGCCGCAGGAGCTCCGAATGCCCGATCCGACGACGCCCGCCATGCTAACCGACGCGCAACGCGACGCTCTGTCGTTGGCCATCGCCCAGGTCAACCAGCTGGTGCTGGGCAAGCCGACCGCGGTGACGATGAGCTTCGTCGCGCTGCTTGCTGACGGCCATATCCTGATCGAGGACCTGCCCGGCCTTGGCAAGACCACGCTGGCGCACGCGATCGCCGCGACCGTCGGCCTGGAATTCCAGCGCGTGCAGTTCACCTCCGATCTGTTGCCGTCGGATGTCGTCGGGGTTTCGGTTTACGAGGGAAGCGCGCGGCGCTTCGAGTTCCACGGTGGGCCGGTCTTCACCAACGTGCTGCTTGCCGACGAGATCAACCGCGCGCCGCCCCGCACGCAGAGCGCGCTGCTCGAGGCCATGGCCGAGCAGCAGGTCACCGTCGATGGCACCACGCATTCGCTGCCGGATCCGTTCTTCGTCATCGCCACGCAGAACCCGGTGGATCTTTCGGGGACCTATCCGCTGCCGGATTCGCAACTCGACCGCTTCCTGCTGCGGCTCACGCTCGGCTATCCCGACCGCGACGCCGAACGTGCGCTGCTTGCCGGCAGCGACCGCCGCGCGCTGATCGCCGAGGCCCTGCCGCGGCTCGGCGCGGACGACCTGCGCGCCCTGCGCGACGCGGTGACCGCGATCCACGCCAGCCCGGCACTGATCGACTACGTGCAGGCGCTGCTCACACGCAGCCGCCAGCATCCGGGCGTACGGGTGGGGCTGTCGCCGCGGGCCGGGCTGGCGCTGCTGCGCGCGTCGCGGGCGCTGGCACTGCTGAAGGCCCGTGATCACGTCGTGCCCGAGGACGTGCAGACCCTGTTTCCGCTGATCGCCAGCCATCGCCTCGTGGCCGAGGCCGATGCCGGCGGCGGCGACTTGGCGGCGTCGATCCTGCAGGCGGTCCCGGTCGACTGATGCCCGCCCTCACCGGCCTGCTCCGCCGCATCCAGGGCTGGGTGCGCCCGCGGCATCCCGAACCCTTGCCGGTCCGCCTCGAGCGTCGGCGCATCTACATCCTGCCCACCGGCTTCGGTGCGTTCGTCGCCGCGCTGCTCGGGACCATGGCGATCGGCGCCCTCAACTACAACAACAACCCGGCGTTGCTGCTGTGCCTGCTGCTGGTCGGCGCGGCGCTGGCGAGCCTGCTGTGGACCCAGTTGCAGCTCAGCGCCATGGAAGTGCGGGCCATACAGGGCGAGCCGGTCGCCGCGGGCCTGCCGATGCCCCTGCACGTCCATGTCGAGGCGCCGCCGGGACGCGAACGGCGCGGACTGCGGGTCGATATCGAAGGCTCGGCCGCGACGCTGTCGCTCGACGACACCGGCGGCGAGGCCACGGTCGCACTGGCGACGGTGCGGCGCGGCTGGCTGACCCCGCCGCGTCTGCGCATCAGCACGTCGCGTCCGCTGGGACTGGCACGCGCCTGGTCCTGGGTTTGGCCGCAGACGCGCTTTCTGGTCTATCCCGCGCCCGAGCCCGTCGGACCGCCGCTGCCATCGAACGGTGGCGACGCAGCCGAGCCCCGGCTCGACCCGGCCGGCGAGGAACTGCATCACCTGCGCGACTGGCGCAGTGGCGATGCACCGCGGACGATCGCGTGGAAGGCCTCCGCGCGCCGGGACGTGCTGATCGTGCGCGAGCTCGAACGCCCCCGCGGAGACGATGTCACGCTCGACTGGAGACGGCTCGGCGGCCTCGACCACGAAGCGCGGATCCGCCGCCTCGCGCGCTGGGTCGACGAAGCCGAGCGCCAGGCCCTGCGCTACCGGCTGCAGTTGCCCGGCGCGCAGCCGATCGGCCCCGACCGCGGCGCCGCGCATCGCCATGCCTGCCTGCGCGCGTTGGCACTGCTGCCGGAGGCTGGCTGATGGCCCGCCATGGCCTGCCGCTCGATGGGCCCGGGCGCCGCGCGGCGCTGCTGGCGGCGTCCACATGCCTGTTGCCGTTGCTGCTGCAGCTGCCGATGCCGCTGCCGGTGATCATCGCCGGCGCCGCCATGACCGCAGCACTGATGGCAACGCGGGGCGCGGCACCCGGGTGGCTGCGGACCGTTCTCGCGCTCGCGGTCTTTGGCGTGGTTGTCGCCCAGGGAGGGCTGCACCTCGGCCGCGACACCGCCTGCGCCCTGCTCGCCGGCATGCTGGCGATCAAACCGTTGGAGCTGCGGACCGTCCGCGATGCCCGCAGCCTGCTCGGGTTCGCCCTGTTCGCGCCGTTCGCGACCTTCCTGCTGGACCAGGGACCGGTGTCGCTGGTCCTCGGACTGCTCGGCGCCGCTCTCGTGCTTGCCGCACTGCTGCGCCTGTCGGAGCAGGAGTCGGGACTGCCGGCGGGGGATGTGCGCCCGCTTGCCCGCTTGAGCGCCGTCATGCGCCTGATCGCGATCGGACTGCCCCTTGCGCTCGCCGCGTTCTGGCTGTTCCCGCGTCTGGCCACGCCGCTGTGGGGTCTGCCCGACCTGTCGACCGCGCGACCCGGGCTGTCGGACGAGATGTCGCCGGGCGACTGGATCGACCTGCTCGCCGACGACGCCCCTGCCCTGCGTGCCAGCTTCCGAGGCCCGGAACCCGCGCCGCGCGACATGTACTGGCGCGGTCCGACGCTGATGCACTACGACGGACGCACGTGGACCGCCTCGTCGTGGCTGCGTGCGGCGCCGCCGGCGCCGGTGGAACACGGCGCGACGGTGTGGGACTACGACCTTGCGCTGGAGCCCACCGAGCGCAACCTGCTGGTGGCGCTCGAGATGCCGCTGGCGTTGCCCGACGGCATGCGCGCCGCGCACGAGCACACGCTGACCAGCGAGCGCAAGCTGGACCGGGTGACGCGGTGGCAGCTGCGTTCCGCGCCGCCGGTACGCTTCGAGGCCGACCTGCCCGCTGCCATGCGGCAGCTCGCGCTGCAGTTGCCGGAGGGCTTCAATCCGCGCACGCGTGCGCTTGCCCGGCAGTGGCGCGCCGAAACCGCGGACGACGGCGCCCTGGTCGAGCGCGCCCTGGCCTGGATCCGCAGCGACTTCGCCTACACGCTCACCACGCCGCTGGCCGGCCGGCACGCGGTGGACGAATTCCTGTTCGAGCAGCGCGCCGGCTTCTGCGAACATTTCAGTTCAGCGTTTGCGATTCTGATGCGCGAAGCCGGCATCCCTGCCCGCGTGGTCACCGGCTATACCGGGGGCGTCCGCAACCGCTATGGCAACTACTGGATCGTGCGGCGCATGGATGCCCATGCATGGAATGAGGTCTGGCTCGAGGGGCGCGGCTGGGTACGCGTGGATCCGACCGCCGCCGTCGCGCCGGAACGCATCTACGACACGCTCGCCGACCGCCTCGGCGGCGGCGGTGCGGGCGAGACAGTGCTGCCGATCGCGGACCTGGGGGACTGGGTGCTGCGCGGCTGGAACGACTTCGTGCTCGGCTTCGATGCCGCCCGCCAGCAGCGCATGCTCCAGCGGGTGGGCCTGGAGCGCATGGAAACCGGCGGGCTGGCGGCGCTGTTCGCACTGTGCGCGGCGCTTGCGCTGGGCTGGATGACTTGGTGGATCGCACGCAGCGAGTACGAGCGCGACCCGCTGCTGCGCGCCTGGCATCGGCTCGACCGTCGCTACGCGCGCCGCGGCCTGGGCCGCGCCCGCCACGAGCCGGCACTCGCCTGGGCGGAGCGGGTACTCGCCGCGCATCCGGGCGAGCACGCGCTGCTTGCCCTCACCCGCCGCTTCGTCGCGGCCCGCTACGCTCCGGCGTCGTCGGACGCCACGCTGATCACGGCGCTGCGCGCCCACCGCCCCACCCCGGAGACCCGCCAATGACTGCCCGCCTCCTCACCGTGCTCACCGCCACCTTGGCGTTGGCCGCCTGCGCCTCGCAGCCCAAACCGTTGCGGGGCGAGTACGTCGAAACGCTGACGCCCCACAACGCCATCCTTGGTGACTACACCGGCGCGGCGGTGCGCTGGGGCGGCGTCATCCTGCAGCTCGAGCCCGGGCCGGACGTCACCTGCTTCGAGATGATGGCCACGCGACTGACCGCGGGCGGGCGACCCTACTGGACCAGCAACGACACCCGTGGCCGGTTCATCGCCTGCCGCCCCGGGTTCTATGACCCGGCAGTGTTCACCGTCAATCGGGAAGTCACCTTTACCGGCCGGATCGCGGGCTACGACACCCGCCGGATCGGCGAGTACGACTACCGCTTCCCGCGCATCGATGCCGACGTCGTCTATCTGTGGCCGGTACGCGAGCGGGTCGAGGTCATCACCCGACCGGCGCCGTGGCCATGGTGGGGCTACTGGTAAGCCGCACCGGCTTCGTTCACACACGCGGCCGGGTTGGCGCCAACCGTCAGGCTGCCGGCGTGCCGAAGCGCCCGAGCGGCGCGCCCGCCAGCAGATGCAGGTGGATCTGGAACACCGTCTGGCCGCCGTCACCGTTGCAGTTCATCACGATGCGGTAGCCGTCCTGCGCGAACCCTTGGGCCTTGGCGTACTGCGCCGCGGCGACTGCGAGGCGGCCGACGATCTCCGGCGCATCGACCGGCACGTCGTTGAGCGTGGCGAAGTCCTGCTTGGGCACGAACAGCACATGGACCGGCGCCTGCGGCGCGATGTCGCGGAACGCGATCACGTTCGCATCCTCGTACACGATGTCGGCAGGAATCTCGCGGCGGATGATCTTGTGGAAGAGGGTCGACATGGGAGGCTCCGGATGCGGCCGCGCAGGGCGGCCCGAGGTCAGGTCACTTCGGCGCGGCTGCCGAAGGCATGCGACAGCGTGCCCCGGTCGACGTATTCCAGCTCGCCGCCGAGCGGCAGCCCGTGCGCGGGTCGACTCGGCCGCACGCCGTGCTGGCGCGCGATCTGCGCGAGGAAGTGCGCGGTCGCCTCACCTTCAACCGTGGGATTGGTCGCGATGATCAGTTCGCGCACCTCGCCTTCGGCCAGGCGCGCGCCGAGCAGGTCCAGGCCCAGCTCCCCCGGCCCGATCCCGTCGAGCGGACTCAGCCGGCCCTGCAGCACGAAATAGAAACCGCGGTAGCCGGTCGCCTGTTCGATCGCGAGCCGGTCGGCGGGCGTCTCCACGACGCACAGCGTCTGCACGTCGCGCGCCGCGCTTGCGCAGGTCGGGCAGACCGGCGTCTCGCTGAAGTCACGGCAGCGCTGGCAGTGGCCGATCTTCTCGACCGCCTCGGCAAGTACCGCAGCCAGCCGCGCGCCGCCCTCGCGCCCGCGCTCGAGCACGTGATAGGCCATGCGCTGCGCGGATTTCTGCCCGACACCGGGCAGCACGCGCAGCGCGTCGATCAGCTGTTCGAGCAGCGGCACGCGGGCTCCGTCGGCTGGATGCGGATCAGAACGGCAGCTTCATGCCGGGCGGCAGCGGCATGCCCGCCGTCGCACCCGCCATCCGCGCCTTGGACTCCTCGTCGATCTTGTTCGAGGCATCGTTGAAGGCTGCGGCGATCAGATCCTCGGCCATCTCCGGGTCCGACAGCACCGAAGGATCGATGCGCACCTTGCGGCACTCCTTGTTGCCGGTCAGGGTGACAGCGACCATGCCGCCGCCCGCGCTGCCCTCGACCTCGAGGCTGGCGAGCTCCTGCTGCACGCGCTGCATGTTTTCCTGCATCTTCTGCGCCTGCTGCATCAACTGGGCGATGTTTCCACGCATCATTGGAATCCTTGTTCGTCGTAGGGGCGGATGGAGTCCGGAACCAGCTTCGCGCCCTGTTGCGACATCAGGCGCTGCACGTCCGGATCGGAAAGAAAACTGGACTCGGCCGACGACTGTCGCGACTCGCGCGCACGCGCATTGCGCTCGTGCAGCGTCGGTGCGACCTCGCTCGCGGCAATGGCCGTCTCGAAGCGGATCTGCGGCGCCCCACCGAGTGGACCGGCAAGGGCCTCGCACAGTTGATGGACCATGATCGGCGCCTTCAGGTGAGCGTCGGACTCGGGCAGCGCGAGGCGCAGGACCGCGCCTTCGAGCGCGACGAACGCCACACTCGCCGCAAGTTCACGCACCGGGCCACGCAACGGCAGCTCGGCGACGAGGTCGAGCCAGCCATCGGCATCGAGCGAGCGCAGCGTCGTGCTGGCCGCAGGCACGGACACAGCCTGCGGGCGTGACGCGGCGCGCTCACGCGGCTCGGGGTGCGCAGTGGCAGCGGCGGGCTTCGGCGCCATTTCCACGACGACCTTTGCGACGGGGCGCGCAACCGGCGCCGGTTCCGGCTCGGGTCTGCGGGCCGGTACGGCGTCGGCGACGTGGGTAGAGTGCGATGCCGCCTGCGCGCCGAGTGCCGCGCGCGCAGCGGCCGGGCCGGTTCCCCGCGACACGCCACCGCTTGCGGGTGTTGTTGCCGCGCCTTCCGCCGGACGGAATGCGAGCATCCGCAGCACGGTCATCTCGAAACCGGCGCGCGGGCTCGGCGCAAGACCGATGTCGCGGCGGCCGTTGAGCGCCATCTGGTACCAGAGCTGCACGACTTCCGGACGCACCGCCGAGGCGATCGCATCGATGTCGATCCCTTCGCCCTGGACTGCGACTTCGGGCACCAGCTGCCGCACCTGGATCCGGTGCAGCGCTTCGGAGACCGCATCGAGCACGCCGCCCCAGTCGGGCGAGAATTCCGCCAGCGTGGCGACCTCCCCAAGCAGGGCGTTGCCATCACCTTCGGCGAGCGCCGACAGCAAGGCACCGACCCGCGTGCGATCGACGCTGCCGAGCATTGTGGCCACGGCAGCGTCGCCGAGCGCACCACCCTCGCCGCCCGCGCCGGTGTAGGCGATGGCCTGGTCGAGCAGCGACAGCCCGTCACGCAAGCTGCCATCGGCAGCCTTCGACAGCTGCCGGATCGCACCCGGCTCTACCGCAATTCCCTCCGCTTCGAGGATCCGGGTCATCTGGCCCTGGATCTGCTGCTCGTCGAGGCGCTTGAGGTTGAACTGCAGGCAGCGCGACAGCACGGTCACCGGCAGCTTCTGCGGATCGGTCGTGGCCAGCAGGAACTTCACGTGGCCCGGCGGCTCCTCCAGCGTCTTGAGCAGCGCGTTGAACGCCGACTTCGACAGCATGTGGACTTCGTCGATCAGGTAGACCTTCACCCGGCCGCGCGAGGGCATGTACTGCGCGTTGTCGATCAGCTCGCGGACGTCGTCGACACCGGTATTACTGGCGGCGTCGATCTCGAGCAGATCGATGTAGCGACCGGCGTCGATCGCGCGGCAGGTCTCGCACTCGCCGCAGGGATCGGACGAGGTGCCGGCCTCGCAGTTCAGGCTCTTGGCGAAGATGCGCGCGATCGTGGTCTTGCCGACCCCGCGGGTGCCGGTGAACAGGAAGGCGTGGTGCACGCGCCCGGTCTCCAGCGCATTGGTCAGCGCACGGACCACGTGCTCCTGCCCGACGAGTTCGGCGAACCGCTTCGGGCGCCACTTCCGGGCGAGGACGAGATAGGACATCGCCCTATTCTGCCACGGCCCAAAACGTTCCTTGTGACTGCTCGCGTCGGCGGATAGAATGGCCGGCCCGCGTCGCCCCCGGCGTCGCAACGCAGCGCCCGACGCTGCGCGGGTTCCAGTTCAGGAGAGGTGTCCGAGTGGTTGAAGGAGCACGCCTGGAAAGTGTGTAAGCGTCTAAACCGCGCTTCGGGGGTTCGAATCCCCCTCTCTCCGCCAGTAAAAGCTGTAACTGATTGAAAAATAAGCCGCCCTTCGGGGCGGTTTTTTCGTTCCCTGCTTTGTGCCCTACGCACGCAACCAGAGCACCGGTCGAGGATCAGTCCTGCTTGGCGAAGCTCGGTGTGCAGCCGCCAACCCGAGACTTTTCTTCTTCTCGGCCCCGGCAGCTGCCTGCGTGCAGTCCTTGGCAAATTGGAAGATCCAGCACTCGTCCACGACCATATGCCGTGGCACGAGCGAATCCGCAACGCCAATCTTCACAGTCGCCAAGCGCTTACGAGCACTCTCGGGCGGTGGCACCTCAGCAGCGGATCACTGGGGCTGGCTGAGTGTGCCGCCGCCCAGCGGCTTCACCAGCGTGCGCTGACACGGAAGTCCGCGCGGAGACTGTCGTGATCCTCCAACACGCGGTCCAGCGGATGGCCCAGGTCCAGGCTGTAGCTGTAGCGCGTAGCGAACTGCCCGTTCAGCCCCACGCCGACGCTGCTCATGCTCGCCGACGCGGGAAAATCGCCGCGCACCTCGCCGTGGTCGAAGAACAGGTAGACATCGTGCGCCTGCCGGTAGGGGCGGTGCAGCTCAATGCTGCCGAAGTAACCCTCCACGCCGGACAACGCACCACGCACGTAGCCGCGCACGCTGCCGATACCGCCGATCTGGAAGAGGTTGCTCGCCGGCAGGAACTCCCCGCTGGCGAACTGCCAGCCCAGCTGCGCGCGGTACAACAGGCCGGTCCCGCCGATGCGCTGGGTCCAACTGGTGGAGCCGTTGGCGATTGTGAAGCCGCGCCCCTCGGCGAGGGTTTCGTCGGTCCGTACGCGCGACACGCCCTGGTACAGGTTCCACTCGTAGCCGTCGTTTCGATAGCCGGCGGTGATGCCGAGCGTCAGCGTGGTCGAGTCGATCTCCGACACGCGTACGCTGGCGATCTCCGATTCGGAATTGCTGCGCGACAGGCTGGCCACCGTGGACAACAGCCAGTTGGGCGTGGCAACCCAGGGCTGGGTGTAGTCCAAGCCGTAGCTGGTCGATTGACCCGTGATGTCCAGGTTGCGGAACGCGCCGTCGATGATGTTGATCTGGCTTCGGGAGACGTTGAGGCCCAGACGGCCATTGCGCGCATTGACGATACCCGAATAGCCGACGCGGCCTTCGAGGCCGCCACGCGACCATGCGACCGAGCCTGCCAGCAGGTCGCTGATGCCTGCCAGGCCCCAGAACTGGCCCTGTGCGCCGTAGCGCTCGCGGCCAGTACTCTCCACGCCGGAGTTGTCGACGAACACGCCCCAGCTGCGAGGCTCGGGCACGTCGGCCACCAGCATGATGTCGGTCTGCCCGGGCGCTTCTCCGGGCCGTAGCAACGCGCGGACCTGCATGTCGGTGGTGCGGTTGAGGTACACCAGCTCGTCCCGCAGGCGCGCGCTGTTGACCACCTCGCCCTCCGGCTGGCTGACCCGCTTTTCGATGAAGCGCGCGGGCACCCCGCCTTCGCCGGAGATCTCCAGCCTGCCGAGCCGGCCTTCCATCAGCGTCACTTCGACCCGGCCGCTCTCGATCGACTGCTCGCGCAAAAGCGCCCGCGCGGTGTTGATGCCGGCCGCCTCATAGGCGCCATTGACCTCCGCGATCAGCGCATCGAGCTCGGCCAGGTGCACCTCGCGTCCCGTGTAGCGTGCAGCAATGGCGTCCAGAGTCGCAGGCGGCAGTAGCACCGAAGGCGTGAAGTCCACCTGCTCGAGCATGAAACTGCCGCCGCCTTGTCCGGGTGCGGCGTCCGCGTCCGGCGGCGGCGCCGATTGCAGTGGATCCTGCACGGGCTGTTGCGATTGCAACGGCTGGCGCTGCTCGTAGTAGCCGTCAATCCGCTGGGAGGCGTCCTGCCCGCCCCTGCTGGACTGGCCGTGAGCCATGCCGGGCAGCAACAGGCTGCAGATCAGTAGTGCGCTTCGATACATGGAATGGGGTCCGCCCGTCATCAGTATGTGGTTCCGAGGTTGATCGCGACATCTCCGGCAACCGACGTCACAACGTCGGCGGCCGCCTCATCGGCGTCCGTCGGCGCAATGACCGGCGTGACGTCTTCTCGCTCGGGCAGCTGCAGCATCCGTCCCATGTAGCGCAAGGCGCTTTCGCCCAGATAATCGAGGCTGCCGTCGCTGTGATCGCGGTTGTAGTTCGTGCTGAGCACCCGGAAGCCATCGCTGAAACGCACCACAAATGCGTTGGTGGCGAGCACGCTGCCGTCGGCGGTGAGTGTGAACCGGCCGTCGAGCTGCAGCAGCTGCACGTCGGCCGGGCGCAGCACCGGGCTGGTGTTGTCCATCAGCACCCCCATCGTCGGCGTGGTCAGGCGCATGGTGCGCCCGACGTATCCGTGTTCGATGGTCACCTGATCCGTCGACCCGGTGAGCTGCGCATCCATCGCCCGCAAGCTGTCGATCAGCCAGGCGTCACGCGGCTGCACGTCCACTACCAGCCGCCGGGCTGCGCCGTTGCGGTAACCGGTCAACGTAGTGGTCAGTGCACCCCCGCCGTCGAGCGACTGCAGCACCTGTGCCTGGACGTCATTGGCAGACAGGTTCAGACGGGTGTCCACGATCGCCGAGGCCAGCGACAGGGTGTCACGGGCGGCCAGGTTTCCGGACTGGGCCTGCAAGCGACCGCCGGTCAGTGCACCGCCCTGCGCGTCCATCGTTGCGGTTGTACCTGCATCGACACGATCGAAGGCGATGCTGCCACCGGCGAGGATCGACTGCGCCGCGCCGCTCTGGCCCTCGCCGACGCCGACATCGGCGCCGGCGTGCAGGCGCGCGGCGGTGCCGGCCTGGTAACGGTTCCAGCTCTGCGCCGCACCACTGTCGGCGCGCAGTGTCGTCCCCGCGCGCGCGCTTCCGATGCGGATGTCGCGGGCAGCATCGATCTGCAGGGCGGTCCCGGCGTCAATATCACCGCCGCCCACGTCCGCGCCACGCGCTGCCACGGCGACATCGCGCTCGGCCCGCAGACGCTCGAACAGCAGACTGCTGCCCGAGCCAATCGCCAGGTTGCAGCCCGCCTGCAGCGTGCCGATGGTCACCGAGGCCCCGGCGTTTCCGCTGAAGTTGCATCCCACGGTGACGTCATCGGCATCGATGTCGGCAGCGGCCGTCCACAGGCCGTCCGTGCCGATGCGCGCACTACCCACGTCGATGGAGCGGCCGGCGTTCAGGGCCATCGAGCCGTCGACGCCGACGTGTGCGACGCGGATGTCGGCGCCGGCATTCGCGCTCAGGTTGGCACCGCCTTCCAGCACACCAATCCGCGTGTCGCCGGCGCTGGTCAGCGTCGCATCGGCGCCGACGGCGCCGCTACCGAGCGCCAGCAGGCCGCCGGCATTGGCCACCAGCGTGCGGTCCACCCGCAGCGTGTCCAGCTGCACGTCCGCGGCGCCGTCGATGCGGGCATCGCCGTCCACGGCAGTGTCGACGAGCGCGAGCCGGCCACCGGCCACGGCCTCCAGGTCACCCGCGCTGGCGAGCGTCTGCACGTCCAGTGCCTCGCGTGCATCCAGCCGCATCGCGCCACCGGACGTCAGCGCCTGCGCGGCAAGCGCCGCGCCGGAGGTCGCTGCCAGCGTTCCACCGCTCTGCAGCGATCCGATCGCCATGTCGCCCGCGCTGGTCAGCATCGCATCGGCGCCAACGGCGCCGGTACCGAGCGCCAGCAGGCCGCCGGCATTGGCCACCAGCGTGCGGTCCACCCGCAGCGTGTCCAGCTGCACGTCCGCGGCGCCGTCGATGCGGGCATCGCCGTCCACGGCAGTGTCGACGAGCGCGAGCCGGCCACCGGCCACGGCCTCCAGGTCACCCGCGCTGGCGAGCGTCTGCACGTCCAGGGCCTCGCGTGCATCCAGCCGCATCGCGCCACCGGACGTCAGCGCCTGCGCGGCAAGCGCCGCGCCGGAGGTCGCTGCCAGCGTTCCACCGCTCTGCAGCGATCCGATCGCCATGTCGCCGGCGCTGGTCAGCGTCGCATCGGCGCCAACGGCGCCGGTACCGAGCGCCAGCAGGCCGCCGGCATTGGCCACCAGCGTGCGGTCGACCCGCAGCGTGTCCAGCTGCACGTCCGCGGCGCCATCGATGCGGGCATCGCCGGCCACAGCAGTGTCGACGAGCGCGAGCCGGCCACCGGCCACAGCCTCCAGGTCACCCGCGCTGGCGAGCGTCTGCACGTCCAGTGCCTCGCGTGCATCCAGCCGCATCGCGCCACCGGACGTCAGCGCCTGCGCGGCAAGCGCCGCGCCAGAAGTCGCTGCCAGCGTCCCACCGCTCTGCAGCGATCCGATCGCCATGTCGCCGGCGCTGGTCAGCATCGCATCGGCGCCAACGGCGCCGCTACCGAGCGCCAGCAGGCCGCCGGCATTGGCCACCAGCGTGCGGTCCACCCGCAGCGTGTCCAGCTGCACGTCCGCGGCGCCGTCGATGCGGGCATCGCCGGCCACAGCAGTGTCGACGAGCGCGAGCCGGCCACCGGCCACGGCCTCCAGGTCACCCGCGCTGGCGAGCGTCTGCACGTCCAGTGCCTCGCGTGCATCCAGCCGCATCGCGCCACCGGACGTCAGCGCCTGCGCGGCAAGCGCCGCGCCGGAGGTCGCTGCCAGCGTTCCACCGCTCTGCAGCGATCCGATCGCCATGTCGCCGGCGCTGGTCAGCGTCGCATCGGCGCCGACGGCGCCGCTACCGAGCGCCAGCAGGCCGCCGGCATTGGCCACCAGCGTGCGGTCCACCCGCAGCGTCTCCAGCTGCACGTCCGCGGCGCCGTCGATGCGGGCATCGCCGTCCACGGCAGTGTCGACGAGCGCGAGCCGGCCACCGGCCACGGCCTCCAGGTCACCCGCGCTGGCGAGCGTCTGCACGTCCAG
Source organism: Luteimonas chenhongjianii (assembly GCF_002327105.1). GTDB lineage: Bacteria > Pseudomonadota > Gammaproteobacteria > Xanthomonadales > Xanthomonadaceae > Luteimonas > Luteimonas chenhongjianii. The sequence continues at coordinate 1,723,171 of NZ_CP023406.1, read as the reverse complement.
TGCCTCGCGTGCATCCAGCCGCATCGCGCCACCGGACGTCAGCGCCTGCGCGGCAAGCGCCGCGCCAGAAGTCGCTGCCAGCGTCCCACCGCTCTGCAGCGATCCGATCGCCATGTCGCCCGCGCTGGTCAGCATCGCATCGGCGCCAACGGCGCCGGTACCGAGCGCCAGCAGGCCGCCGGCATTGGCCACCAGCGTGCGGTCCACCCGCAGCGTCTCCAGCTGCACGTCCGCGGCGCCGTCGATGCGGGCATCGCCGGCCACGGCAGTGTCGACGAGCGCGAGCCGGCCACCGGCCACAGCCTCCAGGTCACCCGCGCTGGCGAGCGTCTGCACGTCCAGTGCCTCGCGTGCATCCAGCCGCATCGCGCCACCGGACGTCAGCGCCTGCGCGGCAAGCGCCGCGCCGGAAGTCGCTGCCAGCGTTCCACCGCTCTGCAGCGATCCGATCGCCATGTCGCCGGCGCTGGTCAGCGTCGCATCGGCGCCAACGGCGCCGCTATCGAGCGCCAGCAGGCCGCCGGCATTGGCCACCAGCGTGCGGTCCACCCGCAGCGTGTCCAGCTGCACGTCCGCGGCGCCGTCGATGCGGGCATCGCCGGCCACAGCAGTGTCGACGAGCGCGAGCCGGCCACCGGCCACGGCCTCCAGGTCACCCGCGCTGGCGAGCGTCTGCACGTCCAGTGCCTCGCGTGCATCCAGCCGCATCGCGCCACCGGACGTCAGCGCCTGCGCGGCAAGCGCCGCGCCGGAGGTCGCTGCCAGCGTTCCACCGCTCTGCAGCGATCCGATCGCCATGTCGCCGGCGCTGGTCAGCGTCGCATCGGCGCCGACGGCGCCGCTACCGAGCGCCAGCAGGCCGCCGGCATTGGCCACCAGCGTGCGGTCCACCCGCAGCGTGTCCAGCTGCACGTCCGCGGCGCCGTCGATGCGGGCATCGCCGGCCACGGCAGTGTCGACGAGCGCGAGCCGGCCACCGGCCACGGCCTCCAGGTCACCCGCGCTGGCGAGCGTCTGCACGTCCAGTGCCTCGCGTGCATCCAGCCGCATCGCGCCACCGGACGTCAGCGCCTGCGCGGCAAGCGCCGCGCCGGAAGTCGCTGCCAGCGTTCCACCGCTCTGCAGCGATCCGATCGCCATGGCGCCGGCGCTGGTCAGCGTCGCATCGACGCCAACGGCGCCGCTACCGAGCGCCAGCAGGCCGCCGGCATTGGCCACCAGCGTGCGGTCCACCCGCAGCGTGTCCAGCTGCACGTCCGCGGCGCCGTCGATGCGGGCATCGCCGGCCACGGCAGTGTCGACGAGCGCGAGCCGGCCACCGGCCACGGCCTCCAGGTCACCCGCGCTGGCGAGCGTCTGCACGTCCAGTGACTCGCGTGCATCCAGCCGCATCGCGCCACCGGACGTCAGCGCCTGCGCGGCAAGCGCCGCGCCGGAAGTCGCTGCCAGCGTTCCACCGCTCTGCAGCGATCCGATCGCCATGGCGCCGGCGCTGGTCAGCGTCGCATCGGCGCCAACGGCGCCGCTATCGAGCGCCAGCAGGCCGCCGGCATTGGCCACCAGCGTGCTGTCGACCCGCAGCGTGTCCAGCTGCACGTCCGCGGCGCCGTCGATGCGGGCATCGCCGGCCACGGCAGTGTCGACGAGCGCGAGCCGGCCACCGGCCACAGCCTCCAGGTCACCCGCGCTGGCGAGCGTCTGCACGTCCAGTGCCTCGCGTGCATCCAGCCGCATCGCGCCACCGGACGTCAGCGCCTGCGCGGCAAGCGCCGCGCCAGAAGTCGCTGCCAGCGTCCCACCGCTCTGCAGCGATCCGATCGCCATGTCGCCCGCGCTGGTCAGCATCGCATCGGCGCCAACGGCGCCGCTACCGAGCGCCAGCAGGCCGCCGGCATTGGCCACCAGCGTGCGGTCCACCCGCAGCGTGTCCAGCTGCACGTCCGCGGCGCCGTCGATGCGGGCATCGCCGGCCACGGCAGTGTCGACGAGCGCGAGCCGGCCACCGGCCACGGCCTCCAGGTCACCCGCGCTGGCGAGCGTCTGCACGTCCAGTGCCTCGCGTGCATCCAGCCGCATCGCGCCACCGGACGTCAGCGCCTGCGCGGCAAGCGCCGCGCCAGAAGTCGCTGCCAGCGTCCCACCGCTCTGCAGCGATCCGATCGCCATGTCGCCGGCGCTGGTCAGCGTCGCATCGGCGCCGACGGCGCCGGTATCCACCCGCAACTGCTCGCCGCTGGACAGGCTTGCGTTGCCACCGCTACGCAGATCCCCAACGGTGAGCGCGCCATCGGCGTCCACCTGCAGCGCGCCGCCGGCGAGAACGGTTTCGATATCCGCCGACCGTGCACGCACACGCACGTCCGTGCCCGCCTGGACCCGATGGGCCTGCAGATGCGCGCCGCTATCCAGCGCCACCTTGCCCGCAAGCGCATGGACCTCCCGCACATCACCGCCGTTGGGCAGCTGCAGGTGGATGTCGCCCTGCACGCTGCGGGCCATCACGAGCTGCCCGACATCCACAGAGAGCGCCTGGGTGGGATCACCGATGCCCGTACCCGCCTCCAGGCTCGCATGCACATAGCTGCCGCCGGACACATTGACTGCGACATCGCCGTTCGACTCGATGCGTCCGTCCGCATGCAGCATCACGGTGTTGTCCGGCGCATTGCCGGTCACCGCCAGTTGACCCAGGCGGATGTCGCTCGTGGAGCGCACATCCACCACACGGCCGGCGCTGAGCCGGCTGCCGGTGCCCATGTCGAAGCCGGCTGCGTCCACTTCGACGCGGTCGCCAGCATGGACCGCCGCACCGGCGGCCAGCGAGGTGCCCTGGATCGACAGGATCCGCAACACGTCGTCGATCGCAGCGTCGCCCAGTTGCAGCGCGCCTCCGGCATTAAGCGTCGCCGACGCGGCGCGCAGGTCGTCAATCCGGATGTCGCCCACCGGAGCGCTCACGGTGGCGCTCCGGCCGGCCTCGGCACGGTCCAGCGCGACGCCGCTGTAGCCGGTGACCTGGAGGTCGCGGCCTGCGCGCAGCTGCGCTGCGCGGACGCTGCCAGCACTGCTGAGCAGTTGCAGATCACCACCGGTGGTCAGCGTGCCGAGTGGCAGGTCGAAATCGCTGCTCAGACGAACGCTGCCGCCGGCCGAGCCATCGAGCTGGCCTCCCGCCACGATGCGCAGCGCCAGCGCACTGCCGTCGGCATCGCGGATGTCGTCGCGCACGCTCAGGACGATGTCGCGACCGGCCAGGGCGGCCACACCCTTCAGATAAGACAACAGGCTGCCGCCCTCGACATCCAGCACCACATCCCGGTTGGCGTTGACGATGCCGATACGCAGGTCGCCCGACTGCTGGGCCAGACGCACATGCTCGCCCGCGTTCGCCAGCAGCAGTCGGCCATTGATCTGTACGCGCAAGGGCTGGCCATCGTGGCCCATGAGGCTGCGCAATGCGGACAGGCTCAGATCACGACCGACGACCAGCGTCGCGCCCACACCGCTGCCCGCGGCATCGGTGATGTCGCCATCGCTGCCGATGCGCGCATCACCGCCGGCGGTGAAGCTGCGCAGGGCCAGCGATGTGCTGCCGTGCACGTAGGCATCCGAGCCCGCTTCGGCTTCCACTTCACCGGTGGCGGCCAGCACCACCGGCGCCGTGCTGCGGACGCGCAGCGAGTCCACGACGGCATCATTGCGTACTTGCTCGGCGGTCAGCACGTTGCCGGCGCCATCAAGCATCTGCACATCGCCCGGCGTGGTCGCCAGGCGCATCGCCAGCATGGTGTCGGCGTCAAGATTTCCGGAGGCCAGATCTTCCAGACTGACGATGTAGTCCTTGTCCAGGCGCCCGAGGTCGTCGCGGGCCCGCAGGGTGACATCGCGCCCACTGATGACCGGCTCGGCATCCAGCGCCGAGCCGGTGGACGGCTCCAGCGCATTGGCATTGAACACATTCCGGAGCTGGGCCTGGGTCCACTGCGACTCGGCCGTCATGCCTTCGCGCAGCGCGGCCTTGCGCGCAGCCACCAACACGCTGTCGGCGCTGCTGTCGGCCAGGTCGTAGCGGTATTGCGCATCGAAGGCAGCAAACATCGATTCGTGCTGCCAGTCCTTGCCGAACGCGTCGGTGAACACCGTGCCCAGGCGTTCGAAGCGCTCGGCCAGATAGTCGGCCACGCCGGTATCATCCAGCGCGCTACCGCGCTCGGCCTGCGCCATCGACCGGAACAGCTCGATCGCGCGGCTGCCGGCCACGAAGTGGCCATCAACCACGTTCCCCAAGGCCTTGAGCTGGAAGTACTCGGCGTAACCGGCGTCGACCTGGCTCTGGTAACTGAGGATCGACTGCGCGCCGCCGCCCTGGAACAGCTTGAGGTTGTCGCGCAGGCTGGCCAGCTGGCTTTCGGTCAGGAAGTCCGAAGCGCCGCGCTGGGCGCCGCTGTAGATCGATCCCGCCGGGGCTTCCAGCATGACATCGCCCGCCAGGGATTCGACACGCCGCACCCAGAAGTCGCCACCGATATCGCTCAGGGCAATGTCACCGGTGGCGCGTGCCCACACCTGCCCGCCCTCGAGCAGTCCATCGCTGCGCACGCGCTCACCCGCGTCGATGACCAGGGGGCGCGACAGCGCACCGATTCCCCCGTAGACACTGTGCAATGTGATGTCGGCGCCGGTGATGGATGCACTGCGTCCGCTCGCAGCACCGTCAATGTCGTACTTGGCGCGCAGCCAGACATCGCCTCGCGTGCTGCCGGTGCCGGCGTTGATCAGCACCTTGGCAGCCGAGTCGACGTCCAGAGCGACATCACCCCCGGCGCGCGCCACCAGGTTGCCGGCGGCCACCGTGCCACCGTTGGCATCGGTGTAGGGCACCATCTGCACCGCCAGCGGATTGGACGCCCCCCCGATCGGGGCGCCGACGATGCTGCCGATGCTGCCGGCGGCGTCGAGCGTGAGCTGGTTGGTGACAATCCTGGCATCACTCGAACCGTTGACGATGCTGCCATGACGGCTGGTCAGGAGCGTGCGGCCATCGGTGTTCTTGAGCACGCCGTTGATGCGGATCGTCTGCCCGGACCCCACGTCCAGCAGGCCGGCATCATTTGCGCTGAAATTGATGCCGATACGGTTGTCGGCCTTGGCGGTATTGGTGACGGTGAGCGTGCCGCTGCGCGGCGCACTCTGGTACCAGAGCGTGCGCCAACTGCCATTTTCGTTGAACTGGTCATTAGCCGGGAACCCGTAGTTGCAGTCGCGCGGGTTCTTGCTCTCGCAGCCGTAGTGAACGCCCGAGTCGTAGTAGTTGCTGAACCTTCCGGTCAACTGCGACTCGAACAGCGGGACGCCATCGGCCTGATGACCGTAACTCACGCCCGAGGACGACCACTGCTGCCCGTTGTAGAGCGTGTTCCCGTTTGAATCCACCCAGCGCCAGTTTTCAGCTGTCGCCACGCCGTTGGCGGCAACATGGATATTTCGGGCGATCCGGGCGTTCTGCGTCCAGCGGGCATACATGCCCGCACGCGGGTCGTAGCCGCCCACGTCCTGCAGGGCGGTCACGCCCGGTGTCTTCCAGTCCGCGGCATCGACATTGCCACTCTGGTAGCCACGAACCTGGCCACTGCTGTCACGCAGATACCAGGATGCGATACCACGCTCCCGATCACGGATGGTGATCTGGCCCGGGGCACCGTTGCCGACCAGGATGTCGCCCAGCTGCAAGCCGACATCCGCCAAGCCGTTGTCGATGACCACCGAACCCTTGCCGCTGACCACATTCAGCGAGCCAACCGTGGACGTGCTGACCATGCGGCCATCGAGATAGATCGAGCCCCCACCATTTGCGGAGATGTCGGGCACGATGAACTGCCGATTGAGCGAGTCGTACTTGAGCGCGATGCGCGTGGAGCCTGCGCCGGCGGCTATGAACTCTGCAGGCACGTCGAACAGGCCCTTGCCGGCCATCGCGTCCTTGCCCTGGATCCACAGCCGCAGCGCCTGGCTTTCGACCAGGACGGCCGAATAGTCGACCGGCCGACCGGCCTTCAGCGCGACGTTGACGTCGATGTGGTTGGCGGTGATCTTGATTCCGCTGCCGGCGTTCACGCCACTACCGGTACTGGGCACCCTCCCCAAGCTGGCGTTGGTGACATCGTCGGGCTGCAAGGTCAGCCGGTTGCGCAGGTTGCGGCTGTTGACCGTGGGCAGATAGTTGGTGTTCTTGTGGCTGTAGCGCGACACCACGCCGCCGTCGTGGTACTGGCCGCCGAGCGCCGAGGCCGTGCAGTCCTTGTCGCCGACACGGTAACGGCAGGCACCGTAGACCAGGATGCTGCGGTTGCTGCTGGAGTTGCCGGTGCCGTAGAGCAGGTAGTCGGTCAGGCTCATGCCCGCCGAGGCCGCCGCGGCGCCGTACTGCGCATTGGCAATGTAGGCGGCAGCGTCGTCGGGGTTGGTGATCCTCGAGGCCAGCGAGTGCTGCGCCCACAGGGAGCTCACGAGATTGCCGTACCAGTTGGCTGAACCGAGGTTGTAGCCGACCTCGCCCTCGGGCGCGTTGATGGTGACGCTTTCCGCCAGCTGTTCGCCCCAGCTCTGGATGTTCCCGAGGGCGTTGTACATGTCCAAGGTGCCGCCGGTCACCGAAATCAGGCCGCCTGCAGCGATCGCGCCCTTGCCGCTTCCCGCCTCGTTGCGGACGCTGACCAACGCGTTGCTCTGCCCCGGATTCTGGTGGACGCCCACGCCACCGGCCTGGTTGCTGTTGCCGGTGAACAACACGTTGCCGCCACTGTAATCGGGCACCAGGATGTCGCCAGCCAGCAGCAGGTTGTCGGTGCTGCGGTTGGTGATCGTGATGCGCGGCGCGCCCTGGGCAGTGACCGAGCCACTGCCGCTGATATTGCGGCCGTAAAGGATCACGTCGCCGCCAGCGGCGTAGAGATCGCCGATCGTCCGCGTGTGCTGGGCGCTGCCGGCCACCGCGTCGAAGTCGTGAATGCCCGCCGCGTTGAGCCGTGCCTGGAGTGCGCTGCTGAGCTCGCGACCGGTGTGGAATGGCAGCACGTCGCCGCCGGGGCCACCGCGGCTGGTCAGCACGCCGTCGCTGTCGATGTCGATGTCGAGCACGTTGTAGCGCCCTGCCACGACACGGCCGTCGATCAGCACGTTCCCCTCGGTCGCGCCGCGGCTGACGCTGTCACGCTCGGTGACCGGGATGAAGCCGATCTGGTAGCCGGTGGCGGCGCCGTCGGCATTGCGGAAGACGTTCTCGCCGTAGGCGCCCAGTGATACGAATGCGCCGCTGAGCAGTTCGCTGCCGCTCGCGAGTGCAGTATGGGCACGGCTGTCCACGGTGGACGAAGCGGCCGAATCTGGCACCGCGATCAGGCCGCGGCTGTAGCCGTGCGAGACCGCGTTCGCGCCCAGGCGCGAGGTCCAGCCGTTCATGCCGTCCTGACCCGCCGAAACGAAGGCATTGTGCAGCGATTCAAGCTTGGCACCGCTGGCCACATTGACCTGCTGATCCACGTGCAGGTCGACGTCGGCGTCGGAAATGCCGACCGCCGCGAGTACGCCCCACGTGTTGACCAGCGCGGTTGCGCCGATATCGGTGGCTGCATAGGTCCCTACGTTGAGCATCGCGTTGCTCTGCAGGCGCGCGTCTTCGCCGATGTCCACCCGGTTGACAAACCTGGCATCCGTGCGCGCCTTGACGACGGCGACGTTGATTGCACCTCCGGTGGTCAGACCGGCGCGGTCATCGGTGCTGGCGCGCGTGCTGGCGACCATGTCCAGCACGCCGGCATCTCCATTGCCAGGCGCGACGCCCGAGCGCAGCAGCGCGCCCTGCCCGATGTCGATGCTGCTGCTGCCATCAAGCTGCGCGGTGACCTCCGAGGCGCTACCGGTCAGCACGCCGCCCCCGGCAGCGCTTGCCGCCAGCTCCCCGTCCAGCAGGTTGGCGTAGTTGTTGTCGGTATGCAGCGTCAGATCTCCGCCGGTCACGATCTGCGCGTCCCGACCGATCTCCAGCACGACGTCGGCAGCGGCGATGTTCCCCACCGTCGCGCCACTGGCGTTAAGCACGCCAGCGCTGGTGCTGTCGGCACGGCCGCCGTAGCGGCTGTCGTGCACGACATGCGCATCGAGGCGATCCACGTCCAGCACAGCGTCGCGGCCAATGGCCAAGCGGGTATTGCTGGTGGCACGTGTGGTTGCCACCGCCGCGTTGCCCGCCAGTACACCACCGGTGCCGGCAGTTGCCGTTGCGAGATTGTCGTCGCGACCCGTGGTGGACAGCCTGGTGATACCCGCATACAGCACGGCGCCCTCACCCAACGTCATACCCGTGGTGGCGGCCGACGCAGTGTCTGCCTTGACCACACCTGCCGCGAGCAGGCCAGCCGCGCTCAGACCGGTCGCCTCGGCGCGCTGGGCGCTGTTGTTGACCGCGTGCACATCGACCGCGCCTGCGCGCGCGTAGTCGGTCACGCCGTCACGGACGAACGCTTCGCCCTGCACCACCACATCGTCCTGGAGCGCCGCCACGACCGTGTTGTGGCTGGCGGCCGTGGCGAACGCACCTGCACCGGCGAGGTAGAGACCGCCGGCGCCAGCGGTCGCGTGAGCAGCCACGCTGCCGCCGTCGACACTGGCCAGTACGTCCAGCGCACCCCGGTTCGACAGCACGACGCCACGGCCCAGCTGGGCACCTACCGTGGCGTTGGACGTGGCCTCGGCCACGGCGGCACCCACAGCCAGTCCACCGGCGACCACTGCGCCGACCGACCGGGCGGACACATCGGGGGTGGCCTCGGCATGTACCTGGACACCACCGCCGACACCCGAGATGCGGCTGCGCTCGCCCAGCCATGCCTGCACGTCGGAGCTGTCGTCTGCCAGCGCAACAGCGGCGCTCATGCCGGCCAGTACGCCGCCGGCTGCGCCCAGGGACTGCGCGTGCGCGCCGCCGGTGGACGTGGCGCGGAACGTCACGTTGCCGAAGCCGGTCAGCGTGCTGTTGTCGGCCAGCCAGGCCTGCACGTCCGTATCGCGCACCGCCGTGGCTACCACCGCACCGGCCGCGAGCGCACCGGCCGCCATACCGGTGGCATTGACATCCAGCGTGCTGGCGTCGCTGGCCTGCACATCGAGCGACTGGCCCTGGTTGCCTGCCTGCAGGTCGCCCACAACTGCCGCGGTGACCGACTGCTCCAGCCGGGCCGTGCCAATCGCCGCGCCCAGCCCCACGAGGCCAGCGCCACCGGCGTAGACATCCAGTCCCGCGGCGAGACCCGCTAGGCCATCGCCTGCCCTTGCGTGCACGTCGACCGATCCGGCGCGCACGCTGTCGGCCGACAGCAAGGCCTGGGTACTGCCGTACAGCCCCGTCATCCCGAACGCGCCGCCCAGACCCAGACCGCCGACACCGACTCCGCCGACGGTCTGCTGGCTGCGCATCAGCGTCTCTGCGACGACGTCGAGATCACGCGCCTGCACGCTCCCGCGGGTGATGCTGGCCCGGACCAGGTCGCCCCGACCTGCGAGGTTGCCGATGTCCAGCTGCGCGCGGTCGTTGAGCGTAGCGGCGCCCTGTCCGCCGAGCGTGCCTTCGAGCGCAGCCGCATCGACCTTCTGGCCGCTGCCCAGCTGCTTGAGGCTGGCAAAGGTGCCGCCGAGTTCCGAGGCGCTGTCTCCAATGCCACCGACACCCGCCAGCAACAACGACGCTGCGCCGCCGATGCCGACGCTTGCGCCGACGCCGCCGGTCAGGGTGACCATGTCCACATCGCGGTCGGAGTGCGCTTCCACCTCGACGTGGTTGCCCGCCACCAGACGGCTGTCCTCCACGTCGGCGCGCACGCTGCTTCCGAGGATGGCCACCGAGGCGCCGGCGCCGAAACCGCCGCCTGCGATCCCCACGCCCAGGGCGCCCGAGAACGCGGACAGCTCCAGGATGTCCTGGGCCTTTACATGGATGTCGGTGGCGTCGATCGACGCGTGGCTGACCAGGGCGCGGGTGTCGTTCTCCAGCAGGTGCACTTGCGCCATGCCAGCGATGCCGGCGCCGCCGCCGCCCGCGCCGCTGATCGCGACGCCGTTGAAATCAGAACGGCTGCGCGCGAGAACGTCGACCTCACGCGACACATCGATGGCAGTGCTGCGCCCCGCCTCGCCCACCTGGGCGAGGGTCGTCGAACTCCCCATGTTGACCAGCGCGGTTCCCGAAACTGCGATCCCGCCCAGCGCGCCGGCGCCGCCCACCAGGGATGCCGCGTTGTCACTGGCGGCCGCGACCTGGAGCGCACCGGCCTGGAGATCGCCGCCGAGCACATGTGCGCGGGTATTGGTTGTGAAGTGGTTGACCACCCCGGTGGCCGCGCCACCGGTCAGGCCGGCCGCGGCGCCCGCGACGAGGGCCAGCGCGTTCTGGCTGGACTGCGCCTGGACGGTCACCGCATCGGCCGCGCGGACCTTCGCGCCCACGATGCCGGCACTCGCCCGACTGTCGAAGCGGTTGGTCGACAACGCGCCCGCGCCGGAGAACACGCCCGGACTAGCGGCGATGCCCATCACATAGTTGGCCGAGGCCACATGGTGGCTGGCCCGCAGGTCTACGCTTTGCCCGGCCGCCGCGAGACTGTCGCTTTCCCCATCGGGATCGACTTGACCGCCCAGACCATGCTGGTTGATCTGCGCATCTTCAATCGTCGCCGACGTGCGCCCCGCAATGTCGTTGACCGCCGCCATGACCGACACCGCGCCACTGGCGATCGGCGTGGTGCCGATGGCAGCGCTGACGCCGAGGGTGTTGACCCGCTGCCGTGTCGACGCGTTGACCGCCAGGCCATGCACGTCCACACGCCCGGTCGACAGATCGACGGCATCGAAGGACAGGTTGGTCGCGTCCTGGCGGTTGCTGTGCGTGTTGGGACTGCCGCGTACGCCGCTATCGACACCCCGCAACGCATCACCCAGACCCAGCGCCGTCACCCGGGTCCGGGCACCGGTGATGGAAGCCTCGGTCACGCCATCCACCAGATTCACCACCGTGCCCAGGCCGATACCGGCCGTAACACCCGCGCCAATGCTGCCGGCGTAGACATCGATCTGCTGAGCCTGTGCGGCCAGCACACCGATGTTGTCGCTGGCGAGGATGGCGGCCCCGTCTTCGATGCGCGCCGAGACCGTACCCTGCATGCGGTTCACCGCCACCGAGGCCGCGCCGCCCACCGCACCGCCCCCGCCCAGGCCAGCTGCCACGGTACGGATGCGATTGCCCGGGCTGCCGGCGGCACCCGCTGCGTCGGCCTGCAACAGCAGATTGCGCACATCGAGCTCGAGTGCATTGCCGCCGACCACAGCCGCGGTGCTGCCGCCGATGTCGTTGTAGGCCACGGCCGCGCCGACACCGACGCTGCCGGCCACCGCGCCGGCGCCGGCCAGCGAGTCGATGTCACGTGCGTCGCGTGCGCGCACCACGACATCGGCCTGCTCGTTGGCGAGCGTGCTGTCGGCGAGATGGGCGAAAGTGTCGGAGCTGATCCGGTTGGTGGTGACGCTGCCCGATACCGCCGCTGTGCCTGCGCCCGCCCCCGATACCGCGGCGGTGCGCACCAGGCTGCGGTTGCTCGCGTCGATGGTGAGCGTGGTCGCATTGCCCAATGCAGCGTTCTCGACCAGCGCCGTGGTGCGCCCGCCGATGTCGTTCACGCTGCTGGCCGCGCCGACCCCGACAGTGCCACCGCCGGAAAGCGCTCCGCCGAGCGAGTAGTTTTTGCCGGTGGTTTCGGCACGAACCGTCACCGGACCCGTGATGCCGTCGCCATGTCCGCGCACATCGTGCAAGCGGGCCTGGGTGGTGGTGTCGAGCAGGTTGGTCGTGTTGCTGGCGGCGATCGAGGCGGTGCCCGCGAACGCCCCCGCAATGGCCAGGGTCTTGGTGGTCGCCGCCGAAGCCGCGGTGACGTCCAGTGCGCCGGAGATGTCCAACGCGGTGCCGTCGACGTCGGCCAGAGTCTGGTCGCCGATGCTGACGACGTTGATCGCCGCGCCGATGGCCGCCGTGCCGCCGCCGGCCACCGCGCCGGCGAGGGTGTGGATCTTCGAGTCGTTGCCTGCATCCACGCCCAGGCTGCCTGCAGTCAACGTGCCGCCGCTCAAGGCCGCTTCGGCGTGGTTGTAGATGTTGCCCCAGCCCACCGAACCCTGGACTGCGACATTGCCGGCGGCGCCCGCGGCCACCGCGCCGGACAGGATCTCCGCGGTGTTGGAGGCCGCAACGCGCACCGCGCCAGCACCGGCATCGACATCAGCTGCGTCGACCAGGGCCAGAGTGGTGTTGCCGATGTCGTTAATGGTCAGTGCGGCGCCCACCGCCACTTTGGAACCCAGCGTCGCGGCGCCCGCGAGCGAGCCGATAAATGCAGAATCGGTGGCATCGAGGCGGATGCTGTCCGCGGTGAGCTGGGCACCAGCGCGCGGCGCAAAGCCTTGGGCGTCCACCAGACTGCGTCCGACCAACACCGCGGTGGTGTTGCCGATGGCGTTGTAGGACGCACTGCCCACACCGGTGAAGTTGCCGGTGCTGCCGCCGATACCGGCGCTCACGGCCAGAATGTCAGCACTGTCGGCGGCGGTCAGCGCGATGCGGCGTGCGTTGATCGCGGCGTCGTTCACCGACACCACGTGGGCGTTCTCGATGGTGTTGTAGGCGAATGCCACGCCAGCGTTGTTGCCACCGACTTGGACCATGCCCGCCACGGCGATAATCGAGCTGCGGGCGTCGTTGCGGCCGGCCGCATCGACCCCGGTGTCTTCGCTGCTGGCGGTGTCGGCGTTGGCGTCGACCTCGATGGCGCCGACGCTGGTGCCGCAGTAGTCGACCGAGAAGCGCGAGTCGCAGCCGTCGCCCTGCGCGCGCACGTCCTCGATGCGGGCAGTACCGGCAAAAGCCTCCACATCGCCGGCGGCGTCGATGACCGTGCCGCCGTCGATGCTCGCCACGGTCTGGTTGGCAATCCGATTCACCAGCACCGAACCGGCAATGGCCACGCCGTCATTGCGTGTCGACGCGCCGCCGCTGGCAGCGGCCGCCACGATGCGCGAAGCATCCGCCGCACGCACGCGCACGTCCTCCACCGCATCGATATGCGTGCCGCTGATCGTGGCCCGGGTGTCGTCGCCCACCTCCGCGTAGGTCACCGCCGCGCCCAGGCCGGCCTTGCCACCGAAATAGAGTGCACCGCCGCCGTTGGCAATCTTCGACTCGTTGACCGCGGTCACATCGACATCTCCGCCCGCGCCAGCCAGGCCGGTGAGGCTGCCGCCGTGGATGCCGGCACGGGTGGCGTTCTTCGACATCGCCACCGTGGCGGAGATCGCACCGGCGCCGGCGGTGCTCTGGTCGCTCGAGGCGTTGACGCCCACGCTCAGGCCAACGTTGACCTGTTCGCTCTCGTTGCGCGCGCTCACGCGCACATCGCCTGCGTCCTCGACGTGGCTCCCGCGCAGCTCGGCGATCGTGGTATTGCGGATGTCGCCGTAGGCGACGCCACCGGCGAGCGATGCGCTGCCCTGATTGTTGTCGGAGCCCGCCGCTGCCACCGACAAGGCACCGCTGACGCTGACCAGCAGGCTGCGGTTGAGCGCTGCGATGTCGAGCTCGACACCGTCACCGCTGCCATCGCGAATCACCGCCGAGTCGATGTCGGCCCGGGTGTTCTGCCGTGAGCGGTTGACCGTCGCGCTGCCGGAGACCGCGATCCCGAACTTGGGCTGCGGCGTTTGCGCGCCCTGCCCAGCATCGCCGCTGCCCGAACCGAGCATTCCCTTCGCCTTGTCGAAGTATTCGGTGAGGCCGGCGGTGCCGCTGCTGTCGGCCTTACTGGCCATATCTTCCAGCGCGTTCACCTTCCCCAGCGCGCGCGTCTTGAGGGAATCGAGGAACCCGGGGTTCTCCGCGTTCTGCTGCTGGGCCAGAGCCGCCTGTTGCTGCTGGAGCTGCTCGGAGCTGCTCTTGGCGACCGCGCCGGCGGCCGCGACCGCACCGGCGAGACCTACGCTGGTGGCGTTGACGGCCAGTGCGCCCGTGGTGATCGCCCCGCCGGCGGCACTGCGGTCACCCGTGGCGAACTCGTCGGGCACCAAGCCGACGAAGGCGCGGGTATCGGTGTCCATCTGCTGGTAGGCAACGCTGGCGCCGACGGACACGCTGTCGCTCATTGCCACGGCACCGGCCACCGACCACACGAACAGGTCTTCCTCGGCGCGGATGCCGACATTGCCGGCACGGATGTCAGCACGATTGCTGATGCCGGCCAGCGTGGTGCTGTCCAGATCGAGCGCGGTCGCGGTGCCACTGACGCCGATGCTGCCACCCTGTCCGGACTGCAGGGCCAGCGCGACGACAGTCTCGCGGTTGATCGCCTCCACCTGCAGCGCGCCCGCTCCGGTCTCGACAGTCACGCTGTCGTTGATGATCGCCGCGGCGGTGTTCTCGTAATCGATGTAGCCGACGCTGCCGCCCAGAGCCGCGCCGCCCTTGCCGACGTTGCTGTCCTTGAGGTTCTTCAGCGCCAGATCGCCGGCGGCGTGCAGCGCGGTCACATCGGTTGTGGCTCGCAGTGCGGCGGCGGCATCGAAGCTGCGGCTTCGGAGGTCGCCGGCATGATCCACACCGTCCAATACCGCGGTCCAGGCCGCGCCGCTGGTGTCACGGGTGGCCAGGGACGCGCCGCTGGCCACATCGGTGCGCGCGCGGTTGCTGGCCTTGAACCAGCTCACCGCACCGCCGATCCCCACCTCCTCGGCCGATCCTCGCGCCGCCGCATAGGAGGCGAACAGATCGGACGGATCGGTGACCAGATCCTTGGCGGCGGAGATGGACGTCTTGAATGCGTCGAAGCTGCTGAAATCCGGCACCGCGCCGGTAAGCGCGCTGAAGTCGCGCGGCAGCCGCACATCGGACGACAGGCCGATGCGCTGCGCGGTCAATTCGGCGGCGCTGCCCACCAGGGTCTGCGCCTCGTGGGTCAGATTGGCGATGTTGACCGCGCCCGAGAGCGAGAACGCCGAGCCGTCGGCACCCTTGCCCTTGGCCAGCACGTTGCTCATCGCGTGATTGCCGATCTGGGCGTCGATGACCTGGCTGTCGACGACGATGGCGCCTGCGCTATCGACCGTGGTTAGCGCGCCGATCCCGGCAGAAGCGGCGTGGTCGCCATGGACGACGCTGATCGCGCCACCCAAGCGGAACGGCGCCGCCTTCGTAGGTTGGGTGGGCGGCGGCGGGGTGGCGTCGTCGCTCTGACCGAGCTTGGACAGGGCCGAGCCGATACCGGCGCCGACCAGCGACTGCGCGGCGCCCATCAGTCCGTCGCTGCCTCTGCTGATCGCCTCCACCTGCTCCTGCCCCGGCGCCGGGTCGCTTTCGGGCGCCGCAATCAATGTGCTGGTCCGGTTGCGGGTGGTGACATTGGCCGCCTGCACGGTCACGTCGCCGCTACGCGTGACCGTATCGCGGTCCAACTGCGCCTGCGCCTGGATGTCCTGAAGGCTGATCGCGGCCGCCAGCCCCACGGCGCCATTCTGGTCGGTACGCGCAATGGCCGAGGTGTCCAGAGATGTCGTGTTGACCGCCGACACGTTGACGCTGCCCGCCTGCAACGGCGCGCTGCCCGCCTCGATCACCGCTCGGGTATCGACATTGACGTTGCTGATCGCCGCAGTGAACGCAGCGGTCGTGTTGTTCACTGCGAAGGACTCGGCCGCCAGCTTGAGCGTGGTATCGGCATCGGCCTTCACCGCGACGGCGCCGCCAGCGCGCACCGTGGCGCCGGAACGCACAACGGCCTCACTGGTGGCGTCGATCTGCGCGTAGGCCGCGCCCAGGCTGAGCTTGTGCTGCTTGGGGATGGCGTTGCCGTCGGCATCGAGCATCGGCTTGCCGTCCGCATCCCGCACGAACTCACCGTCCTCGTAGGCTTTACCGGCAGCCGAGTTGTCGATCCGCTGGCGCGTGCTCGCGTGCAGCGTCACGTCGTTGCGCGCGTCCAGCGTCGCCGCGTCCTTGACCTCCACTCGCGCGGTGGTGGTGCCGTGCAGGAATGAGATCTGCTCGCCGAGGATCTTGTCCGCGCCCAGATTCACCAGGGCATCGCCCAGATCGACCAGGTTCGCGCTATCGGTGACGCTGTTGACCAGATCGGCCTTCAGCTCGTCGAACACCGCCCCATCCTTGTCGTAGCCGGAATCGATCACCGCATTCGCGGTCAACTCGATGTCGTCTGCCGTCAGCTGGGCATTGCCCCTCACGGTGACCGTCGCCTCGGCACTACGCACGCCCAGGCCGGTGTCGGAGATCGCGGCGGCGCGCAGCTGGATCCGCCCACCATCGTTGACCAGGGCCAGCGCCTGGCCGGCGCCGGTGTTGACCGCGGCATCGACGGTGAGCAGATCGTCGGCGGCGGTGCGCGGACCGGCCGCCACGAACAGCGTGCCCGTCACGTCGACTGCCCGCGCCTGCACGCGGATGCCATTCTGTGCGTTGACCGTACCGTCGAGCTGCACCGTCCCCGAGCGGGTGAGCTGTTCGGGCTTGAGGGTGCCGTACATCAGGCCGTCGAGGCTGTCACCCGCGCCGAGGATGTCGTCCATCGTGCTGCGGTTGGCCGTGGCCACCGACAGCGAGCCGACGTTGAGCACGCCTGTGCTTCCCACCAGCAGGCCGTCAGGGGCGACGAAGAACACCTTGCCGCCGACCTCGCCGCTCGCTTCCAGCACACTGTTGAGGTTGCCGTTGATGTAGGCGCGCGCGTCGTTGACAAGATTGACGAGATTGCGCACCTGTTCCTGGTTGTGCGTGGGCAACACCAGGTCGACCGTCTGTCCGGCCTCGATGCCGAACTGGCGGAACGAATTGAAGGCGACCTCCTGCCCATGCCGGCCCTTGACCGTCGTCGTGTTCACCTGCCAGTGCGGGTCGGCGCCGACGCGGTTCACCGTGGTGCCGGTGCGACCGTCGGTGGTGATCGAACTCCCCGCGTCGCCGGCCGCAACCTGTCCGGAGAGGGTCAGACCGAGCGCGGAGCCGATCGCCATGGACAGGCCGGCGACACGCAGTCGACGCCCGCCGGGCGCAACCAGCATGGAAGAGGGCAGACGGGACGAAGGGTCGCGACGATTCATGACAGGCTCCGGGGTGCGACCGGCGGCAACAGGCGCAGGCTGCGAAAGATCGGCGGCAAGGCGCAGGCCTTGCCGTTCTCAATGATGGAAAGCGTTCGGGGTCAGTGGGTGGCGGCGGTGGCCGACCGGCTGTCCAGCGCGCGGACCAGCAGGTCCACATTGCCCAGCGACAGCAGATGCGCGTAGATCAACCCCAGGTCGCCGGAACGTGCCAGCTCCTGCAGCGCTTTGCCCTTGAGTCCGCGCAGCTTCTCCTCGTCGACAACGAAGAAGCCATCCAGCGAGAACGCCTCCCCGCCCGCGGTCTGGACGTTCACCTGGCGCGAAACCAGCAGTTCGTGGCTGGCCAGAGTGGCGCTGAACTCGCGTGTGCGAGCCAGATGGACCTGGTATTCCTGCAGGAAGTTCAGCGCATTGCTCAACAGAGGACTGTCCTGGCCCTCTTCGTCGAACAGTGGCATACCCGCCTCGCCGCCCTCGCAGATGTGGGTCTCATCCAGGCACACAGTGAACTCGCTCTCCCCGTCATCACGCTCGGCAAGCACGAAGGGATAGCGGCGCAGGAAGGCCGGCACATAGGCGCCTTCGACCCAGCGACCCCCGTCGTCGATCATCAGATTCTGTTGGCTGCGCAGACCCAGCAGGGCCGCCGGCACCACCGCATCGACGCTGTTGCCGGCGAAGAGAATCGGATACTCGCGCGTAACCGGGGTGAACTCCACGCAGGCCAGTGGTACGGAATTGAGTTCGGCGGCGAAGCTGAAATCGCCGGGCGTAGCGACCACCCGATGGTGGCGATGAGTCACCCGGTTCAGCTGAACCGGACGTTCGTAGATGAGCAGCTGCTTCACTTGGATCCCTTCGTGGATGGAACGGACGTCCCCCTGTCCCTCTTAAACCGTAAAAAGCATCACATTCCCATCACGCCCCGGAGACTTTTCATCACTTTTTTTCTGAATGCGAGCTCGAGCCAGAGGCGCACGCCTCACTACACCGCCTGCTCACTCCAAAAGCAGTGCGTCAGGGGAAGTACATCCGTGCGTTGCATCAGCCCGGCCTCAGCGCACCTGCCCCTGCATATCGCGCATTCAGCGGCTGCATACGCGCGACTTCGCACTGGCCAACCCCCTCTTCCCCAGAACACGCCCCGAGATCGAATCCGCCCCCCTAATCGGCTCCCGGCCAGACGTGGCCGGCTTCGAGACCGGCGATGCGCACGCGAGGTGCATGGTACCCGCCCACTCCTGGGAGGCGACCCGCCGCCCTCCGCTCTCCCGGCTCCCGTTTCCCGCCTCAGGCGCTCCTCAGCGCTTCACAGGAGGTAGTCACGATAACTTCTGAACCGGGAGCACAATGCACGGACCTATGCGCAAGATCGGTAACCGGACCGCAGCTGAGCGCCATCCGCTGCAGGAGCGCCTTGTAGGGTCAGCACTCGAGGGTCTACCCCGTTCCCGCGGACGGTTTGATTAAGGCTGAAAACGCCCGGTCACGGCGGGCTACTCTACGGCGCATGCGCGGGTTGTGGAACCGCTCGAGGTAATCAAACAAGTCCGCACGCGCCTCGTCGCGGGTTCGGTAGTCTCGGCGGTGTACGCGCTCACGCTTGAGCAATCCAAAGAAGCCTTCGCATGCGGCGTTGTCGGCGCAGTGACCCACTTTGCTCATGCTGCTCACCAATGCGTTTCCGCCCATGAACTTCTGGTAGGTGCCGCTGATGAACTGGCCGCCGCGATCCGAATGCAGGGTGACTTCGGCGCTGCTCTGCCGTTGCCACACCGCCATCTGCACCGCACGCACGACCATGTGGCGGTCCTGCCGGTGATGCATCGACCAGCCCACCACCAGCTTGCTGTAGAGATCGACCACTACGCACAGGTACAGCTTGCCTTCCACTGTCGCGATCTCGGTGATGTCGGTGACCCACTTGGTCTCCGGTTCGCTGGCATTGAAGTCGCGATCGAGCCGGTTCTCGATGCCCACCGGGCGTGCACCCGGCTTGCCGCCGAAGCGACGCTTCCTGCGTTGGGCATCCCTGCAGATTGGCGCCCGCCATCAGCCTGGCGACGCGATTGAGGCTGATCTGTTCACCCTCGTCCACCAGATCCTCGTGCATGCGCAGTGCGCCGATCACGCTGCCGCTGTCCTCGTGAAACTGTCGGATACGCTCAAGCACATGCGCGTTTGCGCGCGCCCTCGGCCCCGGTTTGCGGCCGATCCAGCCGTAGAAGCCACTGGTCGACACGTCCAGGCAGCGGCACATCATCATTCCGATGGAATAGTGGCTGCGGCAGCGCTCAATCACCGCGTACCGTTCGGTGACTGCTTCGCGAAGTACGCTGCCGCGTCTTTTAAAAAATCCCGCTCCTTCGTCACCCGTGCCAGCTCGCGTTTGAGCCTGGCGATGTCTTCATCGCGGGGTGTGCCGCCGCCGGGGAACGCCTTGCCGCCCTCGGCCTCGGCTTCGCGCACCCACCGGGTGAGCATGTTCGGATTGACCCCCACTTCCAGACCGATCTGACGGCAGCTCGTCTTCGATCGCCGGACCAGATCAACCAGCTCTCGCTTGTACTCGGGGCTGTAACGCTTGCGCTTCGACATAGACACTCCTTTTGCTCAGTGTGAGCCTTGATGGATGTGTCCGCGAAATCGGGGTAGAACCCCGGGCGATCGAACCACCCGATGGCTCGCCGCAGGCGCGCGCGCTCAAGTGATGGGCCGATCACACCGGTAGCTCCCGGTCCCACGGCGGCTGCGGACCGTACTGCGCCACCAGCCAGTCGATGAACACCCGCACCTTGGGCGCCAGTTCGCGGGCGCTGGGGTAGATCGCCCAGAGGGTTTGCGTCGAGACCAGCGGAAAGTCACGGAGTACCGGCACCAGCGCGCCGCTGCGCAGTGCGTCTGCCGCCACCCAGGTGGCCATCAGTGCGATGCCGAGCCCCGCGGAAGCCGCATCGCGCACCGCGGTGCCATCGTTGATGCGCAAGGCAGGCACGACCTGCTTCGCGATGACCTCCCCGTGTGGATCGCGGAACGTCCACAGATCGAGTGTCCCGACCACCAGACACGCATGCCGGTCAAGATCACCGGGGGATGCGGGTGCGCCGTGCCGGGCGAGGTAAGCGGGCGACGCCACGAGCACCCGTCGATCCGGCGCGAGGCGCCTGGCCACGAACGACGAATCCGCAAGGTCTGCATAGCGCACCGCGACGTCGAATGCGCCTTCGACCAGATCCACCACGCTGTCAGAGATCCGCAGGTCGAGGCGGAGATCGGGGTAGCGCGCCATGAAGTCGGGCAGCGCGGGCACGATGTGCAAGCGCGCGAACGACGACGGCGCCGCGACCCGCAGCACGCCACGCGGCGACAACTGCTCCCGGCCCAGCACCGCACGGGCCGTCGCGGCCGCATCCAACAGATGCTCGGCATGCGGCAACAGCGCGCTGCCGTCCTCGGTCAGCGTCGTCTGTCGGGTGGTCCGGTGCACCAGCCGCGCACCTAGCTCCTTTTCGAACGATGCCAGGCGGGCGCTGGCCGCTGCGGGCGTGAGCCCGAGGTCGCGCGCAGCGGCGCTGATGCTGCCGAGACGGGCGACGCGTACGAAAAGAGTCAGATCACGAAAGTCCATGTTCCCGCCTGAGAGGTAACCGGCTTGCACTCCATGATCGCCGAATCATCGATCACTTGAGCAGTAATCACGTGCATGAGCGCCGCAGCTTCAAGATTTGCTTGAAGCTGATTCAGTCCGGCGCCAGCTACCGGCACAACGAGGAGCACGCGAGCATGGCCTACCGCCACCGACGTGGCTACTTCAAGGACCCCCGATGAGCCAGACGATGAAGGCCATGGTGTTGACCCGTTTCGGCGATGCCGCCGATTCGTTCGAAATGCGGGATGTCGCCGTGCCGGCCGTTGGACCGCGCCAGGTGCGGGTCCGCGTGCATGCGACGGCGCTGAACCCGCTCGACTACCAGATTCGCCGCGGCGATTACGCCGCGCATGTGTCGCTTCCGACGATCACCGGGCATGACGTCTCGGGTGTCATCGAGGAGATCGGCTCGGACGTGACCGAATTCCGACCGGGCGACGCGGTGTACTACACGCCGAAGATCTTCAGCGGCTGGGGTTCCTACGCCGAGCAGCATGTGGCCGACGTCGACCTCGTGGGCCGCAAGCCGGAGAACATCAGCCACCTCGAAGCAGCCAGCCTGACCCTGGCCGGGGGGACGGTATGGGAAGCCTTCGTCACCCGCGCCCAGCTGGCCATGGGCGAAACCATCCTGATCCACGGCGGAGCCGGCGGCGTGGGCTCGCTGGCCATCCAGGTGGCGAAGGCCATGGGCGCACGGGTGATCACCACCGCGCGAGCGAAGGATCACGCCTTCGTGCGGCAACTCGGGGCGGACGAGACGATCGATTTCACCTCGGTGGATTATGTGGATGCCGTGCAGGAGATCACCAAGGGCGAAGGTGTCAATGTCGTGTTCGACACCATCGGTGGCGACACGCTGACCCGCAGCCCCCTGGCGCTCGCCGACTTCGGCCGCGTGGTGAGTCTGGTGGACATTGCCTCGCCGCAGAATTTGATCGAGGCCTGGGGGAAGAACGCGGCCTACCACTTCGTCTTCACCCGCCAGAACCGCGGCAAGCTCGACGCGCTCACCCGTCTGGTGGAGCGTGGGCAGGTGAAGCCGGTGATCGGCGCGGTGCTTCCGCTGGCGCGCATGGGTGATGCCCATGAGCTGCTGGAGAATGGCGCGCGGCACAGCCTGCGCGGCAAGGTGGCCATCGACGTGGCGGGCGCGCAATGATCACCGAACTGGCGTTGCTGCGTATTCGCCAACACACGAACAGCGCGTTCGAAACGGCCTTCAACGGTGTGGCGCCCTTGCTTCGGAGCGCGGAAGGCCACCTGCAGCATCGCCTGGTCCGCACGCTGGACCAGGACGATCTGTATCTGCTCGAAGTCGACTGGCGGGATCTGGCGGCACATGTGGAGGGCTTCGAACCCAGTGATGCGCACGCCGGATTCATGGCTGCGCTCACTCCGTTCCTGGCCGGCGAACCCACCGTCGTCCATGTGCCGTCCAGGCGCTTCTCGCCGCCACCAAGCGGTGGTCACGAAAACTTCTGAACCGGGAGCACAGGGCACCGACCTATGCGCAAGATCGGTGACCGGACCGCAGCTTGAGCGCCATCCGCTGCCGAAGCGCCTTGTAGGGTCAGCACTCGAACCCATCCCCGCTCACTCGGAAGAACCTCCCATGTCAATCACCATCACACCGGACGGAACCAGGCTTTTCTACAAGGACTGGGGGCCGAAAGACGCCCAGACCGTGATGTTTCACCATGGCTGGCCGCTGAGCGCCGACGACTGGGACAGTCAGATGCTGTACTTCCTGTCGCGCGGCTATCGCGTGATCGCACATGACAGGCGGGGCCATGGCCGATCCGACCAGACGGATGCCGGGAACGAGATGGACACCTACGCCGCGGACGTCGCGGCTATCGTCAACACCTTGAACCTCCACGATGTGGTCCATGTCGGCCACTCGACCGGGGGAGGCGAGGTCGCAAGGTATGCCGCCAGGGCCGAGCGCGGCCGCGTCGCGAAGGTGGTGCTGATCGGAGCCGTCCCGCCGGTGATGGTCAAATCGGACAAAAACCCGGATGGAATTCCGCTGGAGGTCTTCGACGGGTTCCGCGATGCACTTGCCCGGAACCGTGCGCAGTTCTACAGGGACATTCCCAGCGGCCCGTTTTATGGCTTCAACCGGGAGAAGGCGGAGGTCAGCCAGGGCCTGGTCGACAACTGGTGGCGGCAAGGCATGGCTGGCGGCGCGAAAGCCCACTACGACTGCATCAAGGCTTTCTCCGAGACCGACTTTACCGACGATCTCGTGGCCATCAACGTTCCGGTCCTGTTTCTGCACGGCGAGGACGATCAGATCGTCCCGATCAGAAACTCGGCCTACAAGGCAATCCATCTTGTAAGCGACGGCACGCTGAAGACCTATCCGGGTCTTTCGCACGGCTTTTTCGCTACCCATCCCGAGGTGGTGAGCGCCGATCTGCTTGCCTTTGCCCGGGCTTGAAGCGGCGCTCGAATCCTCTCAATCGCGGCGTCCGCACCGTTCACTGGCAAAGCCTGCGCGATCGCGGCACCGGTGCCGCGGAAGCTGCCGGTGGCGAGCGGGCGCTTACCGTTGAGGTCCATCCTGGTATCGCCTGCCTGGTGGTCGATTGAGTCTCCGCGCCGGGAGCTGCTGATCTGCGCTCGGTCCAGCCGGCTGCAGAACGCCGCCCGGTTCCTGTGTCGATCGTGTGGTGGATGTAGACCGCATCGGCATGTCGACGGGAGTGGCTTGCACATGTGGAGCTGCGGCTCCTGCGGATTCCACCGCGCTGGGGCCCCAAGACTCGCCGACAGCCAGCAGACCGACGCCGGCGCAGATGCTGAGCACGAGCACGAGGCCGAGCAAACCGGAGGCTCGAAGCGAATATCGTGTGGTCGGGACATCACCTCCCTGGCCGCGCGCCGTACGGGAGTGTTGCGGAATGGAAGGCTGGGCGTTTCTGGAAAGTCCGACGGAAGAAGCCACCAATGCATCGCGCCTGTCCAACGCGGGGCGCGGCCTGACTCGTAGCGGCCCGGGTTCCTGGTAGACGAAGCGCAATACGCCTTCGTTGCGTGGTCGAGACATGGGAATTGCTCCGACAGAAGCGTTGATCGGGTAGCCGGGGGTCCAGCAACTCGCGGGCGCCCCCTCCCCTGTCCTCAGGAGGACGTCGGGCCAGCTGCTGCGCCTGGCCGGAAACCGCGCGACGCTTGCTCTTACGCGATCAATCGCCCGCACTCGAAACCCGACACCGGGACTCAGCGCCGCTCATGCCCAATCGCTGGCGCCCGAGGACTCCGGGTCGCGAACGATCCGTCGATAGTCGGACGGGCTCATCTGCTGGTGTTTGCGGAAAATCCGAGCAAGGACCTGGTTGGACGAGTAACCCACCTCGAGGGCGATCTCGGTGACGGACAGCTCGGTCCCTTCGAGCAGTTCGCAGGCCCGCTCCATCCTCAGCCGGGTCAGATAGGCCCGGGGCGGAACACCGACGCTCTGCTTGAACATCCGTGCGAAATGAAACGGCGAGAGCTGCGCCTCCGCTGCAAGCTCGTCCAGACTGATGTCCTCCGACAGCCGCGCGTGCATGAGGTCCACACAACGCCGCTGCGCTCCCGTCGCAAGGCCGCCCTTCGCCGGAGTGAATGGCGTACCCCCGAGCCGGCATATCTCGGCGAGGATTTCGCAACCTGCGGCCCGCACCAGCAGACGGGACGGCGCACCTTCTTCCTCGCACAAGATCCACAGACTCCGAAGCGCTGATCGCATTGCCGGCGAATGGAACATTCCCCGGTAAAGTCGAAGGCATTCCATTGAAAACCGGCCGTCGACCGCTTCGTCGAGCACGCCCTGCCACTGGGCCGCTGGAAACGCCAGGGCACGGGTCCGATGCCTGACGTCGATCGTGATCGTATTGACCACGTCGGGGGCCGAAAGATAGAAAGCGCCCTTCTCGCTCACCACATCGAAGCGCCCGCCTCCCGAGTCGCCGTGGACGCGACTGCCACCGAGCAGGTCCTGGGACAGCACGAGCTCCGGCAGCGCCGGGCGGGACATATCTCCGCCGGGCCGTTCCAT
Source organism: Luteimonas chenhongjianii (assembly GCF_002327105.1). Classification (GTDB taxonomy): domain Bacteria; phylum Pseudomonadota; class Gammaproteobacteria; order Xanthomonadales; family Xanthomonadaceae; genus Luteimonas; species Luteimonas chenhongjianii. The sequence goes on along the minus strand of NZ_CP023406.1, from coordinate 1,698,272 downwards.
TTCAAGCAGCTGCAGGATCCCCCCTGGCGACTTGTGCGTGCGCACGTAGGTGGCCTGTTGCCCCTGGGCGAACCAGTGATTGAACGACGGGTGGGCAGACATGGTGTTTCTCCCTGGGCCGCGGCGAGCGGATCGGGCATGTTTCGCAACGCAGCCGATCGATTCACCGCAGAGAGGGCCGGGCCATTGGTTGCTGTGGTCTACCCATATCCTTAGCTGGGCGACCTGGCCGGCAGAATGTTCGGTAAAGGATGGTTTAGGGGAGTCGTAATCCTGTGCATCGGATACTACTCGTCATCCACGACGGTCAGAACCCGAGTGACGAATCGGTCTGTTCCGCACCGGCCACGCGGGCACCCCGTGCCTGGTGGCCCTGGATGGACAGGAAACCGTCACCACGGGCGCCATATCGGTTTGATGATTTCCTGCCTCGCTGATCCACATATCGGGAATGGATTCTCGCCGGCCATCCGGGATGCGCGCGTCTCCAATCTTGCTGGGATCTTGCTGATCTTGCTATCGGGTAGCGCCCCCCTGAAAAGCAATTGGAGGCCGGTCTCCTCGAGGAACGAGACCGGGCGCGGCAAGACCTTTCCTCGCAACCGGCGCTCACCGACCGGTCATGGATGTTTCCACCCCGGGGCCGTCCGGCTCACGCTGATCCGCCACAGTCGCGGGCCTGGGTGAGCGTGCGCAGGAAGCGGCGCCGCGCCGCCGGCTGCGATCGCCAGTACGGGCGACAGCGCATCGAGAGAATCACCGCGTGGATGCGGTCGGAAATCGGGCCTGCGCCCAACCGAGCAGCGGGGTACCCGTCGGGCGCGCAGCGCAGCAGCTGGCAGATGTTGGCCCGGTGACAGGTGGTGCCCAACTGTGCCGGAACGGGCGAACCGCCTGCAGGATCGGTTTCACCCGGCGCCCGAAGCATGTTGATCTGCGGCACGCGTCGCCGGGCGCCGATTCCCGGGTGCACAGGGACGTCTGCCACGCGCGCCCTTGCGGACACAGGCATGCGATGGCAGTACGGCTGCAGACAAGGTGATGGCCCCGCCGACTGACCTCGGCACCCGCATCGACCGATACCGTTGCTGCCTTCCGGCCCTGGCGGGATTTTCGATCTAGCGTCGCGAGGGGCCGACGGGGCCACCATGGAGACACACGTCGGGCATCGGCCCGACCCCACCGGTTCAGCGGGACGCGGAGTTTAGCAGGCCCGCGGCGCGGCGCCTATCGGCCGCGACTCATCGCCCGCCCACTCGCTCCACCTGCGGCGCACCCGCCTGCTGGCTGAAGCGGAACGCATAGGACAGGCGCACCGCGGTTGGCGTCTCCACCGCGTCGTCCGCCTGACAGGCGTCGTCGCCGTCGAAGTCCGGCGGCGCCTCGCATAACAGCGCCGGCGCGTAGCTCCAGCTGCGCACCGCCTGCAGCGCCGAGGCTTCGAAGGCGGCGGTATCGAGACCGACCGGCGGCGCGCAGTCGTCATCCCTGCGCACCTTCGCGGCGGACACCATTCCGGCGACATCGATCACCGCATCGACGCAGACCACCACCGGCGCGAGTCGCAACGCCAGCAAGTCCGCCGGATAAGCCGGCAAGGTCGACGTCTCGAGGTTGGGATGGATGAAGCGCCGATTGCGCGCGAGGTCCATGCGCCGGCTCCCGCTGGCCGGCTGGATCAGCGACGCACCGACAGCGCCCTGTGGAGCGGGCGACGGCAGTACCGCTGGCGGCGGCGAGGACGCGCACGCCGTCAGCAGCACCGTCGCAGCGAAGAGCGCGAACTCACGGATCACGCGGAGACTCTCCGGGCACGACGGCCAGGGCATCCGGCTCGCGCCCTGTCGTCCAGTACGCGAGTACGCGCCAGTCGCGGGTATCGATGACGGCAATCCGGTCCGCGCCGCTGATCGCGACATAGGCGCGCGGCTGCAGCGGATCGACGACCGCCCCGATCGGCAAAGGCCCGCTGCCGAGCAAGGTGTCCTGCAGCGCCGCGTCCGGTGGCGCGAGCGCGACCGTCGCCACCGCGGCATGCGTCGCGGCATCGAACACCGACAACGTCGCCGCAGTCGCATTGGTGACCAGTGCATGGCGGCCATCCGGCGTGAACACGACGCGGATCGGGAAGCCACTGCTCGGCAGCGTGGCGAGCAACTCCAGCGAGTCGGGATGGTGCACGGTCACCGTGTCGTCCGCGCGGTTGGTCACCCACACGCGCCCATCGGGCGCCACGGCGATGCCCTCGGCGCCGGCGCCCGCGCGTCGCTCCGTGGTCGCGCGCATCGATGCCAGGTCCAACCGCACCACCGTGCCCGCACGGATCTTGCTGACGTAGGCCGCTGCGCCATCGCGGGAGACCGCGACCATGTGGCCCAGGCCTTCGCCGACATCGGCGACACCGATCACCTCACCCTGCCCTACATCCACGCGCAGCAGCGCCCCGCTGGCCTCGGTGGTGACCAGCGCGGTGCCGTCGGCGAGCAATTGCAGCCCGTGCGGGCGCCCGTGAGCACCGAGATCGATGGTGCGTGTGCTGCCGCTGACGAGATCGATCACCGCCAGACTGTGGCTTGCGCTCTTGTGGCCGTAAGTCGTCACCACGGCGGATCGACCATCGGCAGACACCGCGATCTCGTGCGGCGCGGGCCCTGTTGCGTATTCGGCAATGCGCGCACCGCTTGCCCGGTCCAGGGCCCAGACCGTGTCTGCGGATTTGTTGCCCACCAGCAGGCTGGGCTGCGCCTGCGCGCCCGTCGTCAGCGCGGCGAGCACGAAGGCCAACAGCGCGCCGCGCGTCATGCCCGATCGCCCCGCACCGGCTCGGGATGCAGCCAGCCCGCGTCGCCATCGGCATAGCGCTCGTGCTTCCAGATCGGCACGCGATCCTTGATCTCGTCGATGATGTAGCGGCAGGCATCGAAGGCGGCGCCACGGTGCGGCGCGCTCACGCCGACCCACACCGCCATGTCGCCGATCGCCAGATCGCCGATCCGGTGCACGCACACCGCAGCGCACAGCGCGAAACGCTCGCGGGCCTCGGCCACGACTTTCGCGCCCTCTGCTTGCGCCAGCGCGACATAGGACTCGTAACGCAGGCCCAGCACGGGCCGGCCCTCGTTGTGGTTGCGTACCCAGCCCTCGAAGCTTGCGAACGCGCCCGCGCGTTCGTGTTCCACGCGACGACGCAGGAGTGCCAGGTCGACCGGCGCATCAGCCAGCCAGAAATCACGCTCGTCCATTTCAGCCTCCGCTGACCGGGGGAATGAAGGCGATCTCGCTGCCGCTACGCACCGCGTCGCTCCAGCGCGCGAAGGTGCCGTCGACCGCCACGCGCAGCTGTTCGACCGACAGCGGAAAGCCGTGACGCGCCTGCAGTTCGGCATAGAGCGCACGCAGGTCGGGCGCGTCGGTGGACCAGGCTTCCTCGCCCTGTCCGGCGGCGTCGCGCAGGCTGGCGAAGTACAGCAGGCGTACCTCGGTCATCGCGTCTCTCCCGCTACCGTGCCCACATCGCGCTTGCCGCCGCGTTTACCCACCAGCTTCGCCGGGCCGAGCACGATCGCGTGCGAAAGCGCCTTGCACATGTCGTAGATCGTCAGCGCGGCGATCGTGGCGCCGGTCAGCGCCTCCATCTCCACGCCGGTGCGATGCGTCGTCCTGACGGTGCATTCGATGCGCAATTCGCGTTCGCCATGCCAGTCGATCGCGATGCGCACGCCATCGATCGGCAGCGGATGACAGAACGGAATCAGCTCGTGGGTGCGCTTGACCGCCATCGTGCCGGCGATGATCGCGGTATCGACGATGCCGCCCTTGGCGCTGCGCAGACCATTGGCGTGCAGCTGCGCGGCGATGTCCGCCGGAAACCGCACCCGGCACTCGGCGCTCGCGGCGCGCGCCGTGGTGGCCTTGCCGGACACGTCGACCATCGTCGGGCGTCCTTCGGCATCGATGTGGGTGAGCGCGGTGCGCGCTGGTGTTGTGCTGCGGGCCATGCGCCTGCGCCTCGAATGCGGAGGCCCAGATGGTACCGGCCCCGCTGTCGGCCGTCCCTTGATGCGCCAAGGCGCGACAGCAGACGCCCCCTGGAGATCCCGCCACGAACCGCTTCATCAGGCGCGCGCAACACTGCCAGCATGCGTGGCTGCGGAAGGACGTAGACGACGCCGGCTGCGACGCGGCGCACACACCGCGCCCGCCCGGGGACACGCCGGACGCTGCAACAAGCCCTGCCGACAGTGCGCTTCCGGCGAGGCCGTCAGCCAGAGCGCCGTCCCGCGCAAAGCTTCGGCGATCGGGCTTTCTTTCGGCGGAGTAGCGCGCCGAGGGTGAAGCAAGGCTGCGTGGGAGACACGTGGCGGCGCGCCGGGCTCAGCCCCCGACCAGAAACATCTCGACCGGCTTGCGCGACCCGCGCGCGCTGCCGCGCAACTCGCTGTAACGATCCGTGCGACGCGACCACGCCTCCGACAGCCGCGCTGCGAAGGCGCCCTCGCCCTCGGCCAGCCAACCGCGCATCGGTTGCCCGTCGCCCGAGAACAGGCAGGTATACAGGCTGCCGTCGGCGGATACGCGGGCGCGCTGGCAATCGCCGCAGAACGGCGCGGTCACCGAACTGATGAAGCCGATCTCGCCAGCGCCGTCGGCATAGGCGTGGCGCTGCGCCACTTCGCCGCGATAGTTCGCGTCCAGTGCGCGCAGCGGCCACCTCGCGTGGATACGTGCATGCAGTTCGCGCGACGGCACCACCCGCGCACGGTCCCAGCCGTTGCAGGTACCGACATCCATGTATTCGATGAAGCGCAGCACGTGACCGCTGTTGCGGAAGTGCTCCGCCATGCGCTCGACCTCGTGGTCGTTGACGCCGCGCTGCACGACGCAGTTGAACTTGATCGAGCCGAATCCGGCCCGCTCGGCGGCGGCGACGCCATCGAGCACGTCGTCGATCTCGCCGCGCCGGCCCGACAGTTCGCGGAACAGCGCCGGATCGAGCGCATCGAGACTGATCGTCAGGCGCTGCAGACCGGCATCCCGCAGCGCCTGCGCATGCCGCGCGAGCAGCGATGCGTTGGTGGTCATCGCCAGATCCTCGATGCCCGGGATTTTCGCCAGGCGCTCGACGAGCGTCGGCAGCCCTTTTCGCAGCAGCGGCTCGCCGCCGGTCAGGCGCAGCTTGTGCATGCCGAGACGGGCGAAGCCGCGCACCAGCGTTTCGATCTCGTCGAAGGACAGGCGAGCGGCGCGGTCGTAGCCGTAGTCGTCGGGCACGCGATCGGCCGGCATGCAGTAGCCGCAGCGGAAGTTGCAGGCTTCGATGACCGACAGGCGCAGATCGTGGAGCGGCCGACCCAGGCGATCGAGTGGCGCCTGCGGCAGATGGGGGAGCGCGCTCATCGGGCCGGATGCTGCGGCACCAGCGGTGCAGACAGCGCGAAACGCGCGCCGGGCCGGGCGATGCGATGGCCGCGCGCCTCCAGCGCCTCGCCATCGGCCGCCGACGCATAGTGATAGAGCACGCAGCGCGCGAGCAGCTCCGGCGCGTACTCGCGCTCGAGGTCGTCGATGCCGCTGTGCGAGGGATTGCCGAGCAGGCCGCAGTCGTGCGCGATGAGTTCGCTGCGATCGGCGAAACGCGCAAGCATTTCCGGGATCGGGCGTGTATCGCCGCTCCAGGTCAGGCTTCCCGGCAGGCGCAGGCCGTAGGCGGTCTCGGGCCAGTGGTGGCGCACCGGGAACACCTCCAGGCGGACGCCGTCGTGCCAGAACGCCTCCCCGACCGGGATCAGCCGGAATGCGTCCCAGAAGTTGGCGCCGCCTTCGGCCAGCACGTTCGGATAATCGCCGACCCGCCGGTGCAGCAGCGGCACCACCGACGCGGGCACGTAGACAGGGGTGCGGCCGCGACGCGCGGGATCGAAATATCCGTCGACGAACAGTCGTTCGAAGCCTGCTACATGGTCGAGGTGCACGTGGGTGACGAACAGCGCGCGCGGCGCCTCGCCGTAGTGGCCCAGGTACGCGGTCAGCCCTTCGGCGCCACAGTCGATCGTCAGCCACGGTGCGCCATCGCGCTCGATCGTGGCCATTGGCGAGCCCAACGCGACAGCGGAAGCACTGCCGACGCCCTGGAAACGCAGGGCCCACTCTTCCCGGTCGACCATCAGATGCCCCGTCTCCACAGCGCGTCGTAGGACCGGCGCAGGCGCGCGAAATCCGCCTCCACCGCGGAAACTTCGCGGGCACCGCGCAGTTTCAGCAGCGAGCGCTTGAGCCTCGCGAGGTTGCGTTCGCGCCAACGGGTCTCGGGGATCCGCAGGCGCCCGCGGTCGAAATCGATCAACCAGCCCTTGCCGACGCCGTCGAAGAGAATGTTGTGGGCGTTGAGATCGGCATGATCGAGGCCGACCCGATGGAACCGGGCGATCAGCCGCCCGGTCTGCTCGAGCGGGGCATCAGCAGGCGAATCGGCCATGTGATCGGCCAGCGACCGCACATCCGCCAGCCGCTCCATCAGGATCCACGCCCGATAACCCAGGCCGCGCCTCAGATAGCTCGCGGCGATCGGCTGCGGAACCGGCAGGCCGCGCCGCAGCAGCTCGCGCAACAGCCGGAACTCGACGAAGCTGCGCACATGACCGGTCCCGCGCCACAGGTGCTGCTCGCGGTTGAAGCGCCCCACCAGGCCGCCGCGCAGGTACTGGCGCAGCACACAGGGGCCGTGCGAGGCGTCGATGAACCACGCGCCGCCGCGTCCCGATCCGTCGACCCGCTGCGCCCGCTCGCCCCACAGCGCAGGATCGAACCAGCGCGGATCGGCTTGCCGCAGCTGCGTGCCGTCGAACAGAATGGCGCCGTATTCCCCCGCATGATCGCCCGCGCGGCCGCCGGCCGGAATCGGCGTCAGAGTCTCGGCGGGATCGAATCTGCTCATAGAAGCGAGTCTACCAAGCCTTGACGACTGCCCTGCCCGGTTCCGCCCCCTCTGCCGCAGTCGAGTCGCCGCGCGGGGGGCCGCGCTCGATCTGTCTGCTGCGTCTGTCCGCGCTCGGCGATGTGACCCATGTCTTGCCGCTGATCCATACCTTGCGGGCCGCCTGGCCCCAGGTCGCGCTGACCTGGGTGATCGGCAAGGGAGAGCACCGGCTGCTGGACGGCCTGCCGGACGTGGACTTCGTGATCTACGACAAGAAGAGCGGACTGGCCGGGATGCGCGCGGTGCGCGGCGAGCTGCGCTCCCGCCTCGGGCCTGCGCGCCGGTTCGACGCCCTGCTGCAGATGCAGGTCGCGGCGCGGGCGAACCTGCTGTCGGCCTTCATTCCGGCCCGGCAGCGGATCGGCTTCGATGCTGCGCGATCGAAGGATCTGCATGGCCTGTTCATCAACCAGCGTATCCCCGACCGCCCCGGCATCCACGTGCTCGATGCGCTCAGCAGCTTCTGCGAGCCGCTTGGACTGCGCCAGAACGAAGTGGTCTGGGACATGCCGGTTCCGCAGGACGCGTTCGACTGGGCGCGCGCGCAGTGGCCCGACGATGGCCGCCCGGTACTGATGATCTCCCCGTGTTCGAGCCACGTGCGCCGCAACTGGTATCCCGATCGTTACGCCGCCCTCGCCGACCACGCCGCGGACGCCGGCTGGCGCGTGGTGCTGTGCGGAGGGCGCAGCGAGCTGGAACGGCAGACATCCGATGCGATCCTCGCGGCGATGCGCCACGAGGCGCTCGATCTGGTCGGCAAGGACACACTCAAGCAGCTGCCGGCCTTGCTGTCGCGCGCGCAGCTGCTGGTCACGCCGGATTCGGGGCCCATGCATATCGCCAACGCGATGGGCACCAAGGTGCTGGGGCTGCACGCGGCCAGCAATCCGGCGCGCAGCGGCCCGTATTCGGACCGCCGCTTCTGCGTGGACCGCTATGACGATGCCGCGCGCCGCTATCTGGGCAAGCCGGCTGCGGACCTCAAGTGGGGCACCAAGATCGAGTTCGACGATGTGATGTCCCTGGTCACGGTGGACGACGCGATCGCCGCATTCGAACGCCGGCGCGCTGAACTGGAGACGGGTTGATGGATCCCCTGCTCGCCGGCCTGCTCGCCACCCTCGTCGGCGCGGTCGTCGGCGGCGGGGTCAGCTTCCTGCTCAACCGCCAGCTGCACGCGCAGCAGCTCGAGCGCCTGCGCACCGAACACAAGACCGAGTTCGCCGCCGAGGACACCGCCCGACATTTCCTCGGCCATCGCGGTTACACCGACCGTTCGTTCGAAGTGCTGCGCAAGCACCTGGGCGGCTTCGAGGACGACGAGCTGCGCCGCATCCTGGTGCGCGCCGGCGCCGTGCGCACCTTCCGCGAGGACGGCAGCGAGTGGTGGAGACTGCTCAGCCGCATGGACGAATACATCGAGCACAAGGCGCGTCGCGCGGGCCCGGCCACGCGCAATCAGGACGCGGCGGACCCGCCGCGGTAATCGGAATAGGACTTTTCCTCGACGTAGGCCGACCCCAGCGCCAGATTGATCGCCTTCTTGATGCGGGCACGCTCGTCGTTCTCGAAGTACACGCTGCGCGCGAGCTGCACGAAGGCGTCGTCGAACTCGCCGGCGCGCTCCTTGACCCGCACCGCGTCCTCGATGTCCCACAGCCGCTCGTTGACGGCCTTGAGCTCGGCGCGCAGGCGGCCGATGTCGTGGCCGGCCGCGGGGTGGGCCATCCACGCCTGCTCCAGCGCGGAGAGTTCGTTGCGGACGTTGGCCAGCTTGACCGGATCCTCCATCCGCTCGGACTTGATCTGCAGGATCGAGATCTTGTCCAGGAGCTCGCCATAGGAGACAGGGACTGAAATTTCGGACATCGGCGGCACCCGCGACACGGACAGGCCGTCCAGTGTAACGCCGCGCTTGTCGGCCGCACGGCGCGCCCGTATGATTGCGCCCCCGGACGCCGCATGGCGCACGGGACCGCAGGAGAGGTGGCAGAGCGGTTGAATGTACCTGACTCGAAATCAGGCAGGCGTTTATAGCGCCTCGGGGGTTCGAATCCCCCCCTCTCCGCCAAGATTCGCACAGCGCCCCGCAAGGGGCGTTTTGCGTTTCGGGCGCAGATCGGCGGGCATTTGCGCCGGATTCTTGGCAAAGGCCAGCGGGACGCGTCGCAGCGCTGCGACGCTGCAGCGCATCGGCCGCGCTTGGCCTATGCTGCCGGCAGTCCGTGGTCACGTGATCGGATGTGCCGTCATCGTTTCCGGCCGCCCCCCCCGTGCGACGCCCGTTTTCGCGTCGCACCGGCCGTGCCTCCGGCGGGCCGTACCGCCGCTGCGACCTCCACCAGCTTTTTCCGTACAGGGACGACGCATGATCGAGTTCGGCCATCTGACGCACGCGGGTCTGCGCCGGGATCTCAACGAAGACACCTATTACGGCGACAGCGAGCTGGCGCTCTGGCTGGTCGCCGACGGCATGGGCGGACACGAATATGGTGAAGTCGCCAGTGCGCTCGCGCGCGAGACCATCGTCCGCGAAATCCGCCAGGGCACTTCCCTGTCCCAGGCGATCCGCATCGCCGACGAGGAGATCATCCGCGCGTCGCGCCGGCGTGGCGACAGCCTGCCGATGGGCACGACGGTGGTCGCCGCCCGCGTGACCGGCAATCGTTTCGAGGTGGCGTGGGTCGGTGACAGCCGCGTCTATCTGTGGCGGGACGGCAAGCTCACCCAGCTCTCGCAGGATCACAGCTACGTGCAGGAGCTCATCGCGCAGGGTGCGATCACCGTCGATCAGGCGCGCAGCCACCCCCATCGCAACGTGGTCACCCAGGCCCTGGGGGTCACCGATCCGCAGATGCTCAACGTGGAGACGCTGTCGGGCGAACTGAACCCCGGCACGCAGCTTCTGCTGTGCAGCGACGGCCTCACCGAGGAGGTCGACGACCGGGGCATCTCGCGAGTCCTGGCGCACGCCGAGTGCAGCGCGCAGGAATGCGTGGACGGACTGGTCGCCGCCGCACTTGATGGCGGCGGTTCCGACAACGTCACGGTGATCCTGATCCGCCGGCACTGAGGGCCGGCGCTTTTGCCTCAGGCGGCCTCGGTCTCGGCCGCGGGCGCAGGCGCAGGCGCCCACAGGCTGACGCCCGCTTTCCTGCGGATCGCCTCGACCCGCGCCGCGTGCGCGGCGAGATCGTCGGCCGGAACACGTAGCGGCGGACGCGCGCCCATCGGCCGGGCCAGCACCACGTGGTGCGTATCGGGCTCGGGCTCGGACCCGCTGCCGAAGCCGATCTCGTGCTGGCCCGCGGTCAGGGCCAGATAAACCTCGGCCAGCAGCTGCGCATCGAGCAGCGCGCCATGCAGCTGGCGGTGTGCGTTGTCGACGCCCAGCCGCTTGCACAGCGCGTCGAGCGAATTGCGCTGGCCCGGATAGCGCTGGCGGGCAAGCAGCAGGGAGTCTTCCACCGTCACCCGCTGCCGCAGGCTGCCGTAGGCCGGGCCGAGCAGCGCGAGCTCGTTGTCGAGGAAGCCCACGTCGAAGGCAGCGTTGTGGATCACCAGCTCCGCGCCGTCGATGAACTCGAGGAAGGCGTCTGCGATCTCGGCGAAAACCGGCTTGTCGGCCAGGAATTCCAGGCTCAGTCCGGTCACCTCGGCCGCGCCCTGCTCGAAATCGCGGTCCGGCTTGATGTACTGGTGATAGGTGCGGCCGGTCGGCCGACGCTCGACCAGCTCCACGCAACCGATCTCGACGACGCGGTTGCCCTTCTTCCACTCCAGGCCGGTGGTTTCGGTATCGAGGACGATCTGGCGCATCGGTGTCTCCATCAGGCCGCTGCGGTGCGCTGGGCGCGCGCGGCGGCGCTGGCGAGCGCGTCGACGCGCTCGTTCTCGGGATGCCCCGAGTGACCCTTCACCCACTGCCAGTCGATCCGGTGGCGCTCGCAGGCGATCTGCAGGCGCTGCCACAGATCCTGGTTCTTGACCGCGCCGCCGCCGGCCGTCTTCCAGCCGCGCCGCACCCAGTTGCGCAGCCATTCGGTGATGCCCTGGCGCACGTACTGGGAATCGGTGTGCAGCACGATCTCGCACGGCTCGCTCAGCGCTTCCAGCGCGGCGATCGCGCCCATCAGTTCCATGCGGTTGTTGGTGGTCAGCGGCTCGCCGCCCGAGAGCTCGCGCTCGATGTTCTTGTAGCGCAACAGGGCCCCCCAGCCGCCAGGGCCCGGGTTGCCGAGGCATGCGCCATCGGTATAGATCTCGATCGACTTCATCACTGTTTCCGGAATATGGGTATCAGCCAGCTGCCGCGCCAGCTGGCAGGGCGAGCGGGCGCAGACTGCGCGTGGGTGTCAGGGGCAGATGACGTTTCTGCCCGCACAGGGCATAAGCGGCCCGTAGACCCGGGCCGTTCTGGACCCCGCTCACCGGCTCGATCCGCCAACTCGGGCCGAGTCCGCTCGACACCGCATCCGGCGCGAGGCCCGCTTCACGCATCCGCCGTCTCCAGGTCAAGGGCTCGGCGCTGGCGATGCCGGTGCCGCGCCAGCGCCAGCGGTACGGGGTCAGCGGGTTGAGCACCAGCAGCCACAGACGGCCCCCGGGCGACAGGACGCGCGCGGCCTCCTCGAGCAGGCCCAGCCCGTCCTCGCGTCCGCCGATCACGTGCTGCAGCACCACGGCGCCGAACGCTTCGCTGGGCAGCGGCAGCGGCGTGCCGCACCGGACCGCGCCACGCAGGGTGTCGCCGCCGCGGACCAGGCACAGCCCGCGTCCGGATGCCGACGTCGCCGGGGCCGCCGGCGCGAGCCACAGCCAGGGCAGGCCCGGGTGCGATGCCAGGACCTCGCTGACCAGCACGCGTTCGCTGTCGAGCACCGCGCGGCCGGCCGCCGTTTCGAACCAGTTGCTGGCGCTGCCGGGTTGACCGGCCGGAGTGATCACGGGCATGGTCCCGATTGTAAGGGCTCCGGGACCTGCGCGACCCCGGCGCCGCGGTCTCACCGGCGCTGCGGGCGGACACGCGAGCCCAACCCGGGTCGCGAACGCGCTGGCGCTCCGCCCTGTCCCGCAGTCCTCTGCGCCGCGCCACGCCGATCACGGAGTCCGTAACGATGCGAGTGCAGCCGCTGCCCGCCTTCGACGACAACTACATCTGGACCCTGGCCGACGACTCGGGCCGGGCTGTCATCGTGGACCCGGGGGACGCGGGGCCGGTGCTGGGCGCCGCCGATGCGGGCCTGACGCCGCTGGCCGTGCTGCTGACCCACCACCACGCCGACCATATCGGCGGCGTGCCCGCCCTGTTGGCGCGCTGGCCCGGCCTTCCCGTGTACGCCCCCGACGATCCACGGATTCCCCACGCCACCGCGCGGATCGGGGCCGCAAGCACCGTTCCGGTGGGCGACTGGCGCTTCGAAGTGATCGAGGTCCCCGGGCATACCCGCAGCCACATCGCGTTTCACGGGCACGGTCATCTGTTCAGCGGGGACACCCTGTTCAGCCTCGGCTGTGGGCGTATGTTCGAAGGTACGCCGGCCCAGATGCTGGCTTCGCTGGACCGCCTCGCGGCCCTGCCACCCGATACACTGGTCTGCTGCGGCCATGAGTACAGCCGCGCCAACGCCGCCTTCGCGCGGACGGTGGACCCGGACAACGCAGCGCTCCGGCGCCGCGAACAGGAGATTCTCGACATGCGCAGCGCCTCGCGCCCTACCCTGCCCGTCGCTCTTGCGAGCGAACTCGACGCCAATCCTTTCCTGCGTACCCACACCGCTGCCGTCCGCGAGGCGGTCGCGCGGCATGGGGGGTTCGACGCGCAGGACCGCGTCGCCGTGTTCGCCGGGCTGCGGCGCTGGAAGGACGGCTTCGTCGCATGAGGGCGGGTCCGATGACCCGGCTGGCCGCAGCATTGCTGATGCTGGTAGCGCCGACGACCATCCTGCATGCGGCAGACACCCCCGCCGCAGGCGCCACCCCGGGCCCCGCCCCCGCCCTTGTCCCGGCAACCACAACTGTCGCAGCAGTGCCGACACCACCGGTCACCCGCAATGGCCAGGAGGTCTACCGCCGGTTCGTCGAAGGGCTCTCGGAGCCCGATTGCAATGACGCCGCGACGGAGCGGTGGCGCGCACAGTTCGGCCATGTCCCACGCCAGCTGGCCTCCGGCGGAAACGACGTACTGCCGCTGTTTTCGTATGTGGTCGAGGAGATCCGCGCCCAGCACCTGCCGACCGAGTACGCATTGATTCCCTTCGTCGAAAGCGGCTATCGCCCCGCTGCCCGCAGTCCATCGGGACCCGCAGGGCTCTGGCAGTTCATCGCGGTGACCGCGCGCAATCACGAGATTCCGATCCGGCCGGGGTATGACGGCCGCCTGTCGCCCGCCGATTCCACCCGCGCTGCGGTGCGCTACCTCAAGAGCCTGCACGGCATGCTGGCCGGGGACTGGCGACTGGCTGTGATGGCCTACAACGCCGGCGAATACCGGGTATTCAACGCTCTCAAGCGTGCGGGACAGGAGGCGCGCGACGCGACGCCCGATTCCTTGCCGGTGCCGCAGATCACCCAGACCTACGTACGCAAGCTGCATGCGCTGTCGTGCCTGATCAAGGAAGCCGGCACGCGCGAAACCTGGATGGCGGCGATGGACCGGGAGGTGCCGGCACTGACCGCGATCCCGGTGCCCGACGGCATCCGCGACCTGGACACGCTTGCCGACCGCCACGTCACCGACGCCGCGCGGCTCAAGAGACTCAATCCCGCGCATGCCGACGGTCGCCTCGCCCGGATCGGACAGCCGGTCAGCCTGCTGGTACCGCAGTCCGCCGCCGCGCCGCCGGTGTTCATGGCCGAAGCGCCACCGGACATCGACATGCCCGCCGCCGACGCGGCGCCCGATACCGCATCGCAGGCGCAGCGCGTGCACACCGTCGCAGCGGGCGAGTCCCCCTGGTCGATTGCCAAGCGTTACGGGCTGAGCACGCAGCAGCTCCTGGGCCGCAACGCGCTGACCGCGCGCAGCGTATTGCGACCCGGCATGCTCCTGCAGATCGACGCACGCTGATCCCCGCGCGGCGCGCGCCCGGCGCCCCGAACCGTGTTGGACCCGCTGGCGTCGGCGCGCTTGAGGACGCACACACGTCGCGCCCGCCGATCGAGCTTCGATCTATGCCAGCCGTGCTTCGTCGGAGGCGCATCGCCCGGATTGGGACTGCGCGCCTCATATCGGCCTGACGCATGCGACCAGACCGCGTCCGGACCAACCGACGCACCTGCGCAGATCGAAAACGAAGTCTCCGCTCGCGCACGCGGACTCACGGCGCCCGGTCCCGTGGGGGTCCACACATCGACACCGGTCGGGCGCACGCGTCCGCGCGCGCTCGCCGTCGTCATCACCTTGGTCAGCTCGGCGCGATGCGGCTGGCTGGGCGCCGAGACCAGTGCGAGTGAGCCGGTCCCAAGCACTTCATCAGGGCCTGATCGGGCGTCGTGCGCTTTCCGGGGGGCCAAGCGCACGGCTTTGCGCGACGGGCAGCCGGCGAGTGCCCCAGCCAGTGGCCGGGCAAAAAAAAGCCCGGCTTGCGCCGGGCTCTTCGATCACGGATCGCGCGCTTAGAGGCGCGCTTCGTTCACCGTGATCTTCATCTCGCGGCGCAGGCTGCGCTGCAGGACTTCCGCATCCTCGTTTCCGAGCAGGCTGCCAAGCTGCTGCCGCAGCATCTCCCGCTCCTGCTCCGAAGCTTCGTCCGGGTTTCCGGGTTCCACCTTGGTCACCGCGAACACCACGGCGCTTCCATCGGCCAGCATCACCCGACCTGGCGTGACCGCATCACCGCTGGGCGGCGCAGCGCGGAAGTAAGCCTGGTTGGCCACTGCATCGGGAACCGGCGCGCCTCGCGGAATGCCCGGCACGTCCTGCGCCTGCAATTCGCGTTCGCCCGCCAATGCCTCCAGGGACTTGCCGCCCTTGAGCTCGGCGACCATGGCGACCGCTGTCTGCTCGGCCTGCTTGCGGGCGCGGTCGGCGCGCACCTCGGCGATGACGCGCTCACGCACCTGCTCCAGCGGCTGCGCCCGCTCGGGGGTGTGGCTGGTGACGCGAATGAAGACGGTGTGGTCCGGACCGATCTCGATCGGGTCACTGACCGTCCCGTCCTGGGTCAACGCGTCGGAGAACGCGGCCTGCACCACCGCATTGTTCGCCGCGATGCCGCTACCCGCGCCTCGCGCGAAGGGGCCGATCGTCTGGATCTGCACGCCCCCGGCAGCTGCCGCCGGCTCGAGCGACATCGGACTGCGGTTGATCTCGTCGACCACGCGACCGACCTGCTCGCTGTAGGCTCGCGAGCCGTCACTGTCGCGGACCTCCTGCTCCATCTGCTCGCGCACGTCCTCGAACGCAACCGGCTTGTCGGCGTCCACCTCGCGCAGCTGCAGCACATGCCAGCCGAAATCGCTGCGGACCGGCGCGCTGACCGTGCCCGGCTCCATCGCAAACAGAGCGTCTTCGAACGCGCCGGCCATCATGCCCTTCTCGATCCAACCCAGATCACCGCCACCGTCGCGGGACCCCGGGTCGTCGGAGTTCTCACGGGCGAGCGCGGCGAAATCCGCGCCGGGCTGTTGGGCCTTCGCGGCGATTTCGGCGGCGCGCTTCTGCGCCGCCTGCTGGGTCGCCGCGTCCGCATCTGCCGGCACCTCGATCAGGATGTGCGAGGCCATGCGGCGTTCGGCGGTCGCGAAACGCGACTTCACCTGTTCGAAATGCGCACGCGCCTCGGCTTCGTCGACCGGACCGTCGCCATCGGCCGCAACGGCGCGCAACTCGATGTACTCGAGTGCGACCTTCTCCGGCTCGCGGTAACGCGCTGCATGCGCTTCATACCAGGCCTGCTGATCAGCGGCGGATACCTCGGCGCTGTCCACCGCCGGCGGCGGCACGATGACGAAACTCACGTCACGGCGCTCGCCGAGCAGACGCATCAGACGCGCCGCTTCGCTTTCGGTGACGAACGCGGTTTCCGCGATCGTCTGCGGCACCAGTGCGCGCTGCATGTCGATGCGGATGCTCTCCTGGAAATCGCGCGGCGTGCGCGGCGGCTGCGCCGACTGCAGCGCCATCTGGTAGCGCTGCGGATCGAACCGGCCCTCGACCTGGAACGCGGGAATCGAGCGGATGACCTCCTGCACCTGCGCATCGCCAATGACGATATCGGCGCGCTCGGCCGCAAGACCGAGCACCGCGCGATCGATCAGCTGCTCGAGAACTTCGCGCTTGCTTTCCAGCGTCTCGAACCCGCGCGCATCGAAAGCCTCGCCTTCCTGCTGACGGCGCTGCTCGCGCATGCTGTCGAACGCCTGGCGGAATTCCTCGGCGCTGACCTCGGTCGAGGTCCAGGCGAGCTTGCGTACCAGCCACACGTCGGGCGCGGATTTCCACCATTTCGGCGGTGCCTCCACCTTGGCGGCGTAGTCGGCATTGTTCTGGAACAGATACTGTTCCATGCCGAAGAACGCGAACGGAATCGCGAGCACCGCCACGATGGCGATGGCGATCCAACCACTGGTCTTATCTCGTAGCGCTTGCAGCATGGCTCAGGACACGGGATGGCGAGCCGTCCAGTGTACCCGCAAGATCCAGGAGACGGACGCGGGCACCGTTCCTCGCCGCGTTGCAGCGCCACCGACGCCTGTTTGCGCTCCCCTTGAAACGCGGTCGTAATCACAAAAGGGATCGCGTACCATGCGCGCCTGACCGGCATCCCCGTCCGGACCAGCTGCGCATCGCGCTGCCGGCCGGATGTCCAGACGTAAGACACGTCGCTATCTCAAGAAGAAGAGGAACTCACTGATGGCAAACCTCACCAAGTCCGACATCATTGCTTCGGTCGCGGAGAAATCCGGCCTGTCGCGCGCCGACGCCGGCCGCGCCGTCGACGCCCTGCTCGACACCATCACCGAGGCGCTGAAGAACGGCGACGCGGCGAACTTCGTCGGCTTCGGCTCGTTCGTTGCGCGTCCGCGCGCGGCGCGTACCGGCCTGAACCCGCAGACCAAGGAAGCGATCCAGATTCCGGCGTCCACGGTGCCTGCATTCAAGGCTGGCAAGGCGCTGAAGGATGCGGTAAAGTAAGCGGCTTGATTGTTCCGCATGGGTGCTTAGCTCAGCGGTAGAGCGTCTCCTTTACACGGAGAGGGTCGGGGGTTCGAAACCCTCAGCACCCACCAAGAGTTTCAAAGCGCGGAGCGGTAGTTCAGTTGGTTAGAATGCTGGCCTGTCACGCCGGAGGTCGCGGGTTCGAGTCCCGTCCGCTCCGCCAGTTATAAGCAAACAACCCTGCAGCGATGCGGGGTTTTTTGTGTCCGCGGTTCGAGCGGGCAACAGGCTCCATGCCTGGGGCCACTCGGGACCGGATCTGTGCTCCTGTCATCCCCACGTTGCGCGGAACAGCAGATCACGCCTCTGCAGGAGGCAGTACGCACACGCGTCGCTCGACCCGCTCGCCTGTCGCGTGCCGCGGTTATCCGGAACCGCAACGCGGCAACGCACGTTGCACTTGCCGTGGCGACCGGTCGCGCAAAGGCGCGCGCCCGCCAATGTTTGCCATGCGATCCCGGACGCCGCGGATCGCCTTCAACGCGCTGCGCGCAGGACGATTACGCGCATCGCGAAAAAAGTTGTCTTGCCCCCTTCCCAACCGCCGACTTTGATGTAGAATCTCGCGCCTTGGAGCGGTAGTTCAGTTGGTTAGAATGCTGGCCTGTCACGCCGGAGGTCGCGGGTTCGAGTCCCGTCCGCTCCGCCATTTGCAAACAGAAACCCCTGCAGAAATGCGGGGGTTTTTGTTTGTGCAACGGCTGCTCGCGCGACTGCGCAAAGCCGCAGCGCGTCTGTTGCGCACGGCACCGTTCGACCGCAGTCGCCGCATCGGGCCGATCGACTTTCAAAGGCTGTGCCCTGGCCTGGTCAGCGTGTATCGGAAGGGCCATTCGGCGCCGGATCGCCGGCCCGATGCTCCGCTCATCTGCACGACGCGCCAGGCGTGATTGCAGACTGCAGACGGATCGCGCGGTCCATCTCGGCAGGAAGCCACATACTCCACTCGTCGACCGCGGCGATACGTACCGTCGCGTTGCCAGCAGGAGCCCCGATGCGATCCATCCACCGTCCTTCTTCCCTGCGCGCGGCCTTCCATGCACTGGTGATGGCCGCCGCACTGCTGGGCACGTCCAGCGCCGTCGCCTCGGCGTCGATCGCCGCGATTCCGGGACTCGATCGCGCGATGCTTTCGCCGGCGTTCTGGGTTGCCCGCCAGCCTGCGGCAGATGCCGTGGTGCTGGATGCAGCAGCAATCGAAGCGCTGAACGCAAGAATGCGGCGCGAGGACGCGTCGATCCATACGCCGCTCGCATTGCCGGACCACCTGGACGGGCACATGGTGCGTACCTGGATCGAAGCGGTGTCGAAGCGACCGACGCAACCCCGTTTCACCACCGCGGGGCGGATCGACGACGCTGCGCTCGATGCGTGGATGGATGCACTCGCGCTCGATGAGATACCCGCCGGGGTGGCCCTGCGATTCGGCCTGGTCGTCCGCCGCGCCGACCTGCGCGCGTTCCCGACCGCGACCCGTGTCTTCAGCGAACCGGGCGACACCGACATCGACCGGTTCCAGGAGGATGCGCTGTTTCCCGGCACACCGGTCGCAGTGATGCACACAAGCCGCGACGGCGAGTGGCTGTTCGTGGAAAGCGAGCGCTATCGCGCATGGATCCGGGCGTCGCTCGTCGCGCTCGGTTCGAGAGCCGCTGTGGCGGACTTCGCCGCGCGTGCGGCGCGCGGCCCCATCGTCACCGGCGCCACCGCGCGCACCGTCTTCACGCCCGAAGCCCCGGAGGTCTCGGACGTGCAGCTGGAGATGGGCGTGCGCCTGCCCCGCGTGAACCCGGACGGCGCGACCGCACTGCACGGCCAGGTGCCGGGCTTCGGCCGGGTGATCGAACTGCCGGTGCGCGAGCACGACGGCGCGTTGTCGTTCTCGCCGGCGCTGATTCCCGCCGCGGCCGACATGGCCGACGATGCCCTCCCCCACACCCGCGCGACACTGCTCCGCCAGGCCTTCAAGTTCCTCGGCGAGCGCTATGGCTGGGGCCATGGCTACAACGCGCGCGACTGCAGTGGATTCGTCTCCGAGGTCTATCGCAGCGTCGGCATCCTGTTGCCGCGCAATACCGGCGCCCAGGCGACGAGCCCGGCGCTCGACCGCATCGAAGTCGCGCCTGACATGCCACGTTCCCAGCGCCTGCAGCTGCTGCGCGAAGCCGATGTCGGCGACCTGGTGTTCATGCCCGGCCACGTGATGATGGTGATCGGCCACGTCGGTGGCGAGCCCTGGGTCATCCACGACACTGCCGGCATGAGCGTGCGCACTGCTGGCGGCGCCGTCACGCCGCTGCCGCTCAACGGCGTCGTGGTCACCCCGGTGACACCGATGCTGGCCGGCGATCGCGGCAGCGTGGTCGATCGCATGACCGCCATCCAGCGCGTACGCTGAGCCGGAGCAACCGATGAAGATCACCGACATCACCCTTGGCATGCTCCGCGTGCCGCTGAGTACGCCGTTCAAGACCGCGCTGCGGACGGTCGAAAGCGTCGACGACATCATCGTCTCCATCCATACCGACAGCGGCCATGTGGGCCACGGCGAGGCCGCGCCTACGGCGGTCATCACAGGCGACACTCATGGCGCGATCGTCGCGGCGATTTCCACCGTCATCGCTCCGCGACTGATCGGCCGCGAGGTCGCCGACCTCAACGCACTGACGCACCTGGTGCAGACCGCGCTGGCGCGCAATACCAGCGCCAAGGCCGCGGTCGAGATCGCACTCTATGACCTGTTCGCGCAGCTCCACGGCGCACCGCTGTACCGGATCCTCGGCGGTGGGAACCCCGTGCTGAGTACCGACATCACGATCAGCGTCAACGACGTCGACACGATGGTCGCCGATGCGCTGTCCGCGGTGCGCCGCGGCTACGAATCGCTGAAGATCAAGATCGGCACCGATCCTGCAAAGGATCTGGAACGGGTCCGCGAGATCCATGCGGCGGTCGACGGACGCGCATCACTGCGCCTGGATGCCAACCAGGGCTGGACTCCAAAACAGGCGGTCCGGGCAATACGCCAGCTCGAGGACGCAGGTATCCATGCCGAACTTCTGGAGCAGCCAGTCAAGGCGCACGACCTCGCAGGCATGAAGTTCGTGACCGACCGCGTACACACTCCGGTCATGGCCGATGAAAGTGTATTCGGCCCCGTCGAGCTGATCGAATTGATCCGCATGCGCGCGGCCGACATCGTCAACATCAAGCTCATGAAGTCCGGCGGCCTGTCGAACGCGATCAAGCTGGCCGACATTGCCGGGCTGCATGGGATGGACTGCGCGATCGGCTGCATGATCGAGACCGGCATCAGTGTCGCCGCAGCGGCGCATCTGGCGGTCGCCAAGGCCGACATCATCACCAAGGTCGATCTTGACGGTCCTTCGCTGTGCGCATGGACTCCGGTGGAGGGCGGCGTGACATTCGACGGCCCCCGGATCTCGATCGCGGATGCGCCCGGCCTTGGCATCCGCGCGATCCGCGGCCTTGTTGCCCTTCAGGACTGAGGCGCGCTGTGTCCGCGCGGCCGCCGCGCATCGATCTGCCGGCGATGCGCAAACCGGCAGTCGCACGCGGCGTTCGACGCACCGCCGCATCTGCACCACCATGCCGGGGCCGACAGAAAAAGGACATCCACATGCTTCGCCTCCACCGCAACGCCGCATTGCTCGCCCTGTCGCTGGCGAGCCTGCTGCTCGCCGCGTGTTCGTCCACCTCGACCGCAACCGCTGATTCACCGCTGGCCGGCGCCGGACAGCTGGTCGTGGTCACAGCCATGGACTGGGATGCACCGCAGGCGCGTCTGCAACGGTTCGAACGCGAAGGCGACGGCGACTGGCGGCCGGTGGGCGACGCTGTGCCGGTGATGCTTGGCCGCAGCGGCAGTGCCTGGGGGCTCGGCCTGCACCCCGCGCAGCCC
Organism: Luteimonas chenhongjianii; assembly: GCF_002327105.1. Taxonomy (GTDB): domain Bacteria; phylum Pseudomonadota; class Gammaproteobacteria; order Xanthomonadales; family Xanthomonadaceae; genus Luteimonas; species Luteimonas chenhongjianii. Next base: position 1,677,209 of record NZ_CP023406.1, on the reverse strand, counting down.
AGCGGCCCGCAGAAGCGGGAAGGCGATGGCCGCGCGCCCGCGGGCGTGTTCGCGATCGGCCAGGCCTTCGGCTATGCGCCTGAAGGCGTCGGCGCCCTGCCCTATTCGGCGATGGCGGCTTCGCATTACTGCGTCGACGTGTCCGGCTCGCCGCTCTACAACCGCATCGTCGATGCACGGACAGTCGGCGCCGACGCAGTGGCCGGTGCGAGCGAGCACATGCGGCTGGACCTGCACAACGATGGCGACACGCGCTACCGCCAGGGATTCGTCATCGAACACAACGCGTCCGGCATTCCCGATCATGGCAGCTGCATCTTCGCCCATCTGCTGCGTCGCCCCGACGAGACCACCGCAGGCTGCACCGCGATGGACGATGCCGCGATGGACGCGCTGCTGCGCTGGCTCGATCCGGCGCGCACGCCGCGCTTCGTCCTGCTGCCCGATGCCGAATACGCGCGCCTGCAGGCCACTTGGCAACTGCCGACACAGCCGCGCTGAGCCAGAGCCGCCTGCAGCGCGCGTCGCGACGCCTCGCCCGCCGGCAGTCGCTTCCGACGCGATGCAGTGATCCGCACAACGCGCGCCACCGCGGCCTGCACATGGCATGCTGCCGACGCCTGCCGCGAACGCCCGGACCATGACCGAAACCCCACCGCCCCGTCCTGCCGCCTCTGCCTCGGCCCGGGTGCTGCTCGCGCTGATCGCCGGCGCTGTCGCCGGACTTTCGCTGGCTGCGTGGGACGCGGACACCGCGATCCGGGTCGCCGATGCGGCCCAACCTGTCGGCCGTCTGTGGCTCAATGCCCTGCAGATGACTGTCGTGCCCCTGGTCGCTGCGCTGGTGATCGTCGGAATCAACGCCGCGGCCGATGCGGCCGCATCCGGACGCAACGCGCGCGTTGCGATGATGGTGTTCGCGGTGCTGCTGCTGCTCTGCGGCACCTTCGCCGCGATCGCCGCCCCTGCGTTGCTGTCGCTGGTGCCGCGCGACGAGGCACTGGTGTCGGCGTTCCGCGCCGCGATCCAGTCGCCCGAAGTGCTGCCGCAGGCGCCCTCGTTCGGCGTCTGGATCACCAGCGTGATTCCCAGCAATGCACTGGCCGCCGCGGCCGCCAGCGCGATGCTTCCGCTGGTGGTGTTCTCGATGTTCTTCGGCTTCGCACTGACGCGCCTGGAACCCGGGCGCCGTGAGCGTCTCCTCGAACTGATCCGCAGCGTCGGCGACGCCATGGTCGTGATCGTGCGGTGGGTGCTGTGGGCGGCTCCGCTCGGCGTGTTCGCGCTGGTGTTCTCGGTCTGCGCCCATGTCGGCCTCGGCGTGCTGACCGCACTGGGCTACTACATCGGGCTGCAGTGCGTGCTGTACGTGTCGATCACGCTGCTGATGTATGTCGTCGCGGTGACAGTGGCCGGCGAGCGCCTGCGCAGGTTCGCGGCCGCGCTGCTCCCGGTGCAGGCGATCGCCGCGAGCACGCAGTCGTCGCTGGCCTCGCTGCCGGTGATGGTCGACAGCGCGCGCCACCGGCTCGGCTATCCGCTTGCGGTGACGTCGCTGGTGCTGCCGATGGCGGTCTCGCTGTTCCGGATCGCGAGCCCGACGCAGTATCTGAGCGTCGTCGTCTTCATCGGCTGGATGTACGGGGTGGAGCTCGGTCCGGCCCAGCTTGCGGTGGCGGTGGCGCTGAGCCTGGTCATCAGCATGGGGTCGGTCGGCCTGCCGGGCCAGGTGAGCTTCATGACCAACAACCTGCCGGTCACCCAGGCAATGGGCCTGCCGGTGGAACCGCTTGGCGTGCTGCTCGCGGTCGACACCATTCCCGACATCTTCGCCACCGTCGCCAACACCACGGGCGACGTCACCGCAACCGCTGTTGTCGCCAGGCGCGGCGGCTCCGGTACCACATCCACAGATCCAGGCGCATGAGCGACGATTACCTGCTGTTCCACAATCCGCGCTGCTCGAAGTCGCGCGCCGCGCTGGCGCTGCTGGGGATGCGCGGCATCACGCCCCGTCTGGTGCGTTACCTCGACACGCCGCCCGGCGCCGACGCCCTGCGTCTTCTGCTGCGTCGCCTTGAGCTGCCGGCGCGCGACCTGCTGCGCAGCGGAGAAGCGGCCTACGCTGCCCTCGGGTTGAATGACCCCGCGCTCGACGAAGACGCCATCATCGACGCGATGGCCGCGCATCCGGAGCTGATCGAGCGCCCGGTCCTCGTGCGCGGCGAACGTGCCGTGATCGGGCGTCCCACCGAGCGGCTGCTCACCCTGCTCGATTGAACAATCCTCAACGCGCGCGTTTGGCCACGTGCATGGCAGACGCCTGCGCAGGCGGCGCAAAACTGTCGGCTCGCGCCAACGGCCAGAACGCCCTGAACACCGCATGCTCGGGTACGCCGTCGAGCAGCTCGCCGGGTTCCAGGAAACGGTAGAGCGCGGCAAGCGAACGCACTTCGGTGGGCGAGACACGCCGCAGGATGTGTTCCGGTCCGATCTGCATCGGATGTTCCAGCCCCGCCGCACCGATCATGTCGCGCAGCGCGCGCAGTGTGTTCTGGTGGAAATGGAATACGCGCTCGGCCTTGTCGGGGACATCGAGAAGACGCCAGCGGGCCGGATCCTGGGTGGCGACCCCGGTGGGGCAGCGGTCGGTATGGCAGCTGCGCGACTGGATGCAGCCGAGCGCGAACATGAAGCCCCGCCCCGCGTTGCACCAGTCCGCGCCCATCGCCATCGCACGTGCGATGTCGAAGCCGCTGGTCACCTTGCCCGCCGCGGCGACGCGGATGCGGTCGCGCAGGCCGATGCCGACCAGGGTGTTGTGCACCAGCATCAGCGCTTCCTGCAGCGGCAGGCCGACGTGGTTGATGAATTCCGAAGGCGCCGCGCCGGTGCCGCCTTCGGCGCCGTCGACGACGATGAAGTCCGGCAGGATGCCGGAGTCGAGCATCGCCCGCGCGATGCCGAACCACTCCCAGGGATGGCCGATGGCGAGCTTGAATCCGGTCGGCTTTCCGCCCGCCAGCGTCCGCATCCGGTCGATGAATTCCAGCAGGCCCAGCGGCGTGGAGAATGTGGTGTGCGCCGCGGGCGATTCGCAGTCCACGCCGACCGGAATCCCGCGGGTCGCGGCGATCTCGGCCGTCACCTTGGCGCCCGGGAGCAGGCCGCCGTGCCCCGGTTTGGCACCTTGCGAGAGCTTCAGCTCGATCATGCGCACCTGCGCTTCGGCCGCGTTCCGCGCGAACGCATCCTGGTCGAACCGCCCCTGGGCATCGCGGCAGCCGAAGTAGCCCGAGCCGATCTCCCAGACCAGGTCGCCACCGTATTCCCGGTGGTAGGGCGAGATCGCCCCCTCGCCGGTGTCGTGGTAGAAGTTGCCGCGCCTGGCGCCCTGGTTCAGTGCGCGTATCGCGTTGGCCGACAGCGAGCCGAAACTCATTGCCGAAATATTGAACACGCTGGCCGCATAGGGCTGGGCGCGCTCGTCACCCACCGGTATGCGGAAGTCGTGCGTGGCGGCGTGCGCGGGCACCAGCGAATGATTGATCCATTCGTACTGCGAGCCGTACATCGGCAACTCACTGCCGAACGGCACCACGTCGCTGACGTTTTTCGCACGCTGGTATACCAGCGCGCGCTGCTGCCGCGAGAACGGCACCTCGTCCTGGTCGTCCTCGATGAAGTACTGGCGGATCTCCGGACGGAAGGCTTCGAGCCCGTAGCGGAACCGCGCCATCAACGGATACGTCCGTCGCAGGGTCGCGCGCCGCTGCACGATGTCGATCGTACCCAGCGCCACCAGCACGAGCAGCGGCACCGTGGCGAGCGACCAGCCCAGCGAGTGCCGGGTCACTGCCAGCAGAGCCGCGGCAAGCGCCAGGACAACGCAGGTTGCATACGCGAGATAACGGACCATCATGCTCCCTTGCTGAGATCGGGCAGTGACCCGACCGGCCATCCTCCACCGAAAGCGGTGAAAAGACGGTGCCTGCGGGCAACATCATCGACGCGCGGCTGTTGACGGTCGTCGGCGTGTAACCGGGCAACTGCCGCTGAATGAATGATGCCACTGCAGCCGCTTCACGGCGGTTTGGCAGGCAGCTGCCTATGGTCATCGCGAACTCCCGCAGTGCCGAAAAACATCATGTCGCAGCGTCCATACAACCCGATGGTCCTCGCGGAAATGACGCGCGCCGTGCAGGCGGAAAGACCGGATGCCGACTGGCATGAACTCGAGCCGTTGCTTCGCGCGGCGTGGGAGCGGGTTCCGCGCATGTCCGACTGGGAGCACGTGCGCGACATCGCTGCAGCACATTACCGCCTCGGACTCGGCATCCCCGATGCAGCTCCTGTCGTCACCATCGGCGCCGGTTCGCTCCCCGGAGCCTTGCCATGATCTCCGCGCGCGCGGTGTGGCGGCTCGTGATGCTGCCGGTCTACATGCTGATCGCAGGCGCCGTGTTCGCCCTGGCACTGCGCAATACGGCGGGTTCGATCCTCTCGCCGCTGGCCTCGCTTGCGCCCTGGGCCATGCTGCTCGCCGGCATTCTCGCCCTCCTGTCCATCATCGGCGGCCTGTTGCGCTGGCGTCGTCGCCTGGCTGCGGTGCGCCATGGGCATCCGAGCCGCGCGCGCGAATGCCCGCAGCGGCGTGTCCACGAGTGGGAAAACGAGCCGGATGCGCAGCCGGCTGCCCGTAGCTGATCGGCGCCGAGGCGCCTATAGAGGCTTGGCAATGCGGACAACGTCACCGCCGTCGCGCTTGGCGAGATACAGCGCTGCGTCGGCGCGACCGAACCAGTCCTGCCAGTCGCGCTCTGTCGAGAGCATCGCGCCGCCGACCGCCACGGTCACCGGACCGCCCGGCGCGGCCAGCCTTGAGGACACTGCTGCACGCACCCGTTCGCCTGCGCAAGACAGGGCATCCTCCGACCCGATCGGCAACAGCATGACGAATTCCTCGCCACCGAATCGATAGACGGAATCGCCCTGCCGCAACTCCTCGTCAAGCAGCGCAGCCAGCTCGATCAGCACCACATCGCCTGCGGCATGTCCGTATGTGTCGTTCACCGCCTTGAAGCGATCGATGTCGAGGACCAGCAGACCCATGCGGCCCGCCTGCCCGGTAGCGATTGCGTGGCGCAGATCCGCTTCCAGCATGCCGCGATTGGGAATGCGGGTCAGCGGGTCGAGGCTGGCGAGCAGTTCGAGCGAATCGCCGTACTGGCGCGTGCGCCGTGCAAAGGTATGCGCGAACCCGAAGACCAGTGCCCAGGTGACAAGCGTGCTGAGCTGGTGGGGGCCAGCTTCACGCAGAAGCGTCACCGATGCGACCCAGAGCAGCCCCAGTCCGCTCCAGGCGGCGACCCGTATCGGGGCAAGATAGAAATTGGTCATCAGCACGAGATAGACCCAGCCATGCGCAGCCGCACCGATGGTCACGCATGCAAGGCCGGCAAATCCCGAATTGATGGCCACCAGCCATCCGCCGGCACGCTCGGTGTACTGCCCGCGCCAGACGCGACGCAGGATGATCGTCAGGGTGACGACCACGGCAGCATCCATCGCAGCGGCCACCCACTCGCCACGCGTCAAGCGCCAGACCAGGAAACTGACGAGCACGACCGCCGTGACCGATCCCAGCATGGTGATGATTGCCAGGCGCAGATCGTGCCTGAGTCTTGAGATCAAGTTGCGTCCATCCCGGAGCACCGCATGCTCCCCGTCACGGACCGCAGTAGGCCCGCCGTCGACCCTAGGCGCGCAGGCCTGAACAGGGAAGCAAATTGTGCTGCGCATGTGTCGAACGCTGCCGGCCGTCACGTCGCGAAGGTCGAATCGACCGACATCGCGATGGTGCCCGGAGCCGGAATCGAACCGGCACGACCTTGCGGCCGACGGATTTTAAGTCCGGTGCGTCTACCAGTTTCGCCATCCGGGCAGGCGGTCGACAGCGTGCCGCAACGCGCCGCGGAATGGAACCGCCGCGTTTTCCCGCACGGTGCAGAAACGCAAAAAGGCCCCGCATCTGCAGGGCCTTTCGTGAAACTGGAGCGGGAAAAGGGGCTCGAACCCTCGACCTCAACCTTGGCAAGGTTGCGCTCTACCAACTGAGCTATTCCCGCTTGGAACCGAATTGTAACCCGCCTGCGACCTGGGTGGTGCACCGGCTGGAGGCCTGGGTCGGAATCGAACCGGCGTACACGGATTTGCAATCCGCTGCATAACCACTCTGCCACCAGGCCGGTGACCCCGCCGCACAGGTTTTCAGCCTGCCGACAAAACGAAACCCCGCATATCGCCCGGGGCAACGTGTTTGAAACTGGAGCGGGAAAAGGGGCTCGAACCCTCGACCTCAACCTTGGCAAGGTTGCGCTCTACCAACTGAGCTATTCCCGCTTGGGAGGCGAAATTCTACCCGTCGCCGCCGGTGTGTCAATACTTGTTCTTCTCCGCGGCACGCATGATCGGCCATGCCGCGCGCAGATACAGCAAGCCCGACCACAGGGTCAGGATCGCCGCGATCGCGAGCAGCCAGTCGCCGACGATGAAGATCTCGCGGCCCAGCCACGGCAGCGGGCGCGGCGGCTGGTCCGGCGTCACCGAATACAGCAGGCACAGCAGCGCGATCATCTGCGCGATCGTCTTGATCTTGCCGATCGCCGCGACGCGCACGGTCGAACGCTGGCCGAGCTCGGCCATCCATTCCCGCAGGGCCGATACCGCGATCTCGCGGCCGACGATCACTGCCGCCCACAGCGCCATCCAGGGCGTGGGGTGGCCCTGCACGATCAGGAACAGCGCGACGGCCACCATGAGCTTGTCGGCGACCGGATCGAGGAACGCGCCGAATGCCGAGTACTGCTCGTAGCGACGCGCTATCCAGCCATCGAGCCAGTCGGTGATCGAGGCGAACGCGAAAACCAGCGCGGTCGCGAAGTTGGTCCACTGGAACGGCAGGTAGAACACCAGCACCAGCACCGGGATCAGCATGATCCGCATCAGCGTGATCCAGGTGGGAATCGTGAATTTCATCGGACGCCTGTGGGGGATTCAGTCAGGTCCGGCGCCAGGGCCGGGGTCAAGCCCGTGTAGGGTCGCATAGATGCGTTGTGCAAGCGCCGCGTTGACGCCTTCGACCTGGGCAATCTGTTCGGCACCAGCCGCCTTCAGTCCGCCCAGACCGCCGAAATGCTTCAGCAGGCTGGCGCGCCGGCGTGGCCCGATGCCGGGGATGTCTTCGAGGCGGCTGGTGGTACGCGCCTTCTGGCGCCGGCCGCGATGGCCGGTGATGGCGAAGCGGTGGGCCTCGTCGCGCACCTGCTGCACCAGCTGCAGGCCGGGCGAGGCTGCGCCGGGCTTGAGCGCGCGGCCGTCGGGCAGCAGCAGGGTCTCGTCACCCGGCTTGCGCGCTTCGCCCTTGGCCACGCCGACGAGACAGATGCCGGTGATCCCCAGCGTGTCGAGCACGGCGCGCGCTTGCGCCACCTGGCCTGCACCGCCATCGATCAGCAGCACATCGGGCAGGATGCCCGCGCCTTCTGCCGTGACCGGCGGGTCGGTGCCGGAATCCGCAGCGGCCACCTCCGCCGCGCGCGCCTCGGCCGCCTTGCGGAAGCGCCGCGTCAGCGCCTGGTGCATCGCCGCGTAGTCATCGCCGGGTTCGATGCCGGCGATGTTGTAGCGCCGGTACTGGCCACGCACGGGGCCTGCCGCATCGAACACCACGCACGACGCCACGGTGGCCTCACCCATGGTGTGGCTGATGTCGAAACACTCGATGCGCTGCGCGGGCCGGCTGAGCCCGAGCATCTCGCGCAGCGACTCCGCGCGCGCGTTCTGCGCAGCCTGGCTGCTCATTTCGGTCGCGAGCGAGATCTCGGCGTTGCGACGCGCCAGATCGACGTAGCGCGCGCGGTCGCCGCGCACGTTGTACTTGATCTGCACGCGTCGTCCGCCGGCCTCGCTGAAGGCCTGCTCCAGCAGCGGAACGTCCTCGATCGCGCGGTCGAGCACGATCTCACGCGGCGCCGGCTGCTCGGCGTAATGCTGGGAGACGAACGCGGCCAGCACTTCGGCCGGATCGTCGCTGCCGTTGGTGCGCGGATGGAAGGCGCGTGTGCCGAGGTTGCGGCCGTCGCGGAACGACAGCAGCAGCACGCAGGCCTGGCTGCCCTGCATCGCCACGGCCAGCACGTCGAGCTCGGCAACCTTGCCGTCCACGTACTGGCGCGCCTGCATGCTGCGCATGTTGCCGAGCAGATCGCGCAGCCGCGCAGCCTCCTCGAAATTCAGCGCTTCGGCTGCCGCCTCCATGTCGCGGGTGACTTCCTGCGTCAGCTCGTCGCTGCGACCGTCGAGGAACATCGAAGCCCGCCGCACGGCATCAGCGTAGTCCGGCGCGGAAACCAGCCCGACACAGGGCGCGGTGCAGCGTCCGATCTGATGCTGCAGGCACGGCCGCGAGCGATTGCGGAACACGCTGTCCTCGCAGTTGCGCAGCTTGAACAGCTTCTGCATCAGGTTCAGCGTCTCGCGCACCGCGGTCACCCCGGGGTACGGGCCGAAGTAACGGCCGGGGACGTTGCGCGGCCCGCGATGCACGGCGATGCGCGGCCAGTCCTCGCTCGTCACCAGCACGTAGGGATAGCTCTTGTCGTCGCGCAGCGAGACGTTGTAGCGCGGCTTGAGCGACTTGATCAGCTGGTTCTCGAGCAGCAGCGCCTCGGCCTCGGTGCGGGTCACCGTGGTCTCCATGCGCGCGATCTGCGCGATCATCGCCATCGTCCGCGTGACCTTGGGCGTGGCGTTGAAATAGCTCGCCACGCGCTTGCGCAGATCGCCGGCCTTGCCGACGTACAGGACGGTGTCGTCGGCCGCATACATGCGATAGACGCCCGGCGCAGTGCTGAGCCCCGCGACGAACGCCTTGCCGTCGAACACTGCCTTGCCGCCGTTGCCCTGCGATCCGGTCATTCGCCTATCGGAACATGGCGGACGGCGCCGCTGGCGGGATCAAGCCGCAATACCGCGTGAGAATCGGTATCGGCAATCCATACGGCGTCGTTGCCGATCGCCAGCCCGGCGGGCGCATGCAGGCGCTGCGGCAGTTCGCAGGTCGTGAGCTCGCCGCCGCCCAGACGCAGCCGGCGCAGGCTGTCGTTGCCGGCGTCGGCGATCCACAGCACCGGCGCGTCGGGCTCGAGTGCGAGCGCCTGCGGGTTCTGCATGCGCGCATCGGTGCGTGGGCCGTCGACGCAGCCGAACTGCCAGGGATCCTGGCCGACGAGCGTCGACACGGCGCCGGTACGGGTGTGCACGCTGCGTATCGCCGAACCGGCCGCGTCGCAGACATACAGCGTCTGCTGCACGCAGGCCAGCGATACCGGCTCGGCGAACGATGCCATCGCGCCGATGCCGTCGATCACCGCAAGCCTGCCGCTGCCGGCGAGCAGCTCGACACTGGAACGGCCCAGATCGAGCCGCCAGATGCGGTTGTCACCGGCGCAGGCGATGAAAAGCTTGTCTCCCGCCAGCACGATGTCGCGCGGCTGGTCGAGCGCGATCGCCCGCGGATCGGCAAGCGGACCCGCGACCGTCGTGCCGGGTCGCCCCGCGCCGCAGATCGTCGCGATGTCGCCGGTGCGCAGTTCGATGCGGCGGACGGAATGGTTGCCGGTATCGGCCACGTAGAGCACGTCGCGTTCGACATGCAGCCCGTGCGGGCGGGTGAACGCAGCCAGCTCCATCGGGCCATCGATGAAGCCGGGGCTGCCGCTGCCGAACTGGCGCAGGATGCGGCCGCTGGTATCGCACTCGAGTACGCGGTGATGGCCGCTGTCGGCGACGTAGAGATAGTTGCCCGACAGCGCCAGGCCGACCGGAAACCGCAACGGCAGCGGCGGCTCGCCGCTGCGGCGCAGACGGACCGGATCGCCGTTGACCGCCTGTGGCGTGAGTTCGTCGGCCAATGCACTCACGCTTGCGTCGAGCGCGCGGATCCCGCCCTCGCCGACGATGCGTTCGCGCACCCGCCCCTCACCGTCGATCAGCACGACCGTCGGCCAGGCTTCGATGCCGTAGTGCTGCCAGAGCGTCCAGTCCGGATCGTGCGCAACCGGAAATTCGACCTGCTGGCGATGCACGCGCTTGGACGCGCGCCGCGCGTCACGTTCGGCGTCGAAGCGCGGCACGTTCACCGCCACGACGGTGAGCCGCTCGCGATGCCGCGCACGCAGATGACCGAGATCCGCAAGACATTGCTGCGACCATGCCGAACCCAGGTTCACGAAGGCCAGGGCACACACCTTGCCCCGCAGCTGCGTCATCCGCAGGGGGTCGCTCAGGTTCAGCCACTCCAGGCTGGCCGGGAACTCGGATGCGATCGCGGCTTCGGTCATGAACGGATTATGCGCGAACCGCGGGCGCCAGGCGCCAGGCGGCGGTGACGCTCGACGATGGCATCCGCTGCCTCGTCGACCAGGGACCAGACCGTCTCGAAGCCGGCGGCGTCGCCCGTGTAGGGGTCGGGGATATCGCCACCGCCCCGCCCCGCCCAGTCGAGCAGCAGCGCCGCCTGGGCAGACGCATCCGCCGGCCGCCGCGATTGCACGATGCGCAAGGTGCTGGCATCCGCGCACAGCAGTGCATCGAACGCGCGATAGTCGGCTGCCTCCAGCGTGCGGGCACGCAGTGCGGCGATATCGACGCCGTGCCCGGCGGCGCAACGGATCGCGCGCGGGTCGGGCGCGTCGCCGGCGTGCCAGTCCCCGGTGCCACAGGAATCGACGTCCATCACCTCCGCCAGTCCGGCCGCTTCGATCCGCGACCGCAACGCGCCCTCGGCCATCGGCGAGCGGCATATGTTGCCCAGGCACACCACCAGCAGCCGGATCATCGCAGCAGCGCCGCCAACCGGGCCTCGGCGCGGGCGAGATCGTCGGATGTATCGACGCCAGGCGGAAAGGCCTCGGGCGCAATACCCACCGCGATCCGGTGTCCGGCCTCCAGCACACGCAACTGTTCGAGCATCTCGATCTGCTCCAGCTGCCCCGGCGGCATCGCCGCGAACCGCTTCAGGAATCCCACGCGATAGCCGTAGATGCCGATGTGCCGCCACCAGTCGCCTGCGGGCATCACGTCCCGGCCGAGGGCGAACGCATCGCGCGGCCATGGCACCGGCGCGCGGCTGAAGTACAGGGCATCGCCGCTCGCCGCGCGCACCACCTTGACCGCATTGGGATCGAGCAGCGTCTCGACATCCCCGATCGGCGCGCACAGGGTCGCCAGATCCACGCCCTGCCGCCCGGCCAACGCCGCAACCGCACGGACTCCCGAGACCGGCGCGAAGGGCTCGTCGCCCTGCAGGTTCACGACCACGCGATCGTCTTCCCAGCCTGCGATCGCGGCGCACTGGGCAAGCCGGTCGGTACCGGAGGGATGCTCCGGGGCGGTCATGGCCACCTGCACCGGGGTGCCCTGCAGCGCATCGCGTACCCGGGCGTCGTCGGTGGCCACCCACACTTCGTCAGCCCCGGCCGCCAGCGCGCGGCGCGCGACGTGCAGCACCAGCGGCTCCCCCGCCAGCGACTGCAGCGGCTTGCCGGGCAAGCGGGTGGAGGCATAACGCGCGGGGATGGCGACGACGAAACCGGAGGATGTGCTCATCCGGCGATTGTCCCAGATCGGACGTGACCGGGCCGACCGGCTACGGGAGCGCGCTGTCACCGACGTTGCGGAAGACTGCGAAGCATTGACGCCGCGCGTTCTGCTCGGGAACCGCGCTCCCACCTCTCCCCGCCCGTTGCGAATCGGCAGCCCGCGGCGCAGGCCGGCACGACATGGTGTCGGAGTCGTAGCTGTGCCCCGGACCGCCGGTCCGCGTGTGGCGGCGCGCGCGTCGGCCCGGCTGCGAACCTTCGCCCCCGATCAGACACTCTCAGGCGCCAGACAGGCCGGCATCGGCCTGCGCCCCCGGAAGCGGACGGGATTCGCTGCGGCCCGGCGGCGACCGCGACTTCAGCGCAGCTTCGCCAGCCGGTCCAGCAGCGCGATCCAGAACGCCTCGGGCAATTCGCCGTATACCGGAACGCTGAAGTGGCGCTCGCCGGCGAAGCGCATGCATTTCACCGCGTCCTTCTCGGTCATCAGCACCGGCAGATCACTGCCGAAGCGCAGGTCCTCGGGTGTGTAGCGATGATGGTCGGCGAACGCATGCGGGACCACGGCGATGCCATGGCTGCGCAGGGTGTCGAAGAAGCGTTCGGGATCGCCGATCCCCGCGACCGCATGCACACGCTGGCCGGAGAAACGCGACAGCGGCAGCGCGCGGCCACCCAGCAGCGGCAATGCCTGCCCGGTCGCGAGGCGCATCGGCCACTCGCCGAACGCGGCCTCGATATCGCCGGCACTGCCGACGTTGAGCACGCGGAAGTCGCAGCGCGCACTGCGCGCGGCGGGCTCGCGCATCGGGCCCGCGGGGATCAGCAGGCCATTTCCGTAGCGTCGCTTGCCGTCGATGACCTCGATCTCGACGTCGCGCTGCAGGCGGTAGTGCTGCAGCCCGTCATCGCAGACCACGATGTCGCAGCCGGCGCGTATCAGGGCGACGGCGGCGGCCACGCGATCGGCGTCCACCCGTACCTTGGCACCGGTGCGCGCGGCGATCAGCACCGGCTCGTCGCCGGCCAGCACCGGATCGGTCACCGGCTCCACCCAGCGCGGGTTGCGCGCATCGTCGCGGCCATAGCCCCGACTGGCGACGCCCGGCGTCCAGCCGGCCGCACGCAAACGTTCCACGACGGCGATCGTCAGCGGTGTCTTGCCGCTGCCGCCGGCGATCAGGTTGCCGATCACCAGCACCGGCCGATCGACCTTGCGCGTGCGCAGCAACCTGCGCCGCATGCGTGACGCCGCCCCGTACACACGGGCCAGCGCCCGCGCATGCAGCGGGGGGCGGCTGCCGTCGAACCAGTACTGCGGTGCCTTCATCCGGCCTGGTCTCCGCTCTCGCGGAACTGCATCCGGTGCAGACGGGCATACAGGCCGTCCTGCGCGAGCAGTTGCTGGTGCGTGCCCTGCTCGACGAGGCGACCGTGATCGAGGACCAGCACCTGGTCGGCATGCTCGATCGTCGACAGCCGATGCGCGATGACCAGCGTGGTGCGGTCGGGCATGAGGTGCTCGAGCGCATCCTGCACCAGACGCTCGGATTCCGTGTCCAGCGCCGCGGTCGCCTCGTCGAGGATCAGGATCGGCGCGTCCTTGAGCATCGCCCGGGCGATGGCGAGACGCTGGCGCTGGCCGCCCGACAGGCGGCCGCCGCGGCTGCCGATGCCGCTGTCGAGCTTCCTGGGCAGCTTCTCGACGAACTCCATCGCATTCGCATCGCGGATCGCCGCATCGAGCGCCTCGGGCGAGACGCCCGCCATCTCCCCGTAGGCCACATTGGCGGCCACGGTGTCGTCGAACAGCATCACCTGCTGCCCGACCAGCGCGATCTGGCGCCGCACGTCCGCCAGCCGGTAGTCGTCGATCGGATGGCCGTCGAGGAGGATCTCGCCCTCGACCTGCATGTAGAAGCGCGGGATCAGCTTGATCAACGTGGACTTGCCGCTGCCGGAGCGACCGACGATCGCGGTCACCGTGCCGGGTTTCGCCACGAAACTGATGTCCTGCAGCGCCGGTTCCGACTGGCCGGGATAGCGCGCGCTCACGTGGCGGAACTCGATCTCGCCGCGGGCCCGGCCCAGCGGCAGGCTGCCGGTGTCGCGCTCGTCTTCGGCATCGAGGATCTCGAACAGTCGCTCGGCCGAGGCCACGCCCCGCTGCAGCATGTTCTGCACGTTGGTCAGCTGCTTGAGCGCGGGAATGATCGCCATCATGGCGATCATCAGCGCGACGAAGCCGCCGGCGGTCAGGCGCCCCTGCGAGGCTTCGTAACCGGCAATGACGATCAGCAGCGCCAGGCCCACCGAGCCCATCAGCTGCACCACGGCCGACGAGATCGCGCGCGTCGCCTCGACCTTGAGGTTGAGGCGCATGTGGGCGTCGGCGACTGCGCGATAGCGCGCGTTCTCGGCCGCCTGCGCGCCGTAGATCTTCACTTCCTGCTGGTTGCTCAGCGACTGGTCGGCCGCCTGCAGCAGCAGCGCCGAGCTGTCCTGGATGTTGTGGCTGACGCGGCGGTAGCGACGCGCGACCTTGCCCATGATCCACGACAGCGGCGGTGCGATCACGAGGATCGTCAGCGTCACCTGCCAGCTGGTCCACAGCATCACCACGAGCGAGGCGATGATCTGCAGCGACTGCTGGATCATCACCTTGGCTGCATCGACCGCTGCCTGCGAAACCTGGTCGGAATCCGAACCCAGCCGCACCAGCATCGACGGCACCGGCTCGGCATCGAAGCGCATGCCCGGCAGGCGCAGATACTTGCCCAGTACGCGCACGCGCAGGTCGCGGGCGATGCCGCGGCCGGCCTTGGCCATGTTGTAGTCGGCGAGATAACCCGCGATGCCGCGCATCACGAACAGGCCGATGATCGCCGCCGGCAGCCACAGGTTCAGGCCTGCGTTCTCGCCGACGAAGGTCTCGTCGATGATGGGTTCCATCATCTTGGTGAAGGCGCCGCCGGCGATGGCCTCGATCAGCATCCCGGCCAGCGCGACCGCCAGCAGCCCCCGGTAATCGGTGGCGAACTTCAGCAGCCTGCGATAGACCGGCCAGGCGCGGTCGGCGCGCGCGGGGCCGGGGGTCGGCGCTTCGCGCTGCGCCTCATCCACGACGGTATTCATCTCACTCCTCTTGCGTGGCGGCGGCAGGCGCTGCCCCCGTCTGTGGCGCGGTCGCATTGGCGATGCGCTTGAAGCCGAGCTGGCCCAGGGCATCGTAGGCGGTGACGACCGCCTGCCAGGGCGTACGCGCATCGGCGCGCAGCAGCACGGTGCGTTCGCGATCGTCGCCGGCGACTTCGGCGATTGTGCGCTTGAGCGATTCGACGTCCGTGCGCAGCGCTTCGCGGTCGTCGACGAAATAACGGCCGTCGGCATTGATCAGCAGGCTCAGCGTCCCGTCCTGGGCATCGCTGCGCTCGCCGGTGGCCTGCGGCAGCTCCAGCTTGAGCACCGACCGCGTGTCGAAGGTGGTGGTGATCACGAAGAAGATGATCAGCACCAGGATCACGTCGATCAACGGGACCAGGTTCAGTTCGGGATTGTCCTCGGCCCGGCGGTCGCGGATACGCATGCGTCAGCCCTGCACCGGTGCCTGCACCTGCGCGCCGCGGCGGTTGCGCGGATCGATGACATCCATCAGCGCGATCGCCTCGTGCTCCATCTGCACGATGTGGCCGTCGATGCGGGCGCGGAAGTGGCGGTGGAACATCAACGCCGGCACCGCGACGACCATGCCCGCAGCAGCGCACACCAGCGCCTTGCCGATGCCGCCGGCCAGTTGGCTGACATCGCCGACGCCGTGGTCCATCACCCCCAGGAACATCTGGATCATGCCGACCACCGTGCCGAACAGGCCCAGCAGCGGCCCTGCGGCGGCAATGGTGCCAAGGGCATTGAGATAGCGTTCCATGCGATGTGCCACATGGCGGCCGACATCCTCGACACGCTCGCGGATTTCCTCGCGGGGCCGGTTGCGCACGTCGAGCGCCGCGGCGAGCAGGGCACCGAGCGGCGAAGTGCCCCGCAGCGATTCGATGTGCGCCGGATCGAGCGTGCCGCGTGCGGCCCAGGCGCGGACTTCCGCGCCCAGCCCGGGCGGGAGCACCGCCTTGCGGCGCAGGGCCCAGAAGCGCTCGACAATGATCGCCAACGCCACGGCCGACAGCAGCAGCAACGGCAGCATCGGCCAGCCGCCGGCCTTCACCAGTTCGAGCACGCCTACCCCTTCGGCCGATGGCCGTCTTCAGTCCGGCGAATAGGATAGCCCAGCCCGCGCGGCGGCCCCGGTCCGCGCAGCGCGTGCATCGGCCTGCTGCACGGCGTCCCAGAGCCGCCAGCGATGCGTCCGCTGCTGGACGACAGCGGGGCCACCGGCCTGCAGCCGCAGCCGGGTCGCGCCGCCACCGGCGGTGGTGCCGACGGCGGCTCCGGCCTCGCGCCAGCGCGTGACGACCGCTTCGTGCGGATGGCCGAAGCGGCTGCCATGGCCGGCCGACATCACGACCACCCGGGCACCGCTGGCCCGCACAAGGGCCGGATCGGACGAAGTCCGGCTGCCGTGGTGCGCGGCCACCACGATGTCGGCTGCGAAGGCTTCCGGCTCGCGCCGCACCAGCAGCCGTTCGACGACCGCGTCGATATCGCCCGGCAGCAGCGCTGCGCCATGGGCGGTCTCGACCCGCAGTACGCAGCTCGACGGGTTGCGGAACGCCGGGAAATGCAGGTCCGGGTGCAGGAAGCGGAACCTCACGCCATCCATCTCCCATCCACCGCCAACCAGGCACGGCGATGCGCCCGGCACGCGATCCCATTGCGGGGTGAACACCACCGGCGCGGCGAAGCGTCGCTGCACCGCGCCGAAGCCGCCGGCGTGGTCGGCGTCGCCATGGCTGACGACGATCGCATCGAGCCGGCGCACCCCGAGCGCCTGCAGCGCCGGCACCACGACCCGCTCGCCGGCGTCGTAGGCCTGCGGTACCGCGGGGCCGGTGTCGTAGAGCACCGCATGCCGCGCGGTGCGAACGAGCACTGCCAGCCCCTGGCCGACATCGAGCACCGCCAGTTCGGCCTCGCCGTGGCGCGGGAGCTGCCGGTCCGGCCACAGCAGAGGCAGCCACAACAGCATGGCGAGTCCCTTGCCCGGCACGCCATGCGGAAGCAGCATCCAGAACGCCGCCAGCATTGCCAGCGGGAGCGCGAGCCAGTGCGGCTCGGGCAACCACCACAGCGACAACTCGCTTGCGGCCAGGCGGTCGAACAGCGGCCATGACAGGTCGAACGCCCGGCCCGCGGCGCGCCAGGCCCAGTCGCCCGCGCCCGCATGCAGGGCCTCCAGTCCGGTGCCTACGAGGGCCAGGGGCACCACCACGAGGCTCCACCAGGGAATCGCCACCAGATTGGCGAGCGGCCCGGCCAGCGAAGCCTGGCCGAACAGCACCGCAGTGAGCGGCAGCAGGCCGATCGTCGCCACCCACTGCGCCGCCACCAGGGCACCCAGCTTCGAGCGTCCGCGCGCATCGGGCAGGCACCAGACCAGCCAGGCGACACCGGCGAAGCTGAGCCAGAAGCCGGCCGACGACACCGCCATCGGATCGACCAGCACCACGGCCGCCGCCGCATAGGCAAGTGCATCGGCGACGCGCAGATTCCGGCGCGCCAGGCGCGCCACCACGACCACCGCGATCATCAGCACGGTACGCACGGTGGGCAGCTCCCACCCGGCCACCGCCGCATATACCGCGCCGCCCGCCAGCGCGACCAGGGCCGCCGCCTGGGGGCGCGGCAGGGCGCGGCCCAGCCACGGCAGACACCACCACGCGCCGGTCGCCAGCAGCGCGAAGAAACCCGCCACCATGCCGACGTGGAAGCCGGAAATGGCGACCAGATGGGTCAGCCCGGTGGCGCGCAAGGCCTCCCAGTCCAGATCGCCCAGCCCGCGCGTGTCGCCGATCGCCAGCGCACGCACGAAGCGCGATGCATCGCTCGGCACAGCGCTATCGATGCGTTCCGCCACGACGTCACGCCAGGCATCGACGCCGCTCCCGGCAGCGATACGTTCGACCGGCTCACCCGCGCGCACGTAACCGACCGCGGACAGCCGGCTCGCCATCGCGCGTTTCTCGCTGTCGAACCAGCCGGGGTTGCGCAGCCCGCGCGGCGCGCGCAGACGCACAGTGAACGCCCAGCGGCTGCCTGCCGAAAGCAACGCCCGGCGCGAATCAGGGCCTTCGCGACGGTCGTCGTACCAGGACAGCCGCAGCAGCCGACCGCGCAAGGCGGCAGGCACGGCGGCTCCGCTGTCGACCCGGAATACGAACGCGGTGCGCTGAGGCTCATGCACCGGCAGTTCGACGACCTGCCCGCTGATCGCGAAATCGCCACGCTCCATGGTGGCCGGCAATTGCACGGACAAGGCGTGCGCCGCATGCAGTCCGCACAGGGCCACGCCGAACACCAACGCGCCGGCCAGCCTCCCCAGGCCGCGCTGCCAGACCCACGCCAGCAGTGCAATCGGCAGCGCCAGCGCCATCAGCCACCACGGCGGCAATCGCGGCAGCTGCAGGCACAGGCTGGCCCCGAGCACCAGCGCCGCCGACACCGCAAGCCCGATGCCCGGCGTCAGCGCGCGGATCATGCGCCGGGCCACCGGTGATGCGGTTCGCATGCGCCAGCGCCCGCAGCCGGCAGGAACCCGCTGTGGATCATGGGGTTCGCGACGCGGCTCGGGATGCCGCCGCAGATTGGCCTCGTGACGGACCCGGCCCGGCCGGGATGCGCCAGCAATGCGTGGATGCCGTGCACGAGCTCGGGTAGACCACGCATGGAGGCGCGCTGCAGGCGATGTCCACAGCTCCGCGCGGACGGGCGACGATCGCCATTGCCCGAGGATGAACCCGCGGTACCGAACCATGCAGGCCAAGCCGGACCGAACATGCATATCGCTCCTGCCCGCCCCCGAAAGTGCCGCGCCGGCAAGGCAGAAGCATCTGCTCCAGCCCGACTCGGTCGAGGGACGCGCCCTCCTCGCTTGCGTCGCAACACGCGCACCGTCCTGTGCCGGATGACACGCTCAGGCTAGATCCAGCCCGGCGCATCCGCTTGCGACAGACGGTCGACCCGCCGTCGGAAATCCCCGCTGGGGCTCCGCCGTTTGTATTGCTTGCTCAGCCCATTCCGACGGACATCACCGGACATCGCCCGCGACGCATCCCGCCGCGCCCGCGCCAGGCGCAGACGCACGCAGGGCCGGCAATGCCGGCCCTGCGTGGCGACGCCGATCGCGCAAGCGATCAGAAGTCGTAGCGCACCTGGGCCTGGGCCATGTTGGTGTGCCCTTCGTCGAGGTTGAAGCGGCTGTACTCGCTACGCAGCGCGACCTTGTCGTTGAAGCGGTACTGCAGGCCCACGCCAGCGGTCGGATCGGTGCCGTGGTCCTTGAAGCCGAACGGGCCCACGTGCGCCGAGGTATCCCAGCGGCTCACGCCCGCCTTGGCGTAACCCGAGAACTTCTCGGTAAAGGGGAGCGTGCCCACCAGGCTCAGCGACACCGCGTTGGCGTCGACTGCATCCTTGTGCGCGCCCACATCGGCCTTGCCGAAATCGGTGTAGGCCAGCTCGGCACCGAAATTCGGATGGAACTGGTAACCACCGAACAGCTGGTATCCGGTGTCGTGGTCATCCACCGCCCGGGCGTTGAAATCGGCCCGGCCCACGCCGGCACCGCCATAGAAGCCGATGGATTCGGCCGCCTGGGCGGCGACGGACGCGGCACCCAGAACTACGGCGAGAACAGAGGTGGCGAGGAATTTGTTCTTGCTCATCGCTGATCACTCCTGTTGGAAATCACCAATCGCTTGGTGCCCGAAAGATGGGGTGACCACCTCACAACCAAATGGCGAAATCCGGCAAGGAGCGTTGCGCCCGTGAAGATAATTTCATAATCACAAATACGAATTTTTCGCCGCAAAAAAGCGCCGTGCGCCGCACGGGGCGACGGCAGGTGCGTTCGGCGGACGTGTCGCCGGACCGACAGCATCCGTGGACGTCGCGCCCGCACCGGATACACGAACGCACGGACGAGAAGCCCCCAAGGCTGGGAGCCCCGCAGAGAACCTGCAGCTTTCCTTCGCTCCATTCGTCCAGCGCTCGCAGGAGCGCCCTGCCTATAAGCTGCCCTCGATATGCGCCGTCCCGATCGAGTCAGTCGAATGTCCCCAGACGCCCCTGCCGTGCGCAGCTTCGCGCCGGCCGCCGATTCGCGTGCCCGCGTGCTGGTGCTCGGCAGCATGCCGGGACTTGCATCGCTCGATGCCGGGCGCTACTACGCCCACCCGCGCAATCTGTTCTGGCCGATCGTCGGCGCGCTCTTCGGCTTCGACCCCGGCCTGCCCTACGCGGAGCGGATGCGCCACCTGGGCGACGCGGGCGTGGCGCTGTGGGATGTCATCGGCGAATGCGTGCGGCCCGGCAGCCTGGATACGCGGATCCAGGCGGCCAGCGTGGTTCCCAATGATGTCGGTGCTTTGCTGGCGCGCTATCCGTCGATTACCCGCCTGCGTTTCAACGGCGCTGCGGCGGAAACGCTGTTCCGCCGGCATGTGCTGCCAACACTCACGTCGATGCCTGATCTGCAACGCCTGCCCTCCACCAGTCCGGCGCATGCCGCGATGGACTTCGATGCCAAGCTGGCGGCGTGGCGCGCGGGCCTGGCCCTGGCCTGAGACGCGGTCCAGCGCAACGAATCGTCCCAGTGGAGGGTCCTCGCCCGAATCGGTGCGCTGGCATGCTGGCCTCCTTCCGTATCGCTGGATGGCCAAGACCTTGCTGATTTCTCCCCGCAGCCACGACCTCGGCGGCTTCGAAGTACGCCGCGCAGTGCCCACCCTGCAGGCGCGCAGCGTCGGGCCGTTCGTGTTCGTCGACCACATGGGCCCGGCGATCTTCGAAAAGGGCGCGGGCATCGATGTACGGCCCCACCCGCATATCGGCCTGGCAACAGTGACCTTCCTGTGGTCAGGCACCATCCATCACGCCGACACGCTGGGCTATTCGCAGGACGTGAGCGCCGGGGACGTGAACTGGATGACCGCCGGCCGCGGCATCGCCCATGCCGAGCGCACGCCGCTGGCGCTGCGCGAAGGCGAGCACCCGTTGCACGGCATGCAGACCTGGGTGGCACTGCCCAGGAGCCATGAGGAAACGGCGCCCGAATTCCATCACCACCCGGCCTCGACACTGCCGCAATTCCGCCGCGACGGTGCATTGGTACGGGTGATCGCGGGTCGCGGGTTCGGCGAAGAGTCGCCGGTGCGGGTGTTCTCCGACACGCTCAATGTGGCGCTGGATCTGGATGCCGATGGCGAGTTGGTGCTCCCGCCATCGCACGCCGAACGTGCGCTTTATGTGCTCGAAGGCGAGGCCCAGCTCGATGGCGCCGACGTGCCGGCCCGCCATCTGGCGGTGCTCGACGCGGGGGCCCACGCGAGACTCCGCGCGAAGACGCCACTCAAGGCGATGCTCTTCGGCGGTGAGCCGCTCGATGGCCCACGCCATCTGTGGTGGAACTTCGTGTCCTCGTCCAAGGAGCGTATCGAACAGGCCAAGGACGACTGGCGCGCAGGGCGTTTCGGCAGCGTGGCGGGCGATCCGGAATTCATCCCGTTGCCGGAAAGGTGACGTGAGTCACACAACAGACCTCACTTGGCCGGGCACGCCGGCGTATGGTCTTGATTCGTGTCACAGGGGGACAACGACCATGCTTCCGATCCGACCGCTCGCGCTGTTGGGCGCGCTGCTCTGCGCCGGGGTGGCGCAGGCCCAGACCGCCAACGATTGCCCGCAATTGCCGCCCGATTCCAGCGTGCGCTGGGAAGCGCAGCTCGGACCCGATTTCGTGTTCTGCCGAGCAGTCGACGCGAACGGGAACCAGGCCTTCGCGGTGACCCTGGGCCGCACCGCAACGTTCAAGCCGCGCCGTGTCGACCGGACGGGTGGTCGGGTGACCATCGACGGCAATCCGACCTGGTGGCACGCGCCCGACAACGATCTGATGACCGGCACGATGGTGCGCGAGACACTGCTCGAACTGCCCACCGGCGACTACGCGCACATCATCGTGCGCGCGAACGACGAGGCGGCGCTGGCACGCTCGCTTCGGGATGCCGAGGCGCTGCATTTTTCTGACGTGCGGCTGGGCAGCAAGTAGACGCCCGGTAAGTAGACGCTCGATCGGGGGTGCCGGCCCGTCTTCTGCGCTTGTGCAGCGGCGGTGCGGGCGCACGGGACGCCGCCCAGCCGACCTGCCCGCCCCGGACCTGGGGCCGGGCAGCGTGCGCTCAGAAGCGTCCCTGCTGGAAATCCACGAACGCCTGCATGAGTTCTTCGCGGGTGTTCATGACGAAAGGCCCGTGGCGCGCAACCGGTTCGCGCAGCGGCCGACCCGCAACCAGGATCAAGTGCGCGCCGGCATCGCCGGCGTGCACGGCCAGGCGCGCGCCGCCGCCGAGCACCGCCAGCTCCTGCGACGAGAGCGTGCGTGCCGCCTCGCCCTCGCCCACATGGACATCGCCTTCGAACGCATAGGCGAATGCGTTGTGTCCCTCGGGGAGTCCGTATCGCCAGTTCGCACCGGGCGCCAGGGTGATGTCGAGGTAGATCGGATCCGTTGCCGGCTGTGCAATCGGGCCCTCGACACCGTCGACCACACCGGCGATCACCTTCACCGAGACGCCTTCACCGGCCGCGACCACCGGAATGCGCTCCGGCGCGAATTCCTGGTACTTCGGCGCGGTCATCTTGTCGCGGGCCGGCAGGTTCACCCACAGCTGGAAACCACGCATGCGTCCGGCTTCCTGCTCGGGCATTTCCGAATGCACCAGCCCCCGCCCCGCCGTCATCCACTGCACGCTGCCGGGCACCAGCAGCCCCTCGTTGCCGTGGTTGTCGCGATGGCGCATGCGTCCGTCGAGCATGTAGGTCACGGTCTCGAAGCCGCGATGCGGATGGTCGGGGAAGCCGGCCAGATAATCCTCGGCGTGATCGGTGCCGAACTCGTCGAGCAACAGGAACGGGTCGAGATCGGGCAGTTCGGGCGTGCCGATCACGCGCGTGAGCTTGACGCCCGCGCCATCGCTGGCGGGCATGCCACGCACGTGGCGGATGATCCGGGTGGCGGCAGTGGTCTCGGTCATCGGGTGACTCCTGTCTGGACTGAGCCCAAAGATGCGTCTATCGCGGCGGGATTCCACTTGCGCAGGTGGAACGCAGGTTTCCGCCATGCAGCAACGCCGTATTGCCGTCGATGGCAGCGAGCGGGCGGGGCTTGCCGGCTCCGGACCGGAAGAGCGACATCGGTCCGGCGCCTGCTCCATCTGCCGCAGGGGCTCGACGCAGGCACGCCGCGGGGCCGGGGCCACCGCGCTGCGAACAGCGGCGGCCGTCAGCGCGCAGCACGGTTGCGGCAGAGCCGGTCGCGCGGAGGCGATGGCGGATCACCCGCGGAACGGGGAATTCCCCGCCTCAGCGCGCGGTGAGGCGCCAGGCGCGATGGATGCGCGGGTTGCGTTCGAAGTCCGGCGCGATGGTGGCCGCGGTGATGTCCTCGCAGTGGGCGAAGGCGCCCACCGCTTCTGTGTCGAGCTTGAAGCGGCGGAAGTTGTTGGAGAAATACAGCACGCCGCCGGGCGCTAGGCGCGCGACCGCGGCCTGGAGCAGGCGCACGTGCTCGCGCTGGATGTCGAAGTCCTTGGCACGCGCAGAGTTCGAGAACGTCGGCGGGTCGCAGAAGATCAGGTCGTACTGCGCCGTCTCGGCTTCCAGCCACTGCAGGGCGTCCGCCTGTACCAGACGATGCTTTGCGCCGCCGAAGCCGTTTGCGGCGAGGTTGTCGGCGCACCACTGCAGGTAGGTGCCCGACAGATCGACGGTGGTCGTGGTGCGCGCGCCGCCACCGGCCGCGTGCACAGTCGCCGCGCCGGTGTAGCCGAACAGATTGAGGAAGCGCGTATCGGCCGCCTCCTCGGCGATGCGCAGGCGCATCGGGCGATGATCGAGGAACAGGCCGGTATCGAGATAGTCGAACAGGTTCACGCGCAGGTGCACGCGGCCTTCGTCGACCAGCAGGAACTCGTGGCGCGCATCGAAGCGGCCGTACTTGCTGCCTCCCTTGCCCTTCGAACGCGTCTTGACCGCAATGCGTTCGCGCGGGATGCGGAACACGTCGCGCGCGGCGGCGAGCACCTCGCCGAAACGCCGCCGCGTCACCGCTTCCGGAATCTCGGCCGGCGCCGCGTACTCCTGGATGTGCAGCCACAGCGGCGTACCGTCTGCGCCGGCGTCCGCCTCGGACTGGATGTAGACATCGATCGCGGCCGCGTATTCGGGCAGGTCGGCGTCGTAGACGCGGTAGCAGGTGACGCCTTCGCGCTCGCGCCAGGCCTTGAACTTGCGCAGGTTCTTGCGCAGGCGGTTGGCGACCATCTTCGCGCCTTCGCCCAGTTCTTCCGGGGCTTCGCTGGCGGCGCGCTGCGGCGGGCGCACCGGGTCGCAGACGATCAGGCTGCACTCGATGGCACCGTTGAACACCTGGTATTTCTTTTTCGCGCGCAGGCCGGTCGCGTGCGCGAGCTCGGCATCGCCGCACAGCAGGCTCGCGCGCCATTCGGGCACCGCGCGCGCAAGCGCGTTGCCGAGCGTGCGGTACAGCGCGGGATCCGCCGCCAGGCGCGCGTCGTAGGGCGGATTGCAGACGGCGAGACCGCGCTTCACCGAGTCGGCGAGTGCGGCGTCTTCCTGCGAAGCAGGCGGCACGGGCGCCTGCAGCGTCGCGATGTCGCCGATCTGCCAGTCGATCGCCTCGCGCAGGCCGGCGGCCGTCGAGTTCTCGCGCGCGGCGTGGATGGCGTGCGGGTCGAGGTCGCGACCGAAGAACACCGCGCGCAGGCGCTCGCGTCCATTGCGCTCGCGTGCGAGCGCTTCGTCGCACAGCGTCTGCCAGTGCGCGCTATCGAAACCGAGCCAGCGGCTTGGCGCGCGACCCGCCGTCGCCGCACCGCCATCGCGCGACAGGCCCGGCGCGACGTCGGCGGCCATCAGCGCGCCTTCGATCAGCAGCGTGCCGCTGCCGCACATCGGGTCCAGCAGCGCGCCGCCCTCGTGGTAGAGGGCCGGCCAGCCGCCGCGCATCAGCACCGCGGCGGCGAGATTCTCTTTCAATGGCGCTTCGCCCTGCGCACGACGCCAGCCACGGCGGTGCAGCGGGCCACCGCCCAGATCGACCGACAGGATCGCGCGCCCCTTGCGCACCACCAGGCTCAGGCGCAGGTCGGGCGCTTCGACGTCGACATCCGGCCGCGCTCCGGTCGCTTCGCGCAGGGTGTCGACGATCGCGTCCTTGACCCGCTGCGCGGCGTAGCGCGCATGCGTGATGGCGCTGCCCGAGACATGCGGATCGATCGCCAGCGTCATCGACGGATCGAGATGCGCGGTCCAGTCGACCGCGCGGGCGCCGGCATACAGCGCGTCCTCGTCCTCGCAGGCGTAGTCGGCGATCGGCCACAGCACGCGACTGGCCAGGCGCGACCACAGCACCGCGCGCTGGGCATCGTGCAGCGTGCCCTCGACATTGGCGCCCGCGGTGGTGGCGGTGGCATGCGCGCAGCCGAGTGCGAGCAACTCGTCGACGAGCAGATATTCGAGCCCCTTGGGGCAACTGGCGAAAAATTTCATGGGAACCTGGATCGTGCTTGGAAGCCGCCGCCGCTGCCCGGTGGTGCCCGCCGTATGCGGAAGCTCCCGGGTGTGCGTCGTGCCGCTGCGATGGACGCCGC
Organism: Luteimonas chenhongjianii; assembly: GCF_002327105.1. Taxonomy (GTDB): domain Bacteria; phylum Pseudomonadota; class Gammaproteobacteria; order Xanthomonadales; family Xanthomonadaceae; genus Luteimonas; species Luteimonas chenhongjianii. The sequence continues at coordinate 1,651,705 of NZ_CP023406.1, read as the reverse complement.
TGGGGCGCTGAATGACCAGCCTTGCGGCTGCGGAAAACCGGCCCGGGCGCGGGCGTCGAAAGGGAGTCTAGAGTGTGTGGGGACCGCGCTGCCGGTCAAAGCGAGCGCAGCAGGGCCGCGAATGCATCCGCGGACGCGTCCACATGCGTGGTCAGGCGGTGGTCGTCGTCGACCAGCAGCAGCCGGCCGCGACGGGCGCAGGTCCAGCCGACGACGTCGCTTGCCGGAATCAGTTCATCGCCCCAGCCGTGCACCACCGAAAGCGGCACCGCGGCCGCCTGCAGCGGATGGGCGGCGTCCAGCCGGACCGGTGGCGCCATCAGGAACAGACCGGCGACCGGCACCTGCAACGACACATGTCCGGCGATCCAGGCGCCCAGGCTCGAGCCGGCCAGCACCACCGGGCCGCGCGACGCGGCATCCATCGTCAGGCGCAGCAGCCGCTCGACGCGCGCGGCGACATCGCCGAGCGGGCTGACCTCGCGCCTGCCGTCGAGATCGGTGTAGTCGGGCCGTTCATGGCTCCAGCCCAGGCGATCGGCGGCCGCGGCGAGCGCGGTGACCTTGGTCGCGTCCGGCCCGCTTTCGAAACCGTGCGAGAGGATGCAGTGGCCGCGCGCGCTCATGCGTCCACCCACGCGACCGTATCGCCGAGCTTCAACGTGCCGCCGTCGATCACCCGCGCGCACAGGCCGCCCATGCCCCGCATCGCGTTGTAGCCGCCGACGCCGAGCGCCACTTCCATCTTCGAGCAGGGATCGCAGGGCGACGTGCCTTCGAGGACGACCTCACCGATGCGGAAGCGCCTGCCCTTGAGCGCGATCAGCGGAATGCCCGAAACCACGAGATTGCGGCGCAAGGTCTCCGGCAGGACCTGGTCGTGACCGCTGAGCGCGGCGATCGCCGGCAGATGCTCGGCCTGGATGAGCGTGACCCCGCGCTTGCCGCTGCCGCCGATATAGCGGTCGCCATCGAGGCCGGCGCCGGCCACCGCCAACGCCGATTCGACGGCGCGGACCGGCATGTCGCGGGCGGGACGCAGACCGATCCACTCGACCCGGCCAGCGCGCGGAAACTGCGTCATCAGGGCGTGCAGGGCGGACTCGGGCGGCGGATTTCTCATGCGTGAATGCTAGCATCCGCGCCATGTCCGCCCCCACGTCCGCGCCCCGGATCGCGCTTCAACCGCTGCCCTATGCGGGCCTTCTGGCAGAACGCGAGGTGTCCGACATCACCCTCGTGGTCATCCACTGCACCGAGCTTCCGGACCTCGCCACCGCGCGCGAATACGGCGAGCGCGTGCTCTACGACTCGGGCACCGGCGCCAGCGGCCACTGGTACATCGACCGCGACGGCAGCATCGTCGAATACGTGCCCGCGACGCGCGTGGCCCATCACGTGCGCGGGCACAACGCGCACTCGGTCGGCATCGAACTGGTCAACCGGGGGCGGTTCCCGCACTGGTACGACAGCCGGCACCAGGCGATGGACCAGCCCTATCCTGCCCCGCAGATCGGCGCGCTCGGCGAACTGCTGGCGCATCTGCGCGCCACCCTGCCGGCACTGCGCGGGATCGCCGGCCACGAGGATCTGGACCTCGAGCGCGTCGCCGCCAGTGACGATCCGGCGCGGACGGTGGCGCGCAAGCGCGATCCTGGGCCGCTGTTCCCGTGGCAGGACGTGCTGGCGCGCGTGCCGCTGACCCGCATAGGCGCCTGAACGCTGCCCTGCGGTGCGCCGGGCGGGGCCACCTATAATTGTCGGCTGGCGCGCTCCGGCGTCGCCGCTCCCTCCAGCACGGCTCCCGCGATGACTCCGCCCGTTTCCGAACTGATCGACCTGCTGAGCCTCGAGCGCCTCGAGGACAACCTGTTCCGGGGCCAGAGCCGCGATATCGGCACCAAGTACGTGTTCGGCGGCCAGGTCCTGGGCCAGGCGTTGTCGGCTGCGCAATCGACGATGTCGACCCCGCGCCCGGCGCATTCGCTGCATGCCTACTTCCTGCGCGCCGGCAATGTGGATGCACCGATCGTCTACGACGTCGACCGCACCCGCGATGGCGGCAGCTTCTCCGTGCGCCGGGTCACTGCGATCCAGCACGGCAAGGTGATCTTCTTCTGCGCGGCCTCGTTCCAGGAGGAGGAGACCGGCGCCGAGCACCAGCTCTCGATGCCGGAAGTGCCCGCGCCCGAGGACATCGAGCCGCAGGATCCGCCGCCGGCCGCGGTACTGGCCACGCTGCCGGTCAAGGTGCAGCGTTGGCTCGACCGCAGCGGCCCGTTCGAATTCCGCCACGTCTACCCCCGCGACGAATTGCGCCCGCCCAAGCGGCCGCCCTTCCAGCAGATGTGGTTCCGCCTGACCGACCCGGTCGGCGACGCACCGGCGCTGCATCGCGCGCTGCTGGCCTATGCCTCCGACTTCCAGCTGCTGGGCACGGCGACCTTTCCCCACGGCATCAGCTATTACCAGCCCAACGTGCAGATGGCGTCGCTCGACCATGCGCTGTGGTTCCACCGTCCGTTCCGCGTCGACGACTGGCTGCTGTATTCGCTCGACAGCCCCAGCGCGCAGGGCGCGCGCGGCCTGGCACGCGGGCAGATCTTCGACCGCGCCGGGCGCCTGGTCGCCAGTACCGCGCAGGAAGGCATGATCCGTGTCCGCGCGGACGCGACCGCAGCATTGAAGGCCGACTGATGCGTCAGGTCTTTTCCAGCCCCAGGCTCGAGAACGTCGAACGCGTCGCCCAGCTGCTGCGCGATGCCGGCATCGAGGTGCAGATCCTCAACGGGCGTTCCTACAAAGGCAACCGGCGCGGCACCTTCAGCTATCGCGAGGATGCTGGCGGTCCCAGGCCCGCGGTCTGGGTCACCCGCTCCGACGAACAGCCACGCGCCCGCGAACTGCTGCGCGAGGCCGGACTGCTGCAGAGCCAGCCGTCGGCGCGCAGCTACCTGCAACATGCCGACGTGGTGTTCGCACCGGCCACGCAAACGCCGCGCCGCGGCATGTCGCGCGCGGCCAAGGTCCGCTACACGCTGCTCGGCGGTGCAGTGCTGGTGGTGGCCCTCTCCTGGCTGGCAAAGCCCGGCGACGAGACTACGGTCGAGTCCCCGGCGGAGGCGCCGGTGGCCGCCGAGCCGGAGACCGTGCTGGACATGGTCCCGCCAACGGTCGAGGCCACGGTCAACCGCGTCCCGGTGCCGCGCGCACTGGCCACCCTGGTGCTGGCCGATGCACTCGCCTCCACGGCCGGACCGGTCTGCGTGGCCGTCGATGGCACCACGCCGCCGGCGCCGCTGATCGCCGAACTCGAGCAGGTCTATCCCGATGTCCGCCCCGCATCGGCCTGCGCCGGTGGCGACGGCCAGGCGGCGTGGCTCGAGGTGTCGAACTACCGGACCGACGGTTCGGGCGTCGGCACGCTGGAGCTGGTCCGCGGCGGCACCGACGCTGCGCAGGGCCTGGTCAGGCGCACGCTGAACGTCCGCCGGGACGGTCACGACTGGCAGTTCGAGGCCGTCGACTGAGGCATCATCGCGATGCCGGTCACATCCGGCATCCGGGTCGCGTCGTGTATGGCGACCTGTCCGCAAGGAGCACCCTTGAACGCCATCGCCGCCGACGTGGGCCTGGAAGCCCGCATCCATCTCGAGCTACCCGCCGCGCGCGCTGGCGACCAGGCCGCGTACGGGCGCATCGTGCAGATGAGCCAGAACGCGACGACCGCGATCGCGCTGGCGATCACCCGCGACGTGCAGGCCAGCCAGGACATTGCCCAGGAGGCCTATCTCAAGGCCTGGCAGCAGCTCGGCCGGTTGCAGAACGCGACCAGCTTCCTGCCATGGCTGCGGCAGATCACCCGCAATCTGGCCCGCGACCATCTGCGCGCGCGCCGCAACCGCTTCGTCGCCGGCGAAGCTGCGGACATCGCGATTGCGCAGGCGGCCGATCCGGATGGCTGCCCGATGCAGCGGATCGTCGACGACGAGAGCGGACGCATCGCTGCGGACCTGATCTCCGAGCTCCCCGACGACAGCCGCGAAGTGCTCCTGCTCTACTACCGTGAGGGCGGCAACTCGAAACAGGTCGCCGCCCTGCTCGGCCTGTCCGATGCCACCGTGCGCAAGCGGCTGTCGCGCGCGCGTCGCAGCCTGCGCGAGGACCTGATCGGGCGGTTCCGCGATTTCGCCGAGGGTTCCGCGCCCGGAACGGCATTCACCCTGCTGGTAACCGCAGGTCTGGCGACCTTCGCCAAACCTGCCGCCGCCGGGACGATCGCGGGCGCTGCGGCCGGGGGCGCGCTGGGGGCGAGTGTCGCCGGGAAAGCGGCGCTGGGCAGCGCCAGCGCGTTGGGCGTGGCAGGGGCGTCACTGGTGTTCGGCGGACTGACGCTGTGGCTGAGCCGGAAGATGGTGGCCCGCTATGCCGACACCGAGGCCGAACGGATTGCGATCCTCAGGCTCTACGACCGGTGGTTCATCTGGGGGTCTTCGGCTGGCGCGCTGCTGGCGATTGGCATCGGTCTGGTCGCGGGCCTGGGGCAGGTGTCGATCGGGTGGATGTCGATCGCGATGCTGATCGGGATGCTGATCGGGATGCTCCCCTACAACTACCCGCTGCTGACCAGCATGCCGCGGCTGATGAATCCCCTGATCGCCCGTGACATCGCGCGCGACCCGAAGGGCGGCGCCCGCCGCGCGCTCGGCTATCGCCTGATGTTCGGCACCAGCGGCCTGATCCTGACCAACCTCGGTCTGGCGGGCACCTTGCTGATCCTGTGGTTGAGGACCGCCTGAACAAGCACGCCGAAGGCAGCTGCGGACGCGCCCACAGCATCGCTGCACCCTGACCGCAGGACGCCGCCGAACGCAGGTCGCGCGCCTTGCAGGACACAAAAAAAGGCCGCGCACTGCGCGGCCTCTTCTTCCAGCTCGCTGGCAACTCAGCGCTGCGGGCGCGACGGACGCACTTCTTCCTTGCTCAGGAAGCCGTCACCATTTTCGTCCATCCAGGCAAAACGCTGAGCGAGACGCGGCATCTTCTCGGTCACCTCGACACGGCTCAGCTTGCCGTCACTGTTGAGATCCGCCTCGCGGAACTTCGCATCGAAGCGGCGCTCACCCTCGGCGCGGCGCTCGGCCGACTTCGCGACGTGCCAGGTGCGCAGTTCACCGCGACTCAGCGCGCCGTCGCGATTGCTGTCGATCGCGTCGAAATTCGCTACCAGATCAAACCCACGCCCCTTGTCCGGGCGCGGAGCCCCTGCGTCGCGCTGCGGCCGCTTGCCTGCGCCGGCACTGCGCTGGGCATCGCCGCGCTCGGCGCGCTGCGCCTGATGGGCCTGACGACGCGCTTCCCAGGCCTGCTGCCCGGCCTGTGCTTCGGCACGGCTGATGCGGCCGTCGTTGTCGGTGTCGAGCCGGGCGATCGCATCGATGGGATCGCCGCCGCGCGGGGCCCCGTGGCCGCGATGGCGCTCGCCATGGTGCTTGGCGACATCGGCACCGGCTGCAGGCGCCTGCGCCGCGACGGCACCCGCCGTGGTGATGGACAGCGCCGCCAGCAGCGCGGTTGCGATAAGCGTGGTCTTCGTTGTCTTCATGGATGTCTCCGTTGGATGCGGCGCGGTGCCGCCTTCTGCAGGGATCAACGTCCTCGCCCCCGCCGGCGTTGACTGCGGCCGCATCGGGTTCAGTCGCCAGCAGGGAGCGGGTCGCGCCGCCTGCGACACCCATCGGTATCCTGAGCGCATGCCCAGCGCCACGCCCCCGATCGCCGATGCCGGCCCCGACGCAGGCGATCTGCGGCTGTTCCACACCGCCGTGCACCCATGCGGGTACTGGGCCGAGCGCGAGGCGCGCGACCTGGTGCTCGACCCACACGATCCGCGCCTGGGTCAGGTGTATCCACAGGCGCTGCGCTGGGGCTTCCGCCGCTCCGGGGACATCGTCTATCGGCCGCATTGCGCCACCTGCCGCGCCTGCATGTCGGTGCGCATCCCGGTGGACGCGTTCGCTCCGAACCGCAGCCAGCGCCGCACGGCCGCACGCAACCTGGATATCGAATCGCGCGTCGTCGCAGCCGAGCGCAGCGACGAACGGCTCGCGCTCTACCGGCGCTATCTCGCCGCCCGTCATCCCGCCGGCGGCATGGACGATCACGGCGCGAGCGAATTCGACCAGTTCCTGATCGGCACCTGGAACGACGGCCGGTTACTGGAACTGCGCCTCCACGGCCAGCTCGTCGCGGTGGCGGTGACCGATCTCGTCGACGACGCACTTTCGGCGGTCTACACGTTCTACGAGCCCGAACTCGTGTCACGCGGGCTCGGCACACTGGCGATCCTCCGGCAGATCGCCTGGGCCCGGCGCGAGGGCCGGCGCCACCTGTATCTTGGCTACTGGATCGATGGACACCGCAAGATGACCTACAAACGCAATTTCCAGCCGCTCGAGGGCTTTGACGGCCTGCTGTGGCGCGCCCTTCCCGAGCTCGCACGTTGAGCCGCGTCATCGGCCTGGCCCTGCTCGTCGTCGCGCTACTCGCGCTGCTGGCCGCCTGTACCCGCGTGGCGCTGCAGGGCGCGGCGCCCGATGCAGCGCCTGCGGCGCATGCGCCGGACGTACTGCGCATCGCCACCTACAACACCTCGCTCTACAGCAACGAAGCCGGCGGCCTGATCGAACGCCTGCAGGGCGACGACGACAACGTGCACAAGATCGCAGCGGTGTTGCAGCAGGTCCGTCCCGACATCGTGCTGCTCAACGAATTCGACTACGTCGCCGATGGCAGCGCCGCCGATCTGTTCCAGCGGCGCTGGCTCGAACAACCGCAGCCCGGCGGTGGCGAACCGCTGCACTATCCCTACCGCTACCTGGCACCGGTCAACACCGGCGTGCAGAGCGGGCTGGATCTCGACAACAACGGCACCGTCGGCGGAGACGGCCGCGACCGCGGCAACGATGCCTGGGGCTACGGACTGCATCCCGGCCAGTACGGCATGCTGCTGCTGTCGCGCTATCCGATCGATGCCGCGGCCGCACGCACCTTCCAGCTGCTGAAATGGAGTGCGATGCCGGATGCGCAACGCCCGCGCCATCCCGATGGCCGCCCGTTCCATCCCGATGCAGTCTGGTCGCAACTGCGGCTGTCGTCGAAATCGCACTGGGACGTGCCGGTGCACGCGCCCGGCGGCGTGATCCACGTCCTCGCCTCGCATCCCACCCCGCCCGCGTTCGACGGGCCGGAGAAGCGCAACGTCGCCCGCAACCATGACGAGATCCGTCTGTGGACCGACTACATCTCCCCGGGACCGCACCCGTGGCTGTGCGACGACGCCGGCCGCTGCGGCGGGCTTGCTGCCGACGCGCGCTTCGTGATCCTGGGCGATCTCAACAACGATCCGGTCGACGGCGCCGGCGACCACGCCGCGATCACCGAACTGCTCGAACATCCGCGGGTAATGCGCATGGCCACCCCGCGCAGCGAAGGCGCCCTGGAGGCCGCCGAAGCCGACGGCGGCGCGAATGCCCAGCATCGCGGCTCGGCCTCGCACGACACCGGCAGCTTCGGGCCGCGGGTGGGGAATCTCCGGCTCGATTACGCGCTGCCGTCCGTGGGACGGGCCCTGGTCGGCAGCGGGGTGTTCTGGCCGCGCAGCGACGCCGCGCATGCGCAGATCATCGATGGCACCGACCATCGCCTGGTGTGGGTGGACCTGCAGTCCGAGTGAACCCGACGGAGGCCGGCGCTCGCTACATCGCCGCTGACGCGCACTCCGCGGTCAGCGGCGTCGCCCCGAGCGCCAGATTGCCAGCAGGATCCCGAGCCCGCCGAGCCCGGCGCCGACGAAGCCGATCACGCCCAGCGCCATCAACCAGCGGTTGGGCGAGCCTGTGCCGACGCTGTGCATCACGATCGAGGAGCCGATGATCAGCGCGGCGATGACCACCCCCATCGTCAGGCGATTCGCCGCGCTGTTGACCTGGGCGCCAAAGGACTGGAGCGAGGTCACCTCGATCTGCGCGCGCAGGCGTCCATGGCGGGCACTGCGCAGGAGATGACGCAGGTCCCTTGGCAGGTCGGCCATCAGGTCCAGCGCCGCCGCCAGTGACCGGCGCCCGCGCGCGGCCAGGGCGCGCGGAGAATGCCGGCGCCACATCAGCCGGGTCAGCCAGGGCTGCGCCGCACCGGCCATGTCGAACTCGGGATCGAGCTGGCGGCCCAGGCCTTCCAGCGTGAGCAGCGCCTTGATCAGCAAGGCGAGATCGGGCGGCAGCATCAGGCCATGGCGACGCAGCAGGCCGGTCACCTCGCCCAGCATGGTCGCCATCGGCAGTTCGCGCAGCGGCAGGCCCCGGTACTGGTCGACGAGACTGTAGATCTCCGCGTGCAGTCTGGCCTCATCGACATCGGCGGCATCGGTCCAGTCGAGCAGGACATCGCAGGCCATCTGCGCCTGCTGGAACACCAGGCCGTAGACCAGGCGTGCGACCTGCTCGCGCAGCGGCGGCGGGATGCGACCGACCATTCCGAAGTCGATCACTGCCACGCGTCCGTCGCGCATGAAGAACAGGTTGCCCGGGTGCGGGTCGGCGTGGAATACGCCGTCCTCGAACACCATCCGCATCATCACTTCGGCGCCGGTAACGGCCAGCGCATGACGGTCCAGGCCGGCCGCGTCGACCGCGGCCAGGTCGCTGGCGGGAATGCCGTCGACCAGTTCCTGCACGTTGAGCCGCTCGCTGGTCCACTCCCAGTACACCCGCGGCACCAGCACGCGTGGATCGTCGGCGAGATTGGCGGCGATGCGCTCGGCATTGCGGCATTCGCGCGCGAAATCCATCTCTTCATGCAGCGACGCCTCGAACTGCCGGACCACTTCGCGCGGCCGATAGCGGCGCAGGTCGGGTGCCTGCGCCTGCACGACCTCCGACAGCCGTGCGAGCAGGCGCAGGTCCGCGTCGACCACCTCGCGGATGCCCGGGCGGCGCACCTTGAGCACGACCGCCGTGCCGTCATGCAGCCAGGCCCGGTGTGCCTGCCCCAACGAAGCGGCCGCCATCGGCACCTCTTCGAAGCGGGCGAAGATGTGCTCCGGCGCGCCACCCAGGTCATGCTCGAGCTGCGGTCGCAACAGGGCCATCGGCACCGGCGGCACCTGGCTCTGCAGGCGGCTCAGCGTTTCGATCCACTCGGGCGGCAACAGGTCCACTCGCGTGGCCAGCACCTGGCCGAGCTTGACGAAGGTCGGTCCCAGATCCTGCAGCGCGTGGCGCACGCGCTCGGGTGTCGACATCCGCAGGACCGGATCTTCGCCGTCGTGTCCGATATGCAGCAGACGCCCCGCCCGCTCCAGCGCATCGGCCATGCCGATACGCCGGACGACATCGCCGAAGCCGTAACGCACCAGCACCGAGGCGATCTCCTGGATGCGCCCCAGATCGCGGACGGTGGCCAGGGTTTCCCACATCAGTGTGCGTCCACCGTTTCGACCAGCCCCAGCAGCGCCGCGGCCACGGTCTGGCGCCGTACCGCATCGCGGTCCCCGTCGAAGTGGAACAGGCGCGCACTTGCGTATCCCCCTCGGCGTTTCCAGGCGATCCACACCGTCCCGACCGGCTTGTCCTCGCTGCCGCCCCCGGGACCGGCAATGCCGGTGACCGCCACGGCGACACTCGCCCCTGAATTCACCAGCGCACCGGACACCATTTCGATGGCGGTTTCCCGGCTGACCGCGCCGTGCACTTCCAGGGTCTGCGGATTGACCCCAAGCAACGCCTGCTTGGCCTCGTAGCTGTACGCCGCCATGCCGCAGTCGAACCAGTCCGAGCAGCCGGCGATGTCGGTGACCGCCTTGGCGATCCAGCCACCGGTACAGCTCTCGGCGGTCACCAGCCGGTGATGCTGGGCGCGCAGCAGCGCACCAGTGCGTTCGGCCAGGGCGTGGAGAGTGGCGTCGGAGGGGATGTCGGCGTGCATACGGACGGGGGCCGGTGGGGGGCATGTCGTTGTACCGCATCGTGGGCGCGGGCGCGCGCCGTCATCGCGCCCATGGAAAAGGGCGGACCGTTGCCGGCCCGCCCTGTCCTTGCCTCTTCGATGCGCAGTCAGTAGCGCATGCGCAGCGTCATGCCGTAGGTGCGGGGCGCCCCCAGATACGCGTTCCAGGAACCGGCCTGGATCGGCGCATCGATGCCGACCTGCTTGTAGGTTTCGTCGGTGAGATTCTGGCCCCAGAACTCCACCATCCAGCGCTTGTCCTGACGGCCGAAACCGATCCGGGCATTGAGCAGGGTGTAGGCGTCCTGCAGCTTCTCCAGATCCAGGTCCGAGCCGGTGTTGTACTCGGACATGTATTTGGCGCCGATGTTGAAGCGCCCGAGCAGGCGTTCGCCGATGTCCCACTCGTAGGTGGCCGACACGTTGCCCGACCATCTGGGCGCGAAGCTCATCTGGTTGCCCGGCAACCTCACCAGATCCGGATCGGGCAGCAGGTCATCGCCGTACTCGGTCTTCGCATAGGTGAAGCCGCTCTGCAGCATCAGGCCGCTGATCGCCGGTTGCCACATCACTTCGGCCTCCACGCCCTGCGAGGTGACCTTGGGAATCGAACGGACGACGAACGCCGTACCCAGGAAGCTGTTGAGCTGGAAGTCCTCGTACTCCTGGTGGAACAGCGCCGCGTTGAGCAGCAGATTGCCGTCCGCCCAGGTGGTCTTGAGTCCCAGCTCGTAGCTGTCGACAAACTCGCCCGGGAACGAGGTGTCGTCGGTCAGCGGCATCCACGGGCGGGGGTCGGCCGCGGTCGCTCCCTGCACGCGATCCAGATTGAAGCCACCGGATTTGTAGCCGCGCGCCGCGGACACGTAGCCCATGATGTCATCGGCGAAGTCGTAGGCCACCTTGACCGTGCCCGACCATTCCTTCTCCGTCCGTTCCTGCCGGGTGCTGCGTCCGTCATGCAGCGCATTGGCCCACGGCAGGCACATGTTGGCGGTGACCTGTGGCGCGATCGCCGGCACCAGCTGCCCCAGCAACTGCTGCTGCAGGGCCGCCGGCAGGCTGGCGAAGCCGTTGATGCGCTGGGCCAGCGCCCCGCCGACGCGTGCCGCCGGATTGCCGAGCACGGCACCACACGCGGTGCTGCCGTTGGGGTTGCTGAAATCCGCCTGCAGGGACTTTTTCTCGCGGGTGTAACGCAGGCCCACGGTCACATCCAGCGCGTCGGTCACGTGGAAGGTGTTGTTGGTGAAGATCGCCGCGCTCTTCGCGTTCTGCGAATACACGTCGTGGGCGCCGATGCCGGTGTAGTTGGTGCCGAACGGGCGCCCGGTCACCTGCGACAGGAAGGTCGCCGGATTCGCGGTATTGACCGTCAGGCCGAGCGGCGCCAGCTGCGCAGCCATCGCGCCGAGCACCTGGCTGCCGACCAGCGTCGACAGGTACGGCTCGTAGGCCGGGCCCATGAAGTAGGAATCGTTGCGGGTCAGATCCTCGTCCGAATAGAACATCCCGACCATCCAGTCGAGGCGATCGCTGGTCCCGGTGAGGCGGAATTCCTGGCTGAAGTTCTCGAACTGCGCAAGCGAATAATCCTCCTGCGCCGGGCGATACATGATGTCCGCGCCGCTGTAGTCGAAGTCGATGCCGGTGATCGCCTTCCAGTCGCGGAATGCGGTGATCGAGGTCAGCAGCGCCTCGTTGGCCCAGGGCGTGGTCCAGTTCACTTCGACCGAGATGCCCTTGTCCTTGAGGTCCTGCTCGGTGGAGCGGTTGGCATAGGCCAGGCGACGGTCGAGATCCGGCACCGGGATGATGCCCTGCCCCCCGGAGTCAGCGCATCGATGATCGCCGCCGTAGGACCGCGGTGCGTGGTCAACGAAACGCAGCAGTTCTCCTCGCGACTGGTGTAGTCGGCGATGAAGTTGATGTTGAGGTTCGACGTGGGCTCGAGCAGCAGCTGGCCGCGCAGGGAGTGGTAGTTCTGGTCGCCGTCGTCGGTTTCCCGCCGCGGACCACCGGCGGTCTCGACCTCGTCCACGCCGTCACGCTTGCGTTTGGTGGCGAAGATGCGGAACGCGGCGTTGTCTCCGATCGCGTCGTTGTACGAACCCGAAACTCCGACCAGGCCGTAGTTGCCGACCGTGACTTCGCCCTCGGCCGCCTGGGTGTAGCTCGGCCGGCGGGTGATGACGTTGATGACACCGGCCGAGGTGTTCTTGCCGAACACTGTGCCCTGCGGCCCCTTGAGCACCTCGACGCGCTCCATTTCGCCCAGGTCACCGAACCCCACGCTGTTGCGCGAGCGGTAGACCCCGTCGATGACGATTCCGACCGACGATTCCAGGCCCGGATTGTCGCCGACCGTGCCGATGCCCCGGATGCGAGCCGTGGTCTGCGCGGCGGACTGGGTGCTGGTGACCGTGAGGCCGGGCACCAGAACCTGCATGTCCTTGATGTCGCGCACGCCTGTGTCCTGCAGCAGTTGCTCTGGCAGGACATTGATGACGATGGGAACGTCCTGCAACGCCTCTTCGCGCTTCTGCGCAGTGACGGTCACCCCCGAGAGCGTGGTGGGCTGCTCCTGGCCAGGCACCCTCTCGCTTGGCTGCGACTGGGCAGTCGCGGGCGGCGCGGCCCCAGCGAGCATGGCGAAAAAGATGGCGGTTGCGAGCGCGTGGCGTTGTGGATGGCCTGAGACCATTGGTGTCCCCCTGCTGTGATTGTCGTTGCGACTTCAAACCTCGACGCAGACGCCGTCATCCCGGGAGATGACGGAAGTGCTGGACCAATGTGGGGGGACGGGTCCGGCACGACGTTCTGACTGCCTTGCGCGGACGCTAACACACTCCGGACGCCCCCGTATGTGGGCCGTGCGCCGCCGATACGATGGCCGGCCACATGGGCATCGGGTAGGGATTAACCCACGCCCGGTTATCTCGCGTGTCACCACGCAAGCCTCCTCTTCGCCGCACGCGAAAAGCAGCGCAAATCGGCTCGAACGATTCGGACATATTCCGCTCACATACCCATCATCGGCATTCGCACAGTTTTGCACCTGTCCTCTGCCGCGTACCGGCGCCGACGCCGTTTATTACTGCCGCTGAATAGACATTCGCGGTCTGTACTTTCTCCACTGGAGTGTGGCGATGAATCGGCAACCCTTGGTGATCGCATTGGCGGTGGCTTCCGGCCTCGCCCCCGGGCTGGCCCTGTCCCAGGACTCGGTGACAACACTTCGCGACGAGGTCCGTCGCGCGGAACAACATCTCGAATCGCTGAACCAACGGCTTGATGCGCTGGAACGCTCGCAGGGTCGAACCCCGCCGCCGCGCACCAGCACTGCGCAGACTGCACCGGCGCCCCAGGGCACGAATGCCGCTGCGAGCACACCCAATATTGCCGCAGGCGGGCCGTCGATCCTGCCGCCCCGAGACTCGGTCTCCGATCCCTCGATCGCCGCCTCGCGTGAGAACAGCTTGGCTTCCCCGACCGATCCGGATCTAAAGGGATTCATCGCAATCCCGGGCACGGAGACCATGATCCGCATTGGCGGCTACGCCAAGCTCGATGCCATCGCCACCAACCGACCGGCGGGCGACGACGACCAGTTCATCACCTCCGAATTCCCGGTCGACGGCGTGCATCGCGACACGCCCAACTTCAACATCCACGCAAAGCAGACGCGCTTCAGCATCGAGGCGCGCCGCCCGACCACACGCGGCGTCCTGCGCTTCTACCTTGAGAACGACTTCTTCGGCAGCAGCGACGGCTATGAATTCAGGCTGCGCCATGCCTATGGGCAGCTGGGCAACACCTACGCGGGCTACGGGTATTCCTCCTTCATGGACGCCGACTCGCTCCCCAACACCCTGGATTTCGAGGGGCCGGGCTCCGCGCCCTATCTGCTCGTGGCCGGCATCCACCACATCTTCTCGATAGGCAAGGGAAACACCCTCACCCTGGCCGCCGAAGCGCCGCAGTCACAGATCTACAACCTCACCGGCGACGACATCGCGGTCGAACGGCTGCCCGACGTCACGCTCGCCGCGCGCATGGAGCGCGGGTGGGGCCACCTGCAGCTCAGCGGCGTGGCGAGGAGCGTCGGTTACGACGGTGACAACGAGCTCGGCGAGGATGTACTCGGCGGCGGCCTGCAGCTGAGTGGATCGATCAACGCCAACGAGAACAATCTGTGGGTGTTCGGCATGGTCGCCGGCAAGGGCATCGCCCGCTACACGACCGACATCGGCGGTTCCGGCTACGACGCCGCGATCGGGCCCGACGGCGATCTGGAACTGCTGACTTCCTACGGCGGGTTCTTCGGCTACACCCATAACTGGAACCAGGACTGGAGCTCCAACCTCGTGTTCGGCCAGTTGAACCTGAGCAACAAGAACGACGTGTTGGCGGGCGACGCTTTCAAGCGCAGCCGCTATGGGGCACTCAACCTGCTGTGGAGCCCCGCGCCGTCCTGGACGATGGGCGTGGAACTCCTGTTCGGGCAGCTGCTGCTGCAGGACGGGCGGGATGCCGACGTGATGCGTCTGCAGGGCAGCCTGCAATACAGCTTCGTCAAGTAATACGCAGCAAACAAAGCTCCAACGACCCCAGGGACCCCGGAACCGGCGCGACCGGGTCCAGGCAACGCCTTCCCCCAGCAAACCAGGCGATTGCGGCACAAGGAGAATCTCATGGCGACTAACGGCAAAAAGATCAGCTTGATCGGTGCCACATTCCTGGTGGCCGGCAACATGATGGGCTCGGGGGTTTTCCTGCTGCCTTCCAGTCTGGCCGCGATCGGTTCGGCCTCCATCTGGGGATGGCTGATCACCACTGCGGGCTCGCTGCTGCTGGCCTTCGTCTTCGCCAAACTCGGGCAAATTGCCCCAAAGGCAGGCGGCCCCTATGCGTATGCGCGCGACTGGCTCGGCCCGTACATGGGCTTCCAGACCAACACCATCTACTGGTTCGCCAACTGGATCGGCAACGTCGCGATCCCGATCGCGGCCGTAGGCTATTTCAGCTACTTCTTTCCCGTACTGTCCCACCCGCTGCCGCGCTGCATCGCTGTGCTGGCACTGACTTGGGCGTTCACCTTCGCCAATGTGATCGGGCCTCGCTTCGTCACGCGCGTGCAGACAGTAACGACGAGTTTTGCCCTCGTGCCAATTCTTGGAATCGCGATCTTCGGGTGGTTCTATTTCGACCCGAACACGTTCACCAGTGCCTATAACGTCTCCGGCAAATCCGACTTCAGCGCGATTTCCAGCGCTGCCGCGCTCACGCTGTGGGCATTCATCGGCGTGGAATCGGCCTCCGTGACCGCCGCCGTTGTGGAGAATCCCGAGAGGAACGTTGCGCGCGCCACGCTCGGCGGAGTGTTCATCGCAGCAGTCTGCTACATCGCAAGCTCCGCGGTGATCATGGGCATCGTGCCGAATGGAAAGCTGCAGCTCTCCGATGCACCGTTCGCCCTTGCTGCGGCGGATGCATTCGGCGGCTGGGCCGGCGGCCTGGTCAGTATCTGCGCCTTCATCGGCGCCGCGGGCTCCCTGGGCGGCTGGATCCTGATTACCGCGCAGAGCGCCAAGGCGGCAGCGGACGACGGCCTGTTCCCAGCAGTGTTCAAGAAGGCAAACAAGGACGACGTACCGGTCAAGGGCGTTTATATCGTTGCCATCCTGATGACCATCGCGGTTCTGGTCACGGCAGGTTCGAAGACCGCTACCGATCAGTTCAACACCATCACGTCAGCGGCCGTGATCCTGACATTGCTGCCCTACATCTATTCCTGCGTGGCCTGCTACTTCGAAGTCGAACGTACGCACACGACTGCCCACACCGGTCTCTACTGGTGGATGACAAGCACCACCGTCATCTATTGCCTCTGGGCCGTCTATGGCTCGGCGGGCGACGTCGTCAAGTACGGCTTTCTGTTCGTCCTGTTTATTACGGTGTTTTACCCCTTCTTCGCCGCCGAGCGGCGCCAGGCCCGCCTAGCCGCCTCCAGTCCGGCACTGCAGCCGGCGCCGGCGGCACGAGCGCCTGCACCCGCCCCAACCAGCGCGACCACTCCCTCACGCCCCTCGACCAACTGAGTTCGCCGTCGCGGACAAGGACATCGATATGTACTTCCATTCCCTCGACTATCCGATCGTCATCATCGACGACGACTACGACTCCCCGCGCATTGGCGGCATCCTGATCCGGGAACTGGCGGACGAGTTCCGTGCGAACGCCCAGCGCGTCCTGGCCGGCCTGACCATCGAAGATGTGCACGCCGCCGCACGCACCTATGTGGCCGCGTCGGCGGTGCTGATCTCGATAGACGGCACCGAAGAGGGGGACGATCAGTTCCTGAAGCTGCTTGCGCTGCTGCGCGAACAGGCGCAGCGGCGCGCCGGGCTACCGGTGTTCCTGTACGGCGAGCGCCGCACGATCGAGAAGGTGCCGAGCGAACTGCTCAAGTACATGCACGGCTACATCTTCCTGTTCGAGGACACCAAGGCCTTCATCGCCCGCCAGGTCATGCGCGCGGCCGATGACTACATGGAGCAGCTGCTGCCGCCGTTCTTCAAGGCATTGGTGCATCATGCCGGCACCTCGAACTACTCCTGGCACACGCCGGGCCATGCCGGGGGCGTCGCTTTCACCAAATCGCCCGTCGGCAGGGCCCTGCACCAGTTCTACGGCGAGAACACGCTGCGCAGCGACCTCTCGGTTTCGGTGCCCGAGCTGGGCTCGCTGCTCGACCACACCGGCCCGATCCGCGATGCCGAGCACGAGGCCGCGCGCAACTTCGGCGCCGACCACACCTTCTTCGTCACCAATGGCACGTCCACCGCCAACAAGATCGTCTGGCACGGCACTGTCGCGCGCGGCGACCTGGTGTTCGTCGACCGCAACTGCCACAAATCGCTGTTGCACGCGCTGATCATGACCGGTGGCGTCCCGGTCTACTTCCGGCCAAGCCGCAACGCACACGGCATCATCGGCCCGATCAGCCTGGACCAGTTCTCGGAAGACTCCCTGCAGAAGGCGATCGCGGCCAATCCGCTGGCCAGCAAGAGCACCAAGCCGGGGACCAAACCAAAGATCGCAGTGGTCACCAACTCCACCTACGATGGACTCTGCTACAACGCCGAGAAGATCGCCGACATGCTCGGCACTGCGGCCGATTACCTGCACTTCGACGAGGCGTGGTACGGCTACGCCGCCTTCCATCCGTTCTACGAGAACCATTACGGGATGGCCAAGGGCAAGCCGCGGGAGCAGGACGCGATCATCTTCACTACGCAGTCGACCCACAAACTGCTGGCGGCCTTCTCGCAGGCGTCGATGATCCACGTGCGCAATGCGGCGACGCGTTTGCTGGACGCGGATCGGTTCAACGAATCGTTCATGATGCATACGTCCACCAGCCCGCTTTACGGAATCATCGCCTCCTGTGACATTGCCTCCCGGATGATGGAAGGCGACGCGGGCAGATCGCTGGTGCAGGAAATGCACGACGAGGCCGTCACCTTCCGCATCGCGATGCTGCACGTCGGACAGGACCTCGGCAGCGACGACTGGTGGTTCAAGGTCTGGCAGCCGGACAAGGTCGAGCGCAACCTCGAGGGCGGCGACACCCATGCGCCGAAGGTCGCCGAAAGAAAGGACTGGTACCTGGGTTCGGGCGATTACTGGCACGGCTTCGACAAGCTCGCCAGCGAGTACGTGCTCATCGACCCGGTCAAGGTCACCCTGCTCACGCCAGGCTTGACCATGGGCGGAGACATGGGCGAACTCGGCATCCCGGCCGCGATTCTCAGCAAGTATCTGTGGCACAGGGGCATCACGGTCGAGAAGACCAACCTCTACTCGGTGCTGTTCCTGTTCTCGATGGGCATCACCAAGGGCAAGTGGAGCACCCTGGTCACCGAGCTGCTCGCGTTCAAGGAGGCCTACGACTCCAACGCTCCGCTGACGCGCGCGCTGCCGGGGCTGGTGGAAGCGTACCCGGCCACCTATTCCAAGTGGGGCCTGCGCGATCTGTGTCATGCGCTCCACGAGTTCAACCGGGAATTCAAGGTACCCGTGGTGATGAAGGACATGTACACCGATCTGCCCGAGCCGGTGATGACGCCTGCGGACGCCTACAACCACCTGGTGCGCGGCGAGATCGAGCGCGTCGACATCGACGAGGTCAGCGGGCGGGTGGCGGGAACCATGCTCGTGCCCTATCCGCCGGGCATTCCCACGATCATGCCGGGCGAGCGCTTCGGCAAGCCCGATGATCCGATCATCCAGTCGCTGCACATTGCGCGTGCGCAGAACGAACGCTTCCCCGGCTTCGAGTCCGACGTGCACGGCTTGATCATCGAAGACAGCGATGGCCAGGCGAGCTATACGGTGGAAGTACTGAAGGTCTAGCTCGTGCGGGGCCTTGCCCGCCCTCCCGCCGGCGCCGCCGACAGGGAGGGCGGCAGACGATGCCCGCGAGCGTCCCGCCCCGGGCGCCCGCGCGGATGCGTGCATGACAGGCCACACCGATGACCGGGACCCAGCAGGAACAGCGCGCGCTCAAGATCTCGCTTGGCATGACCGTCCTGGTCGCGGCCATCGGATTGTCGGGTGGCATGCTCGCGCACTCGCCGGCGATCCTGTTCGACGGCATCTATTGCCTGGTGGACGTGGCCCTCACCGTGGCCGCACTGCAGGTACTGAAGCTTCTGGGCAACGAACAGAGCCCGCGCTTCCAGTACGGCTTCTGGCACCTCGAGCCGTTGGTCGAAGCGATCGGGGGCGCGATCCTGACCCTGGCCTGCGTCTACGCGCTCTCCAACGCGATCATTGGCCTCACCACCGGCGGACACGTCACCCGGGTCGGGTATGGCCTGGTGTGGGCGAGCGTGCTGAGCGTCGTCGATCTGGCCATGGCGGTATGGATGGGACGCCATGCCAAACGCCTGCACTCCGGGCTGCTGGCGCTGGATGCCCGCGCCTGGCTGCTCGCTGGGCTTGTGAGCATGGCCGTGGTTGTCTCCTTCATCCTGGCCGTGGCGCTGCGCAATGGGCCGCATGCGCACTGGGTGCCCTATCTCGACCCACTGGTGCTGGCGCTGATCGGTCTCGTCTCGCTGCCGCTGCCGCTGCTCGCGGCGTGGCGGGCAACGCGCGAGGTGCTGCAGGTCGCGCCGGATGACCTTGACGAGCAAGTCCAGGCAACGATGCAGCAGTTCGTCGCCGAGCATGGCTTCCGCGGTTTCACCAGCCGCGTAGCCAAGATCGGCCGCATGAAGTTCATCGAGATCCACGTGCTGACCGGCCCAGACGCGCTGCTTGGCAGCATCAGCGATGTGGACCGGCTGCGTAACGACATCGCCACGCGGCTGGGAACGCGGCCTGACCGGTCCTGGCTGACCATCGACTTCACAGCCGACCCGGACTGGACATGAACACTACGTCGAGCGCAATTCCCCCGACCGCCAGCGCTGGTGGCAGTGCCCCTGCCGCGCGCAAGATGGGCCTGCTCATGGCCACCATGCTGGTGGCCGGCAACATGATCGGCACCGGCGTGTTCCTGCTGCCCGCCAACCTCGCGACGGTCGGCAGCATCTCATCGTTCGGCTGGCTGATCGCCACCGGTGGCGCCATCGCGCTCGGGCTGGTGTTCGCGCGCCTGTCCCAGCTCGACCCGGAGCCCGGTGGTCCCTATGCGTACGCCCGCCGCGCATTCGGCAACTACGTCGGCTTCGTCAGCAACTACGGTTACTGGTTCGGCAACTGGATCGGCAACGTGGCCATTGCCCTGGTCGTGACCGGTTACCTGAGCCACCTGTGGCCATGGCTGGACGACCTGTACCCGCGGATCGGCTTCACCCTGCTGCTGATCTGGGCACTGACCCTCGCCAATGCGCGTGGTGCGCGCTGGGTCGGATCGCTGGAGACCGGTACGGTGATGTTTGCGCTCGTGCCCATCCTCGGCATCGCGATCGCCGGCTGGTGGTGGTTCGACCCGGCGCTGTTCCACAAGGGGTGGAACGTCAGCGGGCTGAGCGACAGTCAGGCGATCTCGCGCAGCGCCTCGATCGCGCTTTGGGCATTCATGGGCGTGGAGAGCGCCGCGGTCTCGGCGGATGTCATCGAGAACCCCAAGCGCAATATCCCGCTGGCGACGCTGATGGGGCTGGGCCTTTCGGCGGTGGTCTACATCAGCTGCTCGCTGGTGATCATGGGGATCGTGCCGATGGAGCAGCTGCGCGATTCCTCGGCACCCTTCGCCGACGTGGCCAAGATCATGGTCGGGAACTGGGGGGTGGTGCTGATCTCGCTGTGCGCGATCTTCAAGTCACTGGGCGCGCTCGGCGGCTGGATGCTGCTGGTCGGCCAGTCGGCCAAGGCGGCTGCCGAGGACGGCCTGTTCCCCAAGGTGTTCTGCCGGGTCAACCGGCATGGCATGCCGGGGGCCGGACTGGTCATCGCCGCGATCCTGATGAGCGTCCTGCTGCTGGTGACCGCCTCGCCCACGCTCGCCTCGCAATTCGATCAGCTGACCAACATCGCGGTGCTGCTGACCATCTGTCCCTACCTGTTCTCGGCCGGGGCCCTGGCGGTCAGCACGCTGGAGCGCAACGAGTCCGGCACGCTGCGCCTGATGAGCATGATCACCGCCGGCGTCGCGGTCGCGTACTGCCTCTATGCTCTGCTCGGTGCCAATCCGCAGCTGCTGGCGTACGCCACCGTCGGCATGCTGCTGAGCGTGGCGATGTACCCGTTCTTCCGCCACCGGATGGCGTGAGCGGCCACGGTATGGCGCACCTCGTATGCGGGTGCGCTACGGGCTGGGCCACAGACATGGCCCAGGTTCTCAGCCGCGCGCCGAGGCGCTGGTCATCGCCCCGGGCGGCGCCAGCGATCGCGGACAGTCCCCAGGCCGTGCCAGGCGGGGTCCGCCTGCCGTTGACCCCAGCATCGGCGTGGCATGCAGGACGCCCCCTATTACGAGCTCGTGCTGGCGCGCGCAGACGCTCATCGACCAGGTCATCGGCCGGGAGGCTGGCACCACTCCCTTCCCAACGCCTGCGCGTGCCCTATTCGCCGGGCATTCCCATGGCCATTCCGGGCTGGCGGTTGGGCAAGCCCGATGATCCGATTCTCCGGTCGCTGCACATTGCACGTGCGCAGAACGAGCGGCTTTCCGGCCTCGAGTCCGACGTGCACAGTCCGATCATCGACAGCAGCGAAGACCCGCCGAGCTACACTGTGGAGCTTCTGAAGCTATAGGCGCGGCGCGTACCGATGAGTGGAACCCTCGAGGAACGACGGGTACTGAAGCTCTCGCTCCTGGCGACCCTGCTGGTCGCCGCGATCGGGCTCTCAGGCGGCGTGGCTGCGAGCTCGCCGGCGATCCTGTTCGACGGTATCTACTCACTGGTGGATGTGGCGCTGACGATGACGGCGCTCGTGGTGCTCCGGCTCATGGCCCACGAACAGAGTCCGCGATTCCAGTACGGCTTCTGGCATCTGGAACCGATGGTCGAGGCGCTCGGCGGCGTGGTGCTCGGTCTTGCCTGCATCTACGCTCTGGCCAACGCTCTGATTGGCCTGAGCACGGGCGGCCAGGAGACCCATGCCGGCCATGGCCTGGTCTGGGCGAGTGTGCTGAGCGTGGTGGACCTTGCCATGGCGGTATGGATGGGCCGTCATGCGCGGCGGATGCGCTCGGGTCTGCTCGCCCTCGATGCGCGTGCCTGGCTGCTCGCAGGTCTGGTCAGCCTCGCCGTCGTGGTGTCCTTCATCCTTGCACTGACCTTGCGCGGCACCCGGCACGAAGACTGGATTCCTTATCTGGATCCTCTGGTGCTGGCCTTCATCAGCCTGGCTTCGCTGCCACTCCCGCTGCGCGCAGCTTGGAAGGCGGCGCGTGAGGTCCTGCAGGTTGCTCCGGATGACCTGGACCGGAAGGTGCAGGCGACCATGCAGGAGTTTGTCGCCGAGCATGGTTTTCTGGGCTTCACCAGCCGGGTGGCCAAGATCGGCCGGATGAAGTTCATCGAGATCCACGTCCTGACTGCGCCGACTACCCAACTCGGCAGCATCGGTGAGATCGACGGCCTGCGTAACGAGATCGCGCAGAGAATGGGCGCGCGTCCGGAAGGCTCCTGGTTGACGATCGACTTCACGTCGGAACCCGCCTGGACTTGAGCGGGCTCGCCTGCGCCGGCTCTCTTGTGCGCACGCCTGTCTGAGCTCGACCTTGGGGCGGCACCGCTTGTTGCGAATGCGAGGGCAGTTCCGGGACAGCTACGGCCTCTTGGACAAATGTCGGTTACGCGATCGGCGGCGGGGCATCTCCAGTGGCTGATGCTCGGAAAATGCACGCCGCAACGCAGACCCGACCGGGCGCGTGCGCGACCCGCGGAAGCAAGGCGACCCTCCGTTCCACTCCCTGATCAGCCGCGCGATGCCGACGCTCGCCTGCGTTCACCGGGCCGGCAGGACATGTCCGTCCTCGGCGCGCAGCCAGTTGTGCGCGCGCGTTGCGGCGACGGCGCCATGACCCATCGCCACGCTGATCTGGTCGAGCCCGTCGACGATGTCGCCGGCGCAGTACACGCCGGGCACCTCGGTCCCCAGCGGCGAAGCCACGTCGGTGCAGCCATGCGCGTCGATCGCGATGCCGAGCATTTGCGCCAGCTCGTTGCGGTGCTGCGAACCCAACGCGGGGTAGACGACATCGAAGGCATGCGGCTCGTCGCGTCCTTCGAGATACAGGTCGAAGCGATCCGCCTGCGGCGCGTACCGCACCACCGGCGCGGCCAGCACCCGGATACCCGCCGCGGTCAGTTGAGCGTGGGCGTCGGCGTCAAGGCCGGCGTATTGGCAGGGAAGCAGAACGACCTGCTCGCTGAACTGCCGCAGGAACAGGGCCTCGGCCGCCCCGTGCCGATCGCTGCCGAGCACAGCGATCCGCGTGCCGGTGTGTTCGATCCCATCGCAGATCGGGCAATAGCGCAGAACGCCTGCGGCGATCGCGGCCTCGTGCTCATCGTGCGGAAGCGGTATCTGGCCCATGTGCAGACCCGTGGCGAGGACGAGCGCCCGGCCGTGGTGAAGCGTCCCATCCGCGGTTCGCAGTTCGAAAGTGCCCTCGTGCCTGCGCGCCTCCACGACCTCGGCTTCGCGGATCTGCGCACCGTAACGTTCGCAATGCTCGAGCATTCGTCCGATCAGATCCGGGCCGGCGATCCCTTCCGGAAACCCGGGCGCGTTGCGTGTCAGCGGGATCCGCATCGCGCGCGACATGCCGTCGTGCAGAACGAGTACGCGGCGCCGGAACCGGGCCAGGTACAACGCGGCCGACAGGCCCGCCGGGCCGGCGCCGACGACGATGCATTCCCAGGGCTCGGAGGTGTGGTCCATATGGGAAAAATCCACCGCCGGGCCGCACAAGTCAACGCTGGAAATCGCTACGCGATTTTCACGTTTGCCACAACCCGCGGGCGCCTAGCATCGGCCCACTTTCACCACCCCGGATACGCGCAATGGCTCCTTCGAAGACCCTACTCGCCGGCGCCTTCGTGCTGGCACTGGCCGCCTGTGAAAACAAGAACGCGACCAACACCGACAGTGGCAGCGGAACCCTGGCGGACACACCGAATTCGACCGGTGATACCGAAGACCGCAGCCGTGGCGTGGCTGCCACGATCGATAACGGCGCAGCTGGCACCGGCTCAACGAGCAATGCCGGGGCAGGAATGCCCAACCTCGCCGAGCCCGACCGGAAGGCGCTGATGGCGGTCCTCGAAGTCGACCGCCACGAGATCGAAGCCGCGCAGGCTGCGCTCGCCAAGAACGTGCAGGGCCCGGTGCGCGAATATGCGCAGACGCTGCGCAACGACCACTCGCTCAACCTCGATGCCACCCGGATCCTGCTCGGGCGGTCGGGAAACACAACAGGAACCGGGAGCGGCAGCGAAATGTCGACGGTCGCGGGCGGTACCGCAGCGACCGCCGGCAACACCGATACCGGGGCCGGCTCGATGAGCCACGGCGAAGCCGACGCCACCGCGCATCCGGACCTTGCGGAAATGAAGCGCAAGCACGACGCCCAGCGCGAGCAGCTCGCGCAGCTCGAAGGCCAGGCGTTCGAGAAGGCGTGGATCGAAGCGATGGTGATGGGCCACCAGGAAGCGCTTACCAAGCTCGATTCGGAACTGATCCCCTCGGCGAGCGACAGCCGCGTCCGCGATCACCTGCAGAGCACCCGCGCGGTGATCGCCGCGCATCTGGAAACCGCCCGGGCACTGCAACAGCAGCGCCGCTGATCCTCAGCGCCGCGCGGCTGCGGCGGTGTTGTCCGGACGCCCGGGCGCCGAGTCGGCACCCGGGCGTTTCCATGGCGGGAACCCGCGCGCCATCTCAGGCAAGATGTCGGTCTGAAGTCCGTGCGAACGATCCGAGCTTGCAAGAACACACCCCCCTGATGAAACAGTTCTTCGCCGCCAAGGCGGAGCACCCCGACGTCCTGCTGTTCTTCCGCATGGGCGACTTCTACGAGCTGTTCTACGACGACGCCCGCAAGGCGGCGCGGCTGCTCGACATCACCCTGACCCAGCGTGGTAATTCCGCAGGCGCTCCGATTCCGATGGCGGGCGTACCTCACCACGCCTCGGAGGGGTATCTGGCGCGGCTGGTCGCGCTGGGCGAATCGGTCGCGATCTGCGAGCAGATCGGCGACCCCGCGGCCAGCAAGGGCCTGGTCGAGCGCAAGGTGGTGCGCATCGTCACGCCGGGCACCGTCACCGACGAAGCGCTGTTGCAGGAGCGCCGCGACACGCTGCTGATGGCGGTCGCCCGCCAGCGCAATGGTCAGTACGGCCTGGCCTGGGCGGATCTCGCCGGTGGGCGCTTCCTGGTATGCGAATGCGCGAATGAGGACACGCTCGAGGCGGAAATCGCGCGTCTCGATCCTGCCGAGCTGCTGGTCCCCGACGAGGACGGCTGGCCCGCCTTCCTGTTCGAGCGTGGCGGTGTGCGTCGCCGCCCGCCGTGGCTGTTCGATGCCGAGTCCGGTCGCCGCCAGCTGCTGCAGTTCTTCGGCCTGCACGATCTCACCGGCTTCGGCATCGACGACCGCCCCCTTGCGGTTGCAGCCGCCGGCGCACTGCTGGGCTACGTCGAGGAAACCCAGAAGCAGCGCCTGCCGCACCTGACCTCCATCTCGGTCGAGAGCGGCGACGGCGCGATCGCGATGAACGCCGCCACCCGCCGGCATCTGGAACTCGATACCCGCGTCGACGGCGATACCCGCAACACCCTGCTCGGTGTCCTCGATTCGACGATCACGCCGATGGGAGGTCGCCTGCTGCGGCGCTGGCTGCATCGTCCGCTGCGCGACCGCGCGGTGCTCGACGAACGTCTGCATGCCGTCGACACCCTGCAGCGCAGCGGTGCGGATGCGGATCTGCGCGAACGTTTCCGCGCACTCGGTGATCTGGAACGCGTGCTCACCCGTATCGCGCTGCGCTCGGCACGTCCTCGCGACCTGTCCACGCTGCGCGACGGCCTGGCGATGCTGCCGGACGTGCGCGGCATCCTCGGAGCGCTCGATTCGCCGCGTCTGCGCACGCTGCACGATGGTCTCGGCGAACATGCGGCCGAAGCGCGCCTGCTCGCCGACGCCCTGGTTGAACAGCCTCCGGTGCTCGCGCGCGATGGCGGCGTGTTCGCCGACGGGCACGACGCCGAGCTCGCCGAGCTGCGACGCCTGAGCACCCATGCCGACCAGTTCCTGGTCGACCTGGAAGCGCGTGAGCGCGAGACCAGCGGGATTCCGACGCTCAAGGTCGGCTACAACCGGGTGCACGGCTACTACATCGAGGTCTCCAAGGCACACGCGGCCAGGGCGCCGGCGCACTACACGCGGCGGCAGACCCTGACCAACGCCGAGCGCTACATCACCGAGGAACTCAAGCAGTTCGAGGACAAGGTGCTGTCGGCGCGCGAACGTGCACTGGCGCGCGAGCGCCTGCTCTACGAACAGCTTCTCGACACGCTCGGCGGGCGCCTGGAAGCGCTCAAGCACTGCGCAGGCGCGCTCAGCGAGCTCGACGTGCTGGCCTGCTTCGCCGAACGGGCACAGGCCCTGGACTGGTCGCGCCCGCAGCTCGGCGCCGCACCCGGCATCTGCATCGAGCGCGGCCGCCATCCCGTGGTCGAAGCCGTGCGCCGCGAGCCCTTCGAACCCAACGACCTGGTGCTCGGCGACAGCGACACGTTCAACGAGCGCCGGATGCTGGTGATCACCGGCCCGAACATGGGCGGCAAGAGCACCTACATGCGCCAGAACGCGCTGATCGTGCTGCTCGCCCACATCGGCAGTTTCGTGCCGGCCAGCCGCGCGGTGATCGGGCCGATCGACCGTATCCTCACCCGGATCGGCGCCGGCGACGACCTCGCCAAGGGCCAGTCGACCTTCATGGTCGAGATGGCCGAGACCAGCTACATCCTCCACCACGCCACGGACTGCTCGCTGGTGCTGATGGACGAGATCGGCCGCGGCACTTCGACCTATGACGGCCTGGCGCTTGCGGATGCCTGCGCGCGGCATCTCGCCCAGCGCAACCGCAGCTACACGCTGTTCGCCACCCACTACTTTGAACTCACCGCGCTCGCCCAGCCCGGCAGCGGCATCGCCAACGTGCATCTGGACGCGGTCGAACACCGCGACCAGCAAGGCAACGAGAAGCTGGTGTTCATGCACGCGGTCAAGGACGGCCCGGCCGATCGCAGCTTCGGCCTGCAGGTGGCCGCGCTCGCCGGCCTGCCCAGGCAGGTCGTGCGCGATGCCCGCGCGCGGCTGGCGGAACTGGAACAGCGGCGCCATGACAGTCCCGCGTCGGCGCCGCTGTCGGCCGGCACGCTGGACTCGCCGCAGCAGATCGGATTGTTCGGCCCGAACTCGGCCGCAGTCGAAGCCCTCGCCGGGCTGGACCCAGACGAGTTGAGTCCCAAGCAGGCACTCGAGGCGCTGTACCGGATCAAGGCGCTGCTCTGAGCTGTCGGCGTCAGCGTCGGCAGCGGTCCCGATGCACGGGTATCCGGCGCCTCCGGTGGGGTTGCCGCCCTGCATGCCGGGGCGCGGCGCTGGGCGCGGCATGGGCCCTACGGGGCCGCCGCGTTTCCTGTCGCGACCCGATCGACCGGCCGTCTACACTCGACGGCCCGTTTCCCGCACGGACGAGTCGCTCCATGACCCTCGACATCCGCAGGCGCCGCCTGCTGCAGGCCGGCGCGCTGGCCGCGCTCTCGACCGCCCTGCCCGGCCTCGCCCGCTCGCGGGATCTCGATGCGGGCACGACCGCCGAGCAGGCCACCGCAGGTCTCGACCTGCGCGGTCGCACCATCGTCGTCACCGGCTGCAACTCCGGCATCGGCCGGGAAACCATGCGCGTGCTGGCCCTGCGCGGCGCGCACGTGATCGGCACCGCGCGTTCGCGTGCCACCGGCGAGGCCGCATGCGCGGCGATCGAAGGCCGGGCCACACCGGTCGTCCTGGATCTTGCGGATTTCGATTCGGTCGTCACGGCAAGCGACACGATCCGCGCGCTCGATATTCCGCTCGACGCCGTGGTCTGCAACGCCGGCGTGGTTCTCGACACGCTCGAACAGGTGCGCGGCCTCGAGAAGACGTTCGTCGTGAACCATCTGGGCCACTACCTGCTGGTGCGCCGCCTGCTTGATCGCGTGACCGCCGCGCCGCAGGGCCGCGTCGTGGTGCTGGGCAGCGCCGACGAGCGCAATGCACCGCCCGGCGGCATCCAGTTCGATGACCTGTCGGGCGGGAGCTGGGAGGCGCGCTATGCGCATTCGAAACTCGCCAACGGCCTGTTCTCCCTGGAACTCGCGCGTCGTCTGGCCGGCACGCGCGCGACCTCGAACTGCGTCTCGCCCGGGCACACGCGCACCAACATCCTGCGTAACGTTGGCAATGGCTACCGCAGCGACGCGCGCAGTGTGCAGCAGGGCGCGGCCACGCCGTGCTGGCTCGCGGCCTCGCCCGGCGCGGCAGGCCGAACCGGCGGCTTCTGGCGCGATTTCGCCCCGGCCGCGCAGAGCGATGCCCAGCGCGATCCAGCGATGGCCGCGCGGCTGTGGACAGTGTCGGAAACGCTCGTGCGCGACTGGCTCTGAATCAGATCGCGTCGATGTCGCCGAGCGCGCGGATCAACCGGCGCGCACGCTTGTCGGGTTTCTGCTCGGGTGCCTGGTAGCCGGCCCGGGCCGCACGCAGCTCCGCCATCCGGGTTTCGCGCAGGGCCCGCGACGCATCCGACTCGGTGTACAGCGCGCGCGCCACCGGCGCCGGCCCACGCATGTCCGAGAGGCCAGCCACCACGATGTCGAAGTGTTCTTCGCCACGCGCAATGCGCAGTCCGTCGCCGAGACGTACCGCACGCGACGGCTTTGCGCGCTGTCCGCCGATATCGACCTTGCCGGTCTCGATCGCCTGTTTGGCCAGTGCGCGGGTTTTGAAGAAGCGCGCGGCCCAAAGCCACAGATCGAGGCGGACGCTGGCGGTGGTGTTCGAAGCCTGGATGTCGGTCATGCGGATCGGGTCATGGGTCGGCGGCAGCCGAGGACGGTTCGACAGAACGCGGGAACGCGTCATGGGAACGTCGAGGGAACGCAGTCAGCGATCGTGGATGGGGTCCGATCGCCACCAATCAACGCGCGATGTTCCAAGGTCTGCAACGCCTGCCGCGGCGCAGGCGGGGCTGGCTTTCCGCGTCGGTGCCAATGCAAGCTACCCATGCTTGCATCGGGCATCAGGCATCGGGCTCGCCGCTGCCGCCCGCTTACGGCCGTCCGCAACGCCGTGCAGCTGCAGCGCTATGCGCCACGGCATCTCGCGCGTGGGCGCACGCCCCCGGTACATTGCCCCTACGGCGATGGAGAAGCCCAGAACGCAAACGGCCGCCTTGCGGCGGCCGTCGTGCGACATCGAACGTGGCGATTACTCGCCAGCGGCCGCCGTCTTGGCAGCGGCAGCAGCTTCGCTCTTGGCCGCGGCATCGGCAGCGCGGTCGGCGCGTGCCTTCTCGTTCTTGGCCTTGGCCGAAGCGGACAGATCTTCCTTGATGCGTGCCTTCTTGCCTTCCAGGCCGCGCAGGTAGTACAGCTTGCCGGCGCGGACCTTGCCGCGGCGCTTCACTTCAACCGAGTCGATCTGCGCGCTGTGGCTCTGGAACACGCGCTCGACGCCGAAGCCGTGCGAGATCTTGCGCACAGTGAACGCGGAGTTCAGACCGGCGTTCTTGATCGCGATGACCACACCCTCGTAGGCCTGCACACGCTCGCGGTTGCCTTCCTTCACCTTGACGTTGACGACAACGGTGTCGCCGGGGCCGAAGTCGGGAAGCACGCGCGCGCTCTGCGCGCTTTCGAAGTTCTGCAGCAGGGTGTTCAGGGAGGGCTTGGTGGTCATGGGTCTGGGCCTGTTGGTGTCGTTATAGGCGTGGTGCACGTGGACGCACGCTCTGGCTTGACGAGCTCTTGCGGCTCGGATGAAACGGTCAGCCGCGCATTATACGGGCACGCCACCCGAGAAAGCCAGAGCACCCCACTCCAGCTCAGTCTCCGGAGCGGGGGCTGTCGGGATGCGCGGCGCGCCAGTCCGCGAGCAGGCGGCGATCGGCCTTGCCGAGCGCGGCCTCGTCCAGCAGGTCCGGGCGACGCTCCAGCGTGCGCAGCAACGACTGCTGGCGACGCCACTTGGCGATCTCGGCGTGATTGCCCGACAGCAGCACATCCGGCACCTGGCCCAGGGCGTGCTCGACCGGGCGCGTGTAGTGCGGACAATCCAGCAGGCCGTCACCCTCGAAGCTGTCCTGCACGGCGGATTCTGCATCACCGAGCGCGCCATCCTGCAGCCGGGCGACCGCATCGACGACGACGGCCGCGGCCAGCTCACCGCCCGACAGCACGTAGTCGCCGATCGACAGCTCTTCGTCCACCTCGGCCGCGAGCAGGCGCTCATCGACTCCTTCGTAGCGGCCGCACAGCAGGATCAGCCTGGGCAGGGCGGCGAGTTCGCGCACGTGCGCCTGGGTCAATGGGCGGCCCTGCGGGCTCATGTAGATCACCCGCGCCGGCGCGGGATCGGCCGCGCGGGCGGCAGCGATCGCCGCGCGCAGCGGATCGATCAGCATGACCATGCCGGGACCGCCGCCGAAGGGGCGATCGTCCACCCGGCGGTAGTTGCCCTGGGCGTAGTCGCGAGGATTCCAGCCCTGCAGCGCCAGCAGGCCCCGCTCGCGCGCGCGCCCGACCACACCCACCGCGGCCGCCTGATCGATGAAATCGGGGAACAGACTGACGACGTCGATGCGGATCGGCCCGCGCGCGGGCGTGTCTGACTGGGTATTCGTCTCGGACGTCATCGCGTGTCTGCTCCTGCCCGGGCGGGGCCGCGCTCGACATGTCCTGCCGAGCGCGGAAGGACGGACACGTCCATGGGGAACGACGCCGTCGATCCGCTGATGGCTAGAACTCGGGATCCCAGTCGACGGTCACGACGCCGGCGTCGAAATCCACCGAGACGATGTAGTCCGGAACCAGGAACGGGATCATCCGCTCACGTTCGCCCTGCGCCACCAGCACGTCGTTGGCACCGGTGGAGAACAGGTGCGAGACCACGCCGAAATCGCTGCCGTCGGTATTGCGTACCGCCAGGCCCTCGAGATCGACCCAGTAGTACTCACCCGGTTGCGGCGGCGGAAGCGCCTCGCGCGCCACCCAGATCTCGAGGCCACGGGTGGCTTCGGCGCCATCACGGTCCTCGACGCCCGGCAGCGTGGCAACGATGCCCTTCGGCGTCTCGCGGCCCCGCGCGCCTTCCAGCGTGCGCTCGGTGCCGCGCGCATCGCGCAACACCCAGGGCTGGTAACGGAAAATGGCACTGCGCGGCTCGGTGAACGACTCGAGCTTCACTTCGCCACGCACGCCGAACGCGCCATGGACCTTGCCCAGCTGGATCATCCGCTGGGGAGGCTGGCGCGTCGGGTTATTCATTGCGTGACATGGCCGCGCGCTGGGCGCGGCCGCGACATCAGGCGGCGGCAGCCGCAACGGCCGTCTTGCCCGCGTCCTTGTACAGGGCACGGACCTTGTCGGTCATCTGGGCGCCATTGGAAACCCAATGGTCGATGCGGGCGGCGTCGAGGACGACGCGCTGCTCGCCACCGGTCGCGACCGGGTTGTAGTAACCCACGCGCTCGATGTTGCGGCCGTCGCGCGCACTGCGCGAGTCGGTCACGACGATGTGGTAGAACGGACGCTTCTTGGCGCCACCGCGCGCGAGACGGATCTTGACCATTGCTTTGCTTCCTGTGTTGCCCAGTCGCCAGGGTGGCGAGGTAAGCCGGTGATTATAGCGGGAATCCCGGGATCCGGCACAAGCACCCGGCCGTAGCCCGCCTCAGGCCACCACCGTCCGCGGCTGCGTCCCCAGCGCCCGATCCAGCAGCGCCAACAGGCCCGGATCCACTGTCAGGGCCCGGCCGTCAACGTCCCCGATCAGCTGCTGCCCGCGCGCATTGCAGGTAAACGCGGCCATACCGGAGTCAAGCTCCGCCAGCATGACCGGGCGCACCGCCTGGGGCACACCGAGCGCCGCCAGGCCAGCCTGTAGCAGGCGCTCCCGGGTGCCGCGCAGGGCATCGGCCTGCGGCCAGGCAACAGTCACACCGTCCCAAAGCCCGAGGTTCCAGACCGACCCCTCGACCACCTCCCCCTGGCCGTCGACGAACAGGGCATCGTCGGCGCCGGCTTCCCGGGCGAGCCGCTGACGCTGGAACTGCGCGAACGTGCCGACATGCTTGATCGTCGGCGTATCGCGCTGGAACACGAACGAGCGCAGGCGCAGCGGCCCCACTCCCGGCTCGGCCGGCGGCGACAACGCGACAAGCAGACCCAACGGCACCTGGGCATCGAGCGCGGACGGCACGACGGTGATGCGCACGGTCGCATCCCGCACCCCGGTCTCCACCACGGCCGCGCGCAACGACGCACGCACACGATCCGGATCCAGACCGATGCCGAACAGCGCGCGCGAGGCCTCATCGAGGCGCTGCAGGTGCAGATCCAGGCCCAGTACCGCCCTCTCACGCAGCTGGAAGGTCGTGAAATGGCCATCGTTGCGCAGCGCCGGGACGGCCAGATCCTGCAGCGTGGCCGGCCGACCGTTCCAGTAAAGCGCCATCATCGCGCCCCTCCCTGACGCGCACGGCGGCATCGCACAAGCGGAAGCAGGGGTGCGCCGACGGCGATTGGGGGGAACCGGCCCGCACCGGCCGACACTGACGGGCGGGACCGGGCGACATCGCGCCGCACCGGGCGCGATGCCCGCGATGACCCGCCCGGGCGCGTCGCGGAGGACCTGCGGGCCATCCCCAACCGCCCGCGCGCCGGAGTGCTCAGCGGAACGGCATGCGGCCCATGCCGCCCATCATGCCCTGCAGGCCTCGCATCATGCCCTTCATGCCGCCGCGGGCCATCTTGCCCATCATCTTTTCCATCTGCATGTACTGCTTCATCAGCTTGTTGACGTCGGCCGGCGTGGTGCCGGAACCGGCGGCGATGCGCGAGCGCCGCGAGCCGTTGAGCAGGTTGGGATTGCGCCGTTCCTTCTTGGTCATCGAATTGATGATCGCAATCATCCGCGGCACTTCCTTGTTCTGCGCCACCTGCTGCTTGAGGTGTTCGGGCACCTGGCCGAGGCCCGGCAGCTTTTCCATCAGGCTGCCGATGCCGCCCATGTTCTGCATCTGCTCGAGCTGGTCGCGCATGTCGTTGAGGTCGAACTTCTTGCCCTTGGCAACCTTCTCGGCGAGTTTCTGCGCCTTGTCCTTGTCGACCTGGCCTTCGACCTGCTCGACCAGCGACAGCACATCGCCCATGTCGAGGATGCGGCTGGCGACACGTTCGGGATGGAACACATCCAGGCCATCGACCTTCTCGCCGGTGCCGACGAACTTGATCGGCTTGCCGGTGATGTAGCGCACCGACAGCGCCGCGCCGCCGCGGGCGTCGCCGTCGGTCTTGGTCAGCACCACGCCGGTCAGCGGCAACGCTTCGCCGAAGGCCTTGGCCGTCGTGGCGGCGTCCTGGCCGGTCATCGAGTCGACGACGAACAGGGTCTCGACCGGCTTGACCTCGGCATGCAGCGCCTTGATCTCGGCCATCATCGCCTCGTCGATGGCGAGGCGGCCGGCGGTGTCGACGATCAGCACGTCGATGAAGGACTTCTTCGCATCGGCAATGGCGGCGCGCACGATGTCGACCGGCTGCTGGGACGCATCGGACGGGAAGAACGCGACGTCGACCTGCTGGGCCAGCGTCTTCAGCTGCTCGATCGCAGCCGGGCGGTAGACGTCGGCCGAGACCACCATGACCTTCTTCTTGCGCTTTTCCTTGAGCAGTTTGGCGAGCTTGCCGACCGTCGTGGTCTTGCCCGCGCCCTGCAGGCCGGCCATCAGGATGACCGCCGGCGCGGGCACGTTGAGGTTGAGCTCGGTGGCCTGCGCGCCCATCACCGCGGTCAGCTCGTCGCGCACGACCTTGATCAGCGCCTGGCCCGGGGTGAGCGACTTCAGCACTTCCTGGCCGACCGCGCGCACCTTGATCCGCTCGATCAGCGCCTGCACCACCGGCAGGGCCACGTCGGCCTCGAGCAGCGCGATGCGCACCTCGCGGGTCGCTTCGCGGATGTTCTCTTCCGTCAGGCGACCGCGCCCGCGCAGGCGCTCCATGGTGCCGGACAGGCGCTGGGTCAGGGACTCGAACATGCGGGACTCGATGCGGCGGAATACGGTCCGTGATTATAGCGGGCCGGCCCCGGCACCTCGCTGGCGAACGACCGGCGTGCGACACTTCGCCGATGACATTCGTTCTCATTGCTGCCCTGCTCTACCTGCTGGCGGCCGCTGCCCTGGTGCGCGGCGTCGGTCGGGAACCCGCTCCGGCCACGATCTGGTGGGCCGCGCCAGCACTCTGCGCCGTGGCGCTGCACGCGGCCGCGCACCTCGTGGTGTGGCGGGATGTCGGCGCGGAACTGCATTTCTTCGCGGCCCTGTCGCTGGTCAGCCTGGGCATGGCAGTGCTGACCGTGCTCTACGACGCGCGGGGTCGCATGGCCGCGCTCGGGGTCATCGTGTTCCCGATCGCGGCGGTGACGCTCATCGCCTACGGCCAGGCCACGCATACCGCCAGCGACACACTGGACTGGCGCCTGCAGATGCACGCCTGGTTCGCCCTGTTGGCCTACGCCGCGCTTGCGATCGCAGCCCTGCTCGCGCTGCTGCTGATGGCCCAGGAGCGGGCACTGCGGCGGCGCGAATTCCACCGCTGGTTGCGCGCCCTGCCACCGCTGACCGAACTCGAATCGCTGCTGTTCCGCACGATCTGGGTCGGTTTCGTCCTGCTCACCGCCACGCTGGTGACCGGCGTGCTGTTCGTCGACGACTTCTTCGCCCAGCACCTGATGCACAAGACGGTGCTGAGCGTGCTGTCCTGGCTGGCCTTCGGCGCCCTGCTCCTCGGACGCTGGCGCCATGGCTGGCGCGGCGCACGCGCGGTCGGCTGGACGCTGGCCGCGATGGCGCTGCTGGTACTGGCGTTCTTCGGCAGCAAGTTCGTGCTGGAGCTCGTACTCCGACGTACCGGCTGAACGCCTTGCCCAATGCGGCACGCAGGTGGATGGCATCCCTGCGGGCCCTGCCCCGGTCGCGCCCGACGGATGCTCCAGCGCCGCGGGATCGAACCGAAGGGGCTCGGCGCACCGCCGGGCATGCGGTGCTCCCGGCGCGACGTTAGCGCCGCAGCGATCGGAAACTCCTGTCGGATGCGACCGCCCCGCCTGGTCAGCCGATGAGGTAGGGAAGGAGCGCCGATGCCGCCCCCAGCGCCGCACCGCCCAACACTTCCGAATACGAGTGTCGCTCCAGTCGCAGGCGCGACCAACCGAGCAGCGGCGCGCACATCAACCCAACCGCCGCGACCGCAGGCGCAAGCTGCAGCAACGACACACCCGCGAAGGCCAGGCTCGCCATGTGCAACGACAGCTTGATCCAGCGGTTGGCGAGGCCGGCCACGCACAGCATCGCCACCGCGGCGAGTACCCCGGCCGACATGGCCGATCCCGGACCGCCCATCCACAGCCAGTAGCCGCCGGCAAGGAACAACACCAGCCCATACAGCAGGGGCCGCTCCTGCGGGCGCGATGCGTCCACGGTCTGCCAGTGCCCGCCGCGGCGGCGTTGCCAGATGAAGAGCCAGACGATCGCGATCGCCGTGCCCAGGCCCACCAAGGTACGCGCGAGCGATGCGGGCTCGAGCCGCCAGGCTGCGATCAGCGCGAGCGCGCTGAAAACGACAAACGGATGCAGGACGATGGAAACGGCGCGCGCAGCGGCCGTGGCCCTGGAAATACGAAGCATCGCCGGATATCAGCGGGCGTGTCGCGCCGACGCGGCGTCAGATGTGCTCAAGCGCTTCGGCCAGGCGCTCGACGCCGATGACCTCCATGCCCTTGAAATTTCCGGTTTTGGGCGCGTTGGCCCTGGCGACGATCGCGCGCCTGAACCCGTGCGTTGCGGCTTCGCGCAGGCGCTCCTCGCCGTTGGGCACGGGGCGGATCTCGCCGCTCAGGCCCACTTCGCCGAACGCGATGGTCTTGTCCGGCAGCGGCGCATCGCGCAGCGAGGACAGCACCGACAGCAGCACGGGCAGATCGGCCGCGGTCTCCTGCACCCGGATGCCACCGACGACGTTGACGAACACGTCCTGGTCGCCGGTCATGATGCCGCCGTGGCGGTGCAGAACCGCCAGCAGCATCGCCAGGCGATTGCCTTCCATGCCCACTGCCACGCGCCGCGGATTCGACAGCGGCGAGGCATCCACCAGCGCCTGCACCTCGACCAGCAACGGCCGTGTGCCCTCGCGCGTGACCATCACGCAACTGCCCGGCTGCGGCGTGCTGCCGCCAGAGAGGAAGATCGCCGACGGATTGGGGACTTCCTTCAGGCCCTTGTCGCCCATCGCGAACACGCCGAGCTCGTTGACCGCGCCGAAGCGGTTCTTGAACGCCCGCATGACCCGGAAGCGGCTGCCGCTGTCGCCTTCGAAATACAGCACCGCATCGACCATGTGCTCGAGCACCCGCGGACCGGCGATGCCGCCTTCCTTGGTCACATGGCCGACCAGGAACACGGCGGTGCCGGTCTCCTTGGCATAGCGCACCAGGCGCGCGGCGGACTCGCGGACCTGGCTCACCGAACCCGGCGCCGCGGTCAGCGATTCGGTCCACAGGGTCTGGATCGAATCGGCAATGATCAGCTTGGGGCGCAGCTCGGATGCGTGCTGGAGGATGCGTTCGATGCCGGTCTCGGCCAGCGCATGCAGCCCGTCGAGCGACAGGCCGAGCCGCACCGCGCGCCCGGCGACCTGGGCCAGCGATTCCTCGCCGGTGACGTAGAGCCCCGGCAAGGTGCCGGCCATCTGCGCCAGCGCCTGCAGCAGCAGAGTCGACTTGCCGATACCCGGGTCTCCTCCGACCAGCACCACCGCACCTTCCACCAGGCCGCCGCCGAGCACGCGGTCGAACTCGCCGATGCCGGTCGACACCCGCACGTCCTCGCCCTGCTGGACGTCCTTGAGTGCCATGACCCTGGGCGCGTCGATCTTGCCGGCCCAGCCGCTGCGGCGCGAGGCCGGCGACTTCGCCGCCGCTGCGCTCTCGAGCACGATCTCGGAGATCGAATCCCAGGCGCCGCAGGCACTGCACTGGCCCTGCCACTTGTTGAAGTCGGCGCCGCACTCGTTGCAGACGAAGGCGGTTCGGGCTTTGGTGACAGTCTTGGCCACGGAGAGATGTCTGCGGAGAACGACGCGGCAGCATAGCCGAGCACCGTCGCAGCACAGGAGACCGGCAGCCTCCCGCGCCGGCAATCCAAAACGCGAGTCCAAGGCCGGTGATGCGACCCCCATCACAAATTCGGCACGCGACCGCGAGGCGCGTCTACAATTTCTCCGTCACTTCCAGTGACCAACCATGGGCCCGCTGAAGCACGTGCCGTATTACGACAATATCGCCGATCGCTCCCGGACGCCCGCGCTGCGGTTCGTCTCCCGCATCCATCGCATGCGCATGCTCGGCACCGCGCTCTGCGCGCTGCCCATCGCCTCGGTCCTGCTCGAACGTGACGCGCCGGGATGGGTCTGGACCGCGTTGTTGTTCAACGTGCTCGTCTGGCCGCAGATTGCATGGCTGCTCGCCGGCCGCGCGCGCGATCCCGCAGCGTTGGAGTACCGCAATCTCGTGCTGGATGCCGCGGCGGGCGGAGCCTGGATCGCCGCGATCGGCGTCGGCCTGATACCGACGGCGGTGCTGCTCAGCGTGTTGGCCGCGGATCGTTTTGCCGCCGGCGGATGGCGCCTGGTCGCACGCGCCCTCCCCGCGCTGCTCGCTGCCTTTGCGGTCACTTGGGTGCTCGCAGGCCGGCCATTCGAGCCCGAGACATCGACGCGCACGATGGTCGCCTGCCTGCCGCTGATATTGGGCTACCAGCTCGCGCTGAGCGCGGTGACCTGGCGGCTCGGCCGCACCATCGCGCGGCACAACCGCGAACTGGAGCGCATCACACGGACCGATTCGGCGAGCAACCTGCCCAATCGCCGTCATTTCGATGCGCGCGCAGCTCATGCGGTCAAGCTGTTCAAGCGCAGCGGCCGCCAGGCGGCGCTGCTGCTGATCGACATCGACAACTTCAAGGCCACGAACGACCGCTACGGGCATGGCATGGGCGACATTGTCGTGCGACGTGTCGGCGAGGTCCTGCGTGGCGTGGCAGCGGGCGACGACGTTCCGGCACGCTTCGGCGGTGACGAGTTCGCACTGCTGCTGGCACCGGCGGACCGCGAGCGCGCGCTCGTGGTGGCCGAGCGGGTACGCATCGGAATCGCCGATCTCGTGTTCGAAGCCGAGCCCGGGATGCGCTGTACGGTAAGTATCGGCCTGGCCGAGACGCGGAGCGCCCATGCCGCGCTCGCCGACTGGATCCGCGACGTGGACGCCGCGCTGTACCGGGCCAAGGCGGCGGGCCGCGATCGCGTCGAAGCCGGCTGAGCCTGCATCGCCCACGAAAAAGGCGACCCGCGGGTCGCCTTTCGTCGAACTGGTGCCGGAAATAGGAATCGAACCTACGACCTACGCATTACGAATGCGCCGCTCTACCAACTGAGCTATTCCGGCTTGGGACGCGAATTCTAGGGAGCGCAGGCCTCGCGGTCAATCGACCAGTTGCAGGCGCAGTTCCTTGGGCAGGGCGAAGACCATGTTCTCCGGCTCGCCAGCCAGCTCGCGCACGCCATGCGCGCCGAGCTGCTGCAGCCGATCGAGCACGCCCTGCACGAGCACGTCGGGCGCCGATGCGCCCGCGGTCACCCCGATGTGCCGCCGCCCCTCGATCCAGCGCGGATCGATCTCGTCGGCACCGTCGATCAGATAGGCCTCCACGCCGTCGCGCTCGGCCAGCTCGCGCAGACGGTTGGAGTTGGAGCTGTTGGGGGACCCGACCACGAGGATCAGATCGCATTCCCGCGCCAGATCGCGCACCGCGTCCTGGCGATTCTGGGTTGCGTAGCAGATGTCGTCATGCTTCGGTCCCTGGATCATCGGAAATCGGGCCCGCAGCGCTGCGATGACACTGCGCGTGTCGTCGACCGAAAGCGTGGTCTGCGTCGTATAGGCGAAGTTGTCGGGCTGTCCGACCACCAGCGCCTCGACGTCGGCCTCGTCCTCGACGAGATAGATCGAGCCCAGGCCCGCTTCGGCGCGCCACTGGCCCATCGTGCCTTCGACTTCCGGGTGACCCGCGTGACCGATCAGCACGACATCGCGTCCGGCGCGACAATGCCGCGCCACCTCGAAGTGCACCTTGGTCACCAGCGGACACGTCGCGTCGAACACCTTGAGACCGCGCCGACCGGCCTCCTCGCGCACGGCCTGGGAGACGCCATGGGCGCTGAAGATCACCGTATTGCCATCGGGCACTTCATCGAGTTCCTCGACGAAGATCGCGCCGCGGCACTTGAGGTCTTCGACCACGAACCGGTTGTGCACGACCTCATGGCGAACGTAGATCGGGGCGCCGAGCGTCTCGATCGCGCGCTTGACGATCTCGATCGCGCGGTCGACACCGGCGCAGAAGCCGCGGGGATTGGCGAGGACGATGTCCATAAGAATCCAAGTTTACCGGAGCCTGTGGCGCCGAAACGGAACAGAAGCACGACGGGGCGTCTCCCGCACGGCCCATACGCCCCTCTCCCCATGGGAGAGGGGAACGGGGTGAGGGCGCGGGAATGCTTCCCATGAGCCCTGAATATGCTCGGGATCTGCAGAGACATCGCGCAAGCCCCCCCCTCACCCGACGCGCTCTACGCGTCGACCTCTCCCGAAGGGCGAGGTGCCGACCACGCTGACGCGGTCTACTTCGACTTCTTCGCCGGGAAAAACCCGAACAGAACGATCCCGATCGCGCCGCCGACGATCGCAGCATCGGCGAGGTTGAACGCCGGCCAGTAATGGTCCTGCCAATGCCACTGGATGAAGTCGACCACATGTCCGTGGATCTGCCGGTCGATGACATTGCCAAGCGCACCGCCGATCACCAGCGCGAACGGCAGCGCCGTGCGCCAGTCGCGACGCGGCGTCTTCGCCAGCCACCAGGCCAGGGTGCCGCTGATGGCGATCGCCAGGATCGTGAAGAACCATTTCTGCCAGCCGCCGGCGTCGGCGAGGAAGCTGAAGGCCGCACCGGTGTTGTAGGTGCGGTACCAGTTCCAGAAGCCGTCGATGACCGGAATCGCGGTGTATTCCGGCAGCGAGGTCAGCACCCAGTACTTGGTCAGCTGGTCGAGCACGATCACGACCGCCGAGAGCACCAGCCACGGCAGGGCGTTTGGCGTCACCTTGGCCATCAGAACCACCTCCGGATTTCGCCCTGTCCGTCACGGCCGTCGGTCGCGATGTTCCCCACGCAGCGGCCGCACAGTTCGGGATGGTCGGCATCCGCGCCGACATCGCCGCGACGCTGCCAGCAGCGCACGCACTTGGGCTTGCCGGTTGCGCGCGCGGACACGCCGATCGCGCTCGCATCACCGCCGTCGACGATGGACACGTCGCCGCTGATCAGCAGGAAGCGCAGCTCGTCGACGACCGGCGACAACCAGGCCGCGTCCGGGGGGCTGCAAGCCAGCTCGATCTCGGCATCGAGCGCCGCGCCGATCTCGCCGCTGGCGCGCATGGGCTCGAGCACCTTGGACACGCGCTCGCGCAGCTCCAGCACGCGGTCGAAATCCTGCGCTGTCCAGCCGGCATCGCTGCCCAGCTCGGCCAGTCCCGTGTACCAGGTCGCGAACTGCACGTTGGCCTCGCGCACGCCCTGCGCGGGCGGCGGCAGGTGGCCCCACAGCTCCTCGGCGGTGAAGCTCAGCACCGGCGCGATCCAGCGGGTGAACGCTTCGGCCACGTGATACATCGCGGTCTGCGCACTGCGGCGGCCGACCGAATGCTCGGGCATCGTGTAGAGGCGGTCCTTGGTGACATCGAGATACAGCGAGCCGAGGTCGACGCTGCAGAAGTTCGACAACGCCTGCACGATCTCGGCGAAGTCGTAACGCGCGTAGGCGTTCTCGATACGCGTCTGCAGCTGGGCCGCGCGATGCACGATCCAGCGGTCGAGCGCGACCATGTCCTGCGGCGCGACGAGATCGCGCGCCGGCTCGAACCCGGCCAGGTTGCCGAGCAGGAAACGCGCGGTATTGCGGATGCGGCGATAGGCATCGGCGGTGCGCTTGAGGATCTCCTGCGACAGCGACATCTCGTTGCTGTAGTCGGCCGACGCGATCCACAGGCGCAGGATGTCGGCGCCCAGCGTCTTCATGATGTCCTGCGGCTCGATGCCGTTGCCCAGCGACTTCGACATCTTGCGGCCGTGCTCGTCGACGGTGAAGCCGTGCGTCAGGCACTGCCGATACGGCGCCGCCCGGTCGATCGCGATGCCGGTCAGCAATGAGGATTGGAACCAGCCGCGATGCTGATCGGAGCCTTCGATGTAGAGGTCGGCCGGCTTGTCGAAGCCGCGCGCCCGGAGCACGGCTTCGTGGGTCACACCCGAGTCGAACCAGACATCGAGGATGTCGGTGATCTTGTCGTAATCGGCCGCTTCGTCACCCAGCAGCTCGCTGGCGTCGAGCGTGTACCAGATGTCCACGCCGTGCTGCTCCACGCGGTCGGCGACCAGGCGCATCAGCTCGGTGCTGCGCGGATGCGGCTCGCCGGTTTCGCGATGCACGAACAACGCGATCGGCACGCCCCAGGTGCGCTGGCGCGAGATCGTCCAGTCCGGGCGCCCTTCGACCATGCCGGCAATGCGTGCCTGGCCCCACTCGGGGTACCAGGTGACCGTCTTGATGGCCGCCAGTGCGTCATCGCGCAGGTTGGCCTGCGACATCGAAATGAACCACTGCGGCGTGGCGCGGAACGCGATCGGCGTCTTGTGGCGCCAGCAGTGCGGATAGCTGTGCTCGAGCTTCGCGAACGCGAGCAGGCTGCCCTGCGCGCGCAGCCCGTCGACGATGACGTCGTTGGCCTTCCAGATGTGCAGGCCGGCGAGCGCGGTGTCGCCGATCGGCGGCGTCGACGGCAGATAGACGCCGCGGCCGTCGACCGGGTTGAGTTCGGCCGCGGTATAGCGTTCGAGCAGGCCGTAGGCCTTGCCAACCACGTAGTCTTCCTGGCCGTGACCGGGCGCGGTGTGCACGGCACCGGTGCCGTCCTCGGCCGACACGTGGTCGCCGAGGATCACCGGAATGTCGCGCTCCACGTAGAAGGGATGTGCCAGCAGCAGATGCTCGAGCGCACCGCCGGCCACGCGGCCGTGCACGACCACATCGCCCTCGACGCCGTAGCGATGCAGCGCACGTTCGGCCAGCGCGTCGGCCAGCACCAGCCAGCGGCGGCGCCCGTCCTGCGCCTGCGGGCCTTCGACCAGCGCGTATTCCAGGTCCGCGCCCAGCGAGACCGCCAGCGAGGCCGGCAGCGTCCACGGCGTGGTCGTCCAGATCGGCAGTGCGACCTCAACATCCGCCGGCAGCGTGACGCCGAAAGCCTTCGCGAACGCGGCCGAATCGCGCGCGACGTAGGCCACGTCGATCGCCGGCGAGACCTTGTCGGCGTATTCGATCTCCGCCTCGGCCAGCGCCGAGCCACAGTCGAAGCACCAGTGCACGGGCTTCACGCCACGGGTCAGGTGCCCGTTGTCGACGATCTTGGCCAGCGCGCGGATCTCGTCGGCCTCGAAGCGGAAGTCGAGCGTGCGGTACGGGTTGTCCCAGTCGCCGAGCACGCCCAGCCGCTTGAAGTCGCGACGCTGGATGTCGATCTGCTCGTTGGCGTATTCGCGGCACTTCTGCCGGAATTCCACCGCATCGAGCTTGACGCCGACCTTGCCCCACTTCTTCTCGATCGCGATCTCGATCGGCAACCCGTGGCAATCCCAGCCCGGGATGTAGGGCGCATCGAAGCCCGCCATTCCCTTGGACTTGACGATGATGTCCTTGAGGATCTTGTTGACCGCGTGGCCCAGATGGATCGAGCCGTTCGCATACGGCGGGCCGTCATGCAGCACGAACAGGGGCCGCCCGCGCGCGTGCTCGCGCAGCTGTGCATACAGTCCTTCTTCTTCCCAGCGCGCCAGCATCGCCGGTTCGCGCTTGGGCAGGTCGCCGCGCATCGGGAAATCGGTCGCCGGCAGATGGATCGTCGACTTGTAGGGGTTCTCGGCGCTCACGCGTAATCCTGTCGTTGCGTTTCAAGGGGTGTTGCGGGCGGTGCATCAAGCAGTCCGCGCGCCTGCGCGGCGTCGCGGTCCATCTGCGCGACCAGGGCCGGCAGGTCGTCGAATTTCTCCTCGTCGCGCAGCCGCGCCACGAACTCGACCTCGATGCGGCGTCCGTAGAGATCGCCGTCGAAATCGAACAGGTGCGCCTCGAGCAGGGGCTCGACGCCCCCGACCGTCGGCCGGGTGCCGAAGCTCGACACCGATGGCCAGGGCCGGCTGCGGTCGACGCCGTGCACGCGCGTGGCATAGATGCCGCGCAGCGCCGGCACCTTGCCGCCAAAGCGCAGGTTGGCGGTGGGATAGCCCAGCGTGCGGCCCAACTGCTGGCCACGCACCACCCGACCCGACACCGCATACGGCCGCCCCAGCAGGCGCGCTGCATGTTCGAAGTCACCCGCCACCAGCGCGCTGCGGATATGCGTGCTCGACACACGCTCGCCATCGATGACCAGCGGCTCGATTTCGCCGGCGATGAAGCCCGCCTCGCGGCCCAGCGCCTGCAGCGTCTCCAGATCACCCGCGCGCCTGTGGCCGAAGCGGAAGCCGGGGCCTACCCAGACCTCGCGCGCACGCAGCCGCCGCACCAGGACAGCGTCGACGAAGGCCTCCGGCGACATCGCCGCCATCCGCGCATCGAAGCGCAACAGGCCGATCACGTCGGCACCGAGCGCGCGCAGACCTTCGAACTTGGCACGGACCGGGCCGAGTCGTGGCGGCGGCGAAGCACTGGCGAAGAACTCGCGCGGCAAGGGCTCGAAACTCAGGGCCGCAGCCGCCACGCCCAGCGTATGCGCCCGCGCGACGGCGTGCCGGACCAGGGCCTGGTGCCCCAGGTGCAGCCCATCGAACGCGCCGATGCAGACCACGCTGCCGTCGGCACAGAGGGGCCCGCCGGCGATGTCGCGGAACA
The DNA here is from genome assembly GCF_002327105.1 of Luteimonas chenhongjianii. Classification (GTDB taxonomy): domain Bacteria; phylum Pseudomonadota; class Gammaproteobacteria; order Xanthomonadales; family Xanthomonadaceae; genus Luteimonas; species Luteimonas chenhongjianii. Next base: position 1,607,839 of record NZ_CP023406.1, on the reverse strand, counting down.
GCCTGCTCATGTGGTCCCGTTGCGGCGGGCGCGAAACCGGCGCCCGCGAAAAAGAGTGACCGGCAAGTATAGCCGCCGCCTGCCGCGGGCCGGCGCGCAGCCCGCCTCGTTCAGAAGCAGGCCCCCTCAGTGCCTCAGGTGCCGCGGTCGCAGGCCGAGTGCCACCATCGCGGCCACATAGGTCGCCCCGCCCGCGCCGATCACCAGCAGCAGCCAGCCGATGCGGTGGAGCGCGCCGTCGATCTCGGTCCACGCGCCGATCCACAGCCGCAGGCCCAGCACGACGACGGCCATCGCCGCGCAGGCGCCTGCCAGGCGCAGCGCGTAGCCGGCCCAACCCGGCTCCGGGGCGAAGATCCCGCGATGGCGCAGATAGCGCCACAGCAGCGCCGCGTTGACTACGCCCGCCAGGGCGGTAGCCAGCGCGATGCCGCCATGCGCTCCCGGCACGTCGTAGATCCACAGCGGCGTGGTGATGACGATGGTCAACACCACGTTCGCCACGACCGTCCAGATCGCCGCGCGCATCGGCGTCCTGGTGTCCTGGCGCGCATAGAAGGCAGGCGCCAGCACCTTGCTGAGCATGAAGGCGGGCACGCCCAGGCTCATCGCGGTGAGGCTCACCGCCGCCATGCGCGTGTCTTGCGCACCGAACGCGCCGTAGTTGTAGACCGTGGCGGTGATCGGCTCGGCCAGCAGCAGCAATCCCAGCCCGGCCGGCACACCGGCCAGCAGCGCCATGCGCAAGCCCCAGTCCAATGACTGGCTGTAGCCCCGCCCATCCTCGGCCGCGTGGCGGCGCGAAAGGTGCGGCAGGATCACCGTGCCCAGCGCGACGCCGAACAGCCCCAGCGGAAACTCGATCAGCCGGTCCGAGTAGTAAAGCCAGTCGACGCTGCCCGCCGCCAGCAGCGACGCGAACGCGGTACCGACGATCAGATTGACCTGCGCGACCGACGAAGAGAACAGCGTCGGCAGCATGAGCCGCCCGACCTTGCGCACCTCGGGATGGCGGAACCCCGGGCGCAGCCGCGGCCGCAGTCCGAGACGCCCGAGCGAGGGCCACAACAATGCGAGCTGCAGGAACCCGGCGATCAGCACACCCCAGGCCAGGCCCTCCGGCGGCACCGCGAAACGCGGCGCCAGCCAAAGCATCGCCGCGATCATCGTGAGGTTGTGCAGCACCGGCGTGAATGCCGGCAGCGCGAACCGGCCGTAGGTATTGAGGATCGAGGCCGACAGCGACATCAGGGAGATGAACAGCAGATACGGAAACGTGATCCGCAACATCTGCGCGGTCTGGGCCAGCAATTCGGGCTGGTCCGCCCAGCCCGGCGCGAACAGGCGCGCGATCAAGGGGGCCAGCAGCATCCCCAGCGCGCAGACCACCAGCACCACGGCACACAGCGCGCCGGCCATGGCATCGATGAAGGACTTCAGCGCCGCACGATCGCCACGTTGCCTGATTTCGTTGAGCACCGGCACGAAGGCCATCGCCATCGAGCCCTCGGCGAATACCCTGCGCAGGAAATTCGGGATGCGATAGGCGACAATGAACGCACTCATCGCCGGATTCGTGGCGCCGGTGCCGAACAGCGTGGCCTGCAGCATGTCGCGGGCGAAGCCGGCGATCCGCGAAAGCAGGGTCATCGCGCTGAACGCCGCGCTCGAGCGCAGGAGTCCGCCGCCGCGTTTGCCAGGTGGGCTGGTCGCGGCCGGATCGGGAGCCGTCATCCCGAGTGTCCGTTCAGGCCGGGCTGGTTGACGCAAGTATCTGAAACACCCATAATTTCCTGCTCAAATTTCCATTCGTCCGGCGACGCCGGATTTTCACACGTCCAGCTCCCAGGAATCCATCGTGGCAAACATCAAGTCCGCCAAGAAGCGCGCCAAGCAGACCGTTGTGCGCAATGCGCGCAACTCCGCCCAGCGCTCGCAGCTCCGCACCGCCGTCAAGAAGGTGCTCAAGGCCCTCGAAGCCAACGACGCAGCCGGCGCCCAGGAGGCGTTCAACGTCGCCCAGCCGATCCTCGACCGTTTCAGCTCGCGTGGCCTGATCCACAAGAACAAGGCCGCACGTCACAAGAGCCGTCTGACGGCCCGCATCAAGGCGATCAAGGCCGCCGCCTGATCTCCTGCCCGGCCGCTCCGGCGGTCGATGCGCGAAAAACCCGGCTTCTGGCCGGGTTTTTTATTGGTCGATCATTGAAGCGACGACTGCCGCGGAGACGAATCCGATTCCCGGCCGGAGACCGTGCGGCATACCCACGGCCCGGGCACGCAACACAGGCGCGCAATTGTGGGGGCGTTCGACCGTCCAATATCGCCACACGCATGGCGCGGATGCATCCCGCCATGAGTCCGCGCAGAGTACGCGCACCCGCAACGGCGATCCGACGCAGGCATTCCGGACGATGGCGCCTCCCGGCGCGAAGGACCGAGCCCGCCCGACATCACTCTCCTGCGCACCTCGCCTTGATCGGCAGGCAGACGGCCTGCCCCGGCCGACGGCCGGGCGCATACCGTCCGACGTCAGACCTCAGACGGCGTCCGCGGCCTCACGGGCCTCGCGATCCAGGTCGTCGAGCGCAGCCTGCACCTTGAGCATGACCTCACGCGTGCCCTCATGGGCCAGGCCCGAGATCAGGAACCACGGCTTGGTCCAGCCGAGCTCGCCGATGATGCGCGCCGCCTCACGCTCGGCCTCTTCAGGCAGCAGCGTGTCGGCCTTGTTGATCAGCAGCCAGCGCGGCTTGTCGAGCAGGGCGGTATCGAACTTCTCGAGCTCGCGCTCGATCGCGCGCACTTGGTCGACCGCGTCGCTGCCGTCGAGCGGCGCGATCTCCACGAGATGCAGCAGCAGGCGGGTACGCTGGATATGCCGCAGGAACAACGCGCCGAGGCCTGCGCCATCGGCCGCACCTTCGATCAGTCCGGGAATGTCGGCGATCACGAAGCTGCGCGCCGGCTCCACACTGACCACGCCCAGATTCGGATAGAGCGTCGTGAACGGGTAGTCCGCGACCTTGGGCGTGGCCGCCGACACAGCCCGGATCAGCGTGCTCTTGCCGGCATTCGGAAAGCCCAGCAGGCCGATGTCGGCGAGCAGCTTGAGTTCCAGGCGCAGCGTGCGCTCCTCGCCCTGCTCCCCTGGCGTCGACTGCCGCGGCGTGCGGTTGGTCGAACTCTTGAAATGCATGTTGCCAAGACCGCCCTTGCCACCACGGGCGACCAGCAGACGCTGCCCATGCTCGGTGAGATCGCCGATCACCTCGTCGGTCATCACGTTGTGCACGACCGTGCCGACCGGCACCACGATGACCAGCTCGTCGCCGCCCTTGCCGTACATCTGCCGGCCCATGCCGTTCTCGCCGCGCTGGGCGCGGAACATCGTCTGGTGGCGGAAATCCACCAGCGTGTTGAGATTCTCGTCGGCGACGATCACCACGCTGCCGCCGTCCCCGCCGTCGCCGCCATCGGGGCCGCCGAGGGGAATGAACTTTTCGCGCCGGAATCCGACGCAGCCATTGCCGCCGTTGCCGGCGGTGACAGTGATTTCGACTTCGTCGACGAGTTTCATGCAGGCAACCGGAAAAAAGCGGAACGGTAGAAGGAACGCGGGTTCGGCACACGCGGCGATGACACGCGCATCGCCGACCAGCTTACCCGAGGCCCCGGACGCCGATGCATTGCATCGCCTGCGACCGGGTAGAGAAGGATGGGTCTTGATGCCCACCAACGAAAAACCCCGCCGAAGCGGGGCTTTCCGACAATCACGTGTCGCGGGAGGCTCAGGCCTCGGCGATCACGCTGACGGTGCGGCGGTTCTTCGGGCCCTTGGTCCCGAACGCGACCTTGCCGTCGACCAGCGCGAACAGCGTGTGGTCACGACCGAGGCCGACGCCGGCGCCCGGATGGAACTGGGTGCCGCGCTGACGCACGATGATGTTGCCGGCTTCGATTTCCTGGCCGCCGTAGATCTTGACGCCCAGATACTTCGGGTTGGAGTCGCGGCCGTTGCGCGAAGAACCTACGCCCTTTTTATGTGCCATGCCTGCTGCTCCTTACTTGCTGCCACCGGCGATGCCGGTGATCTCGATTTCGGTGTAGTGCTGACGGTGCCCCTGACGCTTCATGTGGTGCTTGCGGCGACGGAACTTGATGATGCGGATCTTGTCGGCGCGACCATGACTGACGACCTTGGCGGTAACGCTGGCGCCCTTGAGCGCGTCGCCGATCTTGATGCCGTCGCTGTCGCCGAGCATCAGGATGTTGTCGAACGTGATCTCGTTGCCGGCTTCGGCCTCGAGCTTCTCGACGCGGAGCGTTTCGCCCTGCGCGACGCGGTATTGCTTACCGCCGGTGACCAGTACTGCGTACATGTGGAGCCTCTCGTATCTGTGTTGGTTCTGTAGTTATTCTTGTGCCCGGCCGCCATCGAGGGCGGACAGGAGCGGAATTGTAGGGGATTCAGTGCATTAGGGTCAAATCGCCCCACAATCCGGGCCCGAGGGCCATCGGCGACGCTGGGGCGGCACCCCGGGCGGGCGGGGCGACGCGGCATTCATGCTCGCCCGTGCACCCTGCCCGCCCGTTCTCAGAGGCTGAGACGCCGACGCCCGAAACTGGCGTTCCCGCGATTTGCCCCCAAATCACCGGCTCGGTAGTCTGACCGATTGCTCGTTGGCGCGACGCCTCGGCTTCCCTGTCACGCGCGCAGGCCACTTCCTCCCCCGCTCCACAACCTGGATCTGACGTCGATGGCGATGGACACCATCCGCATTCGCGGTGCCCGTACCCACAACCTCAAGAACATCGATCTCGACCTGCCGCGCGACCAGCTGATCGTCATCACCGGCCTGTCGGGTTCGGGCAAATCGTCGCTGGCGTTCGACACGATCTACGCCGAGGGCCAGCGCCGCTACGTCGAGTCGCTGTCCTCGTATGCGCGGCAGTTCCTCAGCGTGATGGAGAAGCCGGACCTCGACCACATCGAAGGCCTGTCGCCGGCGATCTCGATCGAGCAGAAGTCGACCTCGCACAATCCGCGCTCGACGGTCGGCACGATCACCGAGATCTACGACTACCTGCGCCTGCTCTATGCCCGCGTCGGCAGCCCGCGCTGTCCCGACCATGGTTATCCGCTGGAGGCGCAGACGGTCAGCCAGATGGTCGACCACGTGCTCACCCTCGACGGCGATACGCGCTGGATGCTGCTGGCGCCGGTGGTGCGCGAGCGCAAGGGCGAACATGCGCAGGTGTTCGAGCAGCTGCGCGCGCAGGGCTACGTGCGCGTACGCGTCGATGGCGCGCTCTACGAGATCGATGCGCTGCCCACGCTGGCGCTGCGCCAGAAGCACACGATCGAAGCGGTGATCGACCGGTTCAAGGTGCGCGATCCGTCCACCGAAGAAGGGGCCGGCATGAAGCAGCGCCTGGCCGAATCCTTCGAAACCGCGCTCAAGCTCGGCGAGGGCATGGTGTCGGTGCAGTCGATCGACGACGCCTCGGCGCCCCCGCAGCTGTTCTCGTCGAAGTACAGCTGCCCGGTCTGCGACTACGCATTGCCGGAGCTGGAGCCGCGGCTGTTCTCGTTCAATTCGCCGATCGGCGCCTGCCAGACCTGCGACGGCCTGGGCGTGAGCGAATTCTTCGATCCAGATCGCGTGGTCGTGCATCCCGAACTGTCGCTCGCGGCCGGCGCCGTGCGTGGCTGGGACCGCCGCAACGCCTACTACTTCCAGCTGCTGCAGTCGCTGGCCAAGCACTACGGCTTCGACGTGGACACGCCGTGGCAGGAACTGCCGCAAAGCGCGCGTGACGCGGTGCTGTCGGGCAGCGGCAGCGAGACCATCACGTTCACCTACATCACCGATTCGGGCGCGCGCACCCAGCGCAAGCACCGTTTCGAAGGCATCGTGCCGAATCTCGAGCGGCGCTACCGCGAGACCGAATCGTCGGCGGTGCGCGAGGAGCTCGGCAAGTACATCAGCGAGCGTCCCTGTCCCGAATGCGAAGGCGCGCGGCTGAACCGCTCGGCGCGCAACGTGTTCGTCGCCGACCGGCCGATGCAGTCGCTGGTCGTGCTGCCGATCGACGAGGCGCTCACCTTCTTCAAGTCACTCGAACTGCCAGGCTGGCGCGGCGAGATCGCCGCCAAGATCGTCAAGGAGATCGGCGAGCGGCTGACCTTCCTCGTCGACGTGGGCCTCGACTACCTGACGCTGGAGCGCAAGGCCGACACGCTCTCGGGTGGCGAGGCGCAACGCATCCGCCTGGCCTCGCAGATCGGGGCCGGCCTCGTCGGGGTGATGTACGTGCTCGACGAGCCGTCGATCGGCCTGCACCAGCGCGACAACGAGCGCCTGCTCGGCACGCTGACCCGCCTGCGCGACCTCGGCAACACGGTCATCGTCGTCGAGCACGACGAGGACGCGATCCGCCTGGCCGACCACATCGTGGACATCGGCCCCGGCGCCGGCGTGCATGGCGGTGAAGTGGTGGCGCAGGGTACGTACGAGGACGTGCTCAAGGCGCCGCGTTCGCTGACCGGCCAGTACCTCAGCGGGCGCCGGCGCATCGAGATTCCGACCAAGCGGCACAAGCCCAACCCGAAAATGCAGCTCCGGCTGCTGGGCGCGTCCGGCCACAACCTCAAGAACGTCGACCTGACGATCCCGTCCGGCCTGTTCACCGCCGTCACCGGCGTGTCAGGCTCCGGCAAGTCGACGCTGATCAACGACACCCTGCATTCGCTGGCCGCCAACGAGATCAACGGCGCCTCGCACAAGCCGGCGCCGTATCGCGAGATCGAAGGTCTGGATCTCTTCGACAAGGTGGTCGACATCGACCAGTCGCCGATCGGCCGCACGCCGCGCTCCAATCCGGCGACCTACACCGGGCTGTTCACGCCGCTGCGCGAACTGTTCGCGCAGGTCCCGGAGGCGCGCGCACGTGGCTACGCGGCGGGACGTTTCAGTTTCAACGTACGCGGCGGACGCTGCGAGGCCTGCCAGGGCGATGGGCTGTTGAAGGTGGAGATGCACTTCCTGCCCGACGTCTACGTGCCCTGCGATGTCTGCCACGGCAAGCGCTACAACCGCGAGACGCTGGAGATCCTCTACAAGGGCCACAGTATCCACGACGTGCTGGAAATGACGATCGAGGATGCGTTGAGCCTGTTCGAGAACCTGCCGCCGATCGCGCGCAAGCTCGAAACCCTGGTCGATGTGGGCCTGAGCTACATCAAGCTCGGCCAGAGCGCGACGACGCTGTCGGGCGGCGAGGCGCAGCGCGTCAAGCTGTCGAAGGAACTGTCGCGCCGGGACACCGGGCGCACGCTCTACATCCTCGACGAGCCGACGACCGGCCTGCATTTCCACGACATCGAGCACCTGCTCGCCGTGCTGCACAAGCTGCGCGACGACGGCAATACCGTGGTGGTGATCGAACACAATCTCGACGTGATCAAGACCGCCGACTGGGTCATCGATCTCGGACCCGAGGGCGGCCACCGCGGCGGGATGATCATCGCCGAGGGCACCCCCGAGCAGGTGGCGGCGATGCCGCAGTCGCATACGGGCCGGTTTCTTGCGCGTCTGCTCGAGACCAGGCTGCCGGAGCCGGCGGCGCCCAAGGCCGAGCGCAAGCTCGCCCGCAAGTCCGTCACCCATTTTCCCAAGCCATTGCCGCGCAAGGGCGCATCGACCAAGGCGGCCGAGGCCGATGCGAAGGCGCGCGCGGAACTGACGAAGGCCGCACCGAAGAAGAAGCCGGCAACGGTGAAAGGACAGAAGGAATGAGCGATTCGAAAGTGTTGATCCGGATGCCGATCGAGCTGCGCTGGCGCGACCTGGACGCGTTCAATCACGTCAACAATTCCAATTTCATGACCTACCTCGAGGAGGCGCGCATCCGCTGGTTCGACACCGCCGGCGAGCCCTGGGTCACCGACCAGACGGCGCCGCTGCTGGCGGCCGTGCAGATGAACTACAAGGTGCCGATCCCCTACCCGTCGAAGATCGTCGTCGAACTGCTGGCAGACCGGATCGGTACCAGCAGCGTCACGATCGGGCATCGCATCGTCTCCGACGATGGCGCCACGCTCTTTGCCGATGGCCATGTGGTGATGGTGTGGATCGACCGCGCGACGGGACGTCCGACCGCGCTGCCCGAGTCGGTGCGCGCACGGGCGCTTGCCGCGTCCTGAGGCGCAGCGGCGCGGCGGCGCATCGCGCGCCTGCGTGCGGGGTCCAGACGCGGGCTAACATGCCAAGCCCACCGAAGGAGCCCAGGCGATGCCCCAGCTGATCGAAATCCAGGACCACGGCCCGATCCGCGAACTCAAGCTCGCGCGCCCTCCGGCCAATGCCCTGGATCTTGCCCTGTGCACCGCCTTGCACGAGGCGATCGACACCGCCATCGCCGACGGCGTGCACGGCGTCGTGCTCGCCGGTGGGCCCAGGCTGTTCTCGGGTGGACTCGACGCGCCCTACCTGCTGTCGCTCCCCGACACCGCATCGCTGCGCGAGGCCTGGGGCGCTTTCCTGTCCGTGGCGCGCGCGCTCGCCGCAGCGCCTGTGCCGGTGGCGGCCGCGATCGGCGGCCATGCGCCGGCCGGCGGTTGTGTGCTGGCACTGTGCTGCGATTACCGCGTCATGGCGTCGGGCCCCTACCGGATCGGCCTCAACGAAACCCAGGTCGGCCTCATCGCCCCGGATGGCATCCAGCGGGTGATGCGCCGCACGATCGGCGCGCGCCAGGCCGAACGCCTGCTGGTCGGCGGCCTGACCGTCGAATCCGGCGAAGCCCTGCGGCTGGGACTGGTGGACGAGCTGGCCGACATCGAGGATGTACCGCTCCGCGCCCGCGACTGGCTGGCGTCCCTGCTCGCACTGCCGCGCGCGCCGATGCTGGAAACCCGCGCGATTGCCCGCGCGGACCTGATCGAGGCGATGTCGGAGCAGCACATCCAGCTCGACCGTTTCGTCGATTCATGGACGGCCCCCGATACCCAGGCCGGCCTGCGGGCGCTGGTGTCGCGACTGGGGCGGTAGTCGCCTCGACGCACCGCGGCGCCGGCTCGCGCCGATTCGCACTGGCGGCTGCTGCGCGGCCCAGGCGAAAGATGCCGTGGCGGCCCACAGCTGCAGCGCGGGCTGCGAGCACACCGGAGCCGGCGCGCGCAGGTGACGGCCTCGCCAGGATTCCCCCGGCTCAGTCGCTCCCGGTCGCCACTTCCGCGGTCGGATCATCCACCCAACCACTCCACGATGGCGCGTAGAGTTTCGCGCCTTCCAGTCCGGCGTGCGCGAGCGCCAGCAGATGATGGCAGGCGGTCACGCCGGAGCCGCACATCACCGCCACTTCCGCCGGCGCGCGACCGGCAAGCAGGACCTCGAATTCCGCCGCGAGCGCAGCGGCAGGCTTGAAACGGCCCGCCTCCATGTTCGCGGTGTAGGGGCGGTTGCATGCGCCGGGCACATGGCCTGCGCGCGGATCCAGCGGTTCGACCTCGCCCCGGAAACGCGCGGGTGCGCGCGCATCGATCAGCAGACCGCCCGCATCGAGGTGGCGGCGCACCGCATCGGCATCCCGCAGCAGGCGGGTCTCGTCAAAAGCGCGTGGCGGATGCGGCGCATGCGCCACCTCCCGCGGCGACGACGCGACCGGCAGCCCCGCCGCCTGCCACGCCGCCCAGCCACCGTCGAGCACGGCGGCCTCGCGGTGACCGGCGCTTTGCAGCAGCCACCACAACCGTGCAGCAAACGCGCCGTCGCTGTCGTCGTAGGCGACCACCTGCATGCGCGGCGCGATGCCCAGTCGCGACAGCGTTTCGGCAAAGGCATCGGCACCGGGCCAGGGGTGCCGCCCGCGCCCGCCGCCCTTGGCGCCGGACAGATCCCGCTCCAGATGCGCGTAGGTCGCGCCCGGGATATGCGCTGCGCGCCATGCGGCCTCGCCCGCCTCGTCGGCGGCGCCGGCAATGGCGAGCGTGAACCGGCAGTCGACGATGCGCAGGGTCGCGTCGGGCAGCGCGGCCATCAGCGCAGCCGGATCGACCAGCGTCCTCCAGGGCCGGGTCATGCGCGTGCCAGCCGGTCGCGCAGGTTGAGCAGGATCGACGCGGTCGCGCCCCAGATGCGGTGGGCGGGCGAGGTCGCCAGCCTCTGGTACTCGAGCACGTGGCGCGTGCGCCCGAGGAATTCGATGTCGACGTGGCGCAGGTTGTCCGGCGCCAGCAGGAAGTCCAGCGGCGCCTCGAAGATCTCCGCGACTTCGCCCGGATCGGCCAGCGGCACGAACTGCGGGTCGAGCATGGCCACCACCGGCGTGACCCGGAAGCCGGTGATCGTCACCAGCGGATCGAGATAGCCCAGCGGACTCGCCTGCGAAGCGCGCAGCCCGACCTCTTCACCGGCTTCGCGCAGGGCCGCCTGCAACGGCCCTGCGTCCCCGGGCTCCAACCGGCCGCCGGGAAAGCTCACCTGCCCCGCGTGATGGCGCAACGTGTCGGTGCGCCGGGTGAGCACGGCCTGCACGCCGCCCGCGCGCGGCACCAGGCCGACCAGCACCGCCGCTTCGCGCAGCACCGTCGCCGGTTCGAGCAGGCCTTCAAGCTCGCCGAGATTCCAGCCACGCAGCGCAGGCGGCGCGTCGAGCGGATGCAGCGCGCGCGCAAGCCCGGCGGGATCGAGGTCGAATCTCACGCGCGCGCCGCCTCGCGCGCCGGCAACACCACATCCATGAGATGCGCGCGCTCGCGATCGCTCATCTGCGACCAGCCGCCGATCTCGGCGAGGGTGCGCAGGCAACCGTGGCAACTGCCGTGCTCGTCGAGGGTGCAGACACCGGTACAGGGCGTGAGCAGGGCGCGGTGGCGTTCGTCCATGGGATCGATTCTACGGGCACGGATACGACGACGCCGACGTGCGGGGCACGTCGGCGTCGGGATCTGCTTGACGGGTGCGCGGATCAGCGGACGCTGAGCAGCTTCACCATCACGCCGACCGGCTGCCTGGCGATTTCCTGGGTGCCTTCGCCGCTGACGAACTTGCCCGGCGGAAACACCACTTCGAACACCGCATTCAACGGCATCAGCGGCAGCACTTCGCGAAGGCCGGCGATCTGCGCTTCGGAGACCTTGAAGGCCGGCGTGCGGTCTTCCTGGGTCAGCGGGATGCCCACCGGAACCACGAGTGCCTGGTAGGCGATCTCGACGGTGCTGTTGGCGGTCGGCTTGGCGCCGGCGCCGGCTTCGACAACGCGGTACATCACGCCGCTCGGCAGCGAGATCACGCCTTCGCGCGCCTTGTATTCGTTGAGGAACGTGGTGGCCTGGCCCTCGTTCTGGGTCAGGGCCGCGCGACGCTCGGCGACGATCTTCTGCTGCATGCGCTGCTGGAACGCGTTGTAGGCCGCGCCCATCTGCTCGGGCGTGTAGGTCGGCGTCTTGCGACCATGGCCGTCCTGGAGACCCTTGATGATCGTGTTGACATCCACCGACTCACCGGTCTCCGCCAGACGATTACCCAGATCGAAACCCAGCGCGTAGCTCAGCGTGGTCCGGTCGGTCGCGCTGGCTGCCGGGGCTGCCGCCTGCTGCGCAAACGCCGCGCCGCTGAACGTGATGGCCGCGATAGCGACCGAAATAAAACGCAACTTCATTCCATGGATCTCCGCTAGGTCAGATTTCGATATCGCCTGTCGCGCAAAGGGGCGGTCGAACCGCCCCATCTGGACGCGTTAGGATAGCGGTCGCAGGGCTTAACCGCTACTGACGACCTCATCTAGACCGCGGCGGCCCGCACAAGTTCCAAGGGGCGCCGCTCTTGCGCCTGGAGTCCCATGTCCAAATCCCCGTTGCGCGTCGAAGATCACGGTGCCGTGCGCGTCATTACCGTCGATCGTCCCGAGAAGCTGAACGCATTGAACTCGGCCACGCTCGATGCCTTGCATCTGGCCTTCGACGATGCCGCCGCCACTGACGCGGTTCGCGTGATCGTCCTGACCGGCGCAGGTCCGAAGGCATTCGTCGCCGGCGCGGATATCTCCGAGATGGCCGAGTTGCGCCCGGTCGAGGGGCGCGATTTCGCGCTGCGCGGCCAGGCGATGATGCGCCGCGTCGAAACCCTGCCCAAGCCGGTGATCGCGATGATCAACGGATTCGCCCTGGGCGGCGGACTGGAGCTGGCGATGTGTTGCCACCTGCGTATCGCCGCCGACACCGCCAGGCTCGGCCAGCCGGAAGTGAACCTGGGCCTGATTCCCGGCTTCGGCGGCACCCAGCGCCTGCTGCGCCTGGCGGGCCGCGCGGCGACACTCGAGCTGTGCCTGACCGGCGCGCCGATCGACGCCGCGCGCGCCCGCGAACTGGGCATCGTGAATCGCATCGCACCTGCAGCCGAGCTGCAGGCGCAGACGATGGCGCTGGCGGAGCAGTTGGCCAACGCCGCGCCGCTGGCGCTGCGCGGCGTGCTCGACTGTGTCAACAGCGGCGGCGAGTGCTCGATCGGCGAAGGCCTCGCCTTCGAAGCCGCGCAGTTCGGGCTGATGTTCGCCACCGAGGACATGCGCGAGGGCACGCGCGCATTCCTCGAGCGGCGCAAACCCGAGTTCAAGAACCGCTGAGCCGCGCTGACCCATCATGACGCGCCCCCCGACCGCCCGCACACCATCCCTCGACGCGCTCGAACGCCTGGTCGAACGACTGCGCGCGGACGACATCGATGCCGCGATCGATGCCGGTCTGATGGACGACTGGCCGGACGCGTGCGCCCGGGCACTCGAAAGTGATGCGCGCGCCCTGCTGCTGGCGACACGCGCCCGCCTGCGCACGGCCTGGGCAGCGCGGGCCCGCTTCGAGGCCCGCAGTACGCGGCTCGCGCGACGCGCGGAAGTGCGCGACGCCTCGCGTCGCGCGCCTCGGCCCGGACCGGCAGCGACCGCCGCCACACCGGCAACGGTGGACGCAGCGCCTGCCCACCCCGCGCTGCCACCGAAGGCCGCGGCATTGCTGGCCCGTGCCAAGGCGCGCGCCGGCAGTGGCACGTCGTGAACACGTCCCTTGCCACGGCTGCGCCGAGGCGCCGCGGACCGACGCTGACGCGCGCCGAGATCCACGAGTTCTTCGCCCGGCTGCGCGAACTCGACCCCGAACCGAGCACCGAACTCGAATACACCACGCCCTTCGAGCTGCTGGTCGCGGTGATCCTGTCCGCGCAGGCCACCGATGTCGGGGTCAACAAGGCCACGCGCCGGCTCTATCCGGTCGCCAACACACCGCAGGCCATCCTCGACCTCGGCGAGGACGCGCTCAGGCGCCACATCGCGACCATCGGTCTGTTCAATGCCAAGGCCAGGAACGTCATCGCCGCCTGCCGCATCCTGGTCGAGCAACACGGCGGAGAAGTCCCGCGCGACCGCACTGCACTCGAGGCATTGCCGGGCGTCGGCCGCAAGACGGCCAACGTCGTGCTCAACACGGTGTTCGGCGAGCCGGCGATCGCGGTCGACACGCACATCTTCCGGGTGGCCAACCGCACCGGACTCGCACCGGGCAAGGACGTTCGCGCGGTCGAGGACCGTCTGATGCGCGTGGTGCCCGACGAGTTCCTGCTCGGCGCGCATCACTGGCTGATCCTGCACGGCCGCTACACCTGCAAGGCGAGAAAGCCGGACTGTCCGGCCTGCGTGGTGCGCGACCTGTGCCGCTTCAAGGACAAGACACCCGGCGGGCTCGAACCCGGGTGACGTCTCGGGCATGAATCCGCGCGCGGACGCTCGGCCTCATGCCCTTCACGCCCTGCCACGCCGCCCGGGTTTCCGGAGCGACATGCAGGACATCCGGGTGACGGTCGCCGGGAACGGCGGGCCGCATCAGTGCAAGTCGCGACGAAGAGGCCTGCCGCCGACGTGAGATCCAGCGTCCCCAGCGCCGCGGCGCACATCGCCTGACGGAGTCCAGGCCCGGCGTTTCCGTCCTGCCGCCGGCCCGCCAGCCAAGGTTTTCCGTCAATTCCGCTTAACGCTCTGGCGCCTATGGTCGGGATCACACCCGCACGCGCAGTACCCGGGAAATCCCATGACCACGCATGCGTCTGTCGGACCGCCCGAGCTGGACGACCAGACCCACGCCCTCGCCCTCGAACTGTTCCAGCTCGTGCGCGCCGGAGACGTCGCGCGCCTGTCCCACCTGCTCGGGATGGGACTGGTCCCCAACCTCAGAGACAGCAAGGGCGACAGCCTGTTGATGCTGGCCGCCTACCACGGTCGCGCCGATGCGGTGCGCGTACTGCTGCGACACGGGGCCGATCCAACACTCGCCAACGACCGCGCGCAAACGCCGCTTGGCGCCGCCGCGTTCAAGGGCGACGTCGATGTCCTGCGGGCCCTGCTGGAAGGCGGTGCACCGGTCGATGACCACCCCGAGGGCGGGCGCACGGCGCTGATGCTGGCCGCGATGTTCGATCGCGTCGGGATGATCGACCTGTTGCTTGCGCATGGCGCCAATCCGGAGCACTCGGGCGCCGACGGCGCCACCGCGCTGGATCTCGCCCGGGCCATGGGCGCGGAACACGCGGTCGAGCGCCTATCACAGCCATCGAAAAAATCAATCCCCGATGCGCCCCAACCCGCACCGGATGACCGATCCTATCGAACCAGCCGAACCGCGAGGATGCAGCAATGAAAGACACCCACAAGGAGAACGGTGGGGATCGTTCCCTGACCAATCGCCAGGGCCATGCGATCTGCAACAACCAGTCCCAGCGCACCGTCGGCAGCCGCGGTCCCGCCACACTGGAGAACTACAACTTCCTCGAGAAGATCAGTCACTTCGATCGCGAGCGCATTCCCGAGCGCGTGGTCCATGCGCGGGGCTTCGTCTGCTACGGCGAGTTCGAGGCCACCGGCAAGATCGGCGACGAGCCCGCAGCGCAATACACCCGCGCGAAGATCTTCTCCCAGGCCGGCAAGAAAACGCCGCTGGCGATCCGCTTCTCCACCGTGATCGGCGGCCGCGACTCCTCTGAAGTGGCACGCGACCCGCGTGGCTTCGCGGTGAAGTTCTACACCGAGGACGGCAACTGGGACCTGGTCGGAAACAACCTCGCGGTGTTCTTCATCCGCGACGCGATCAAGTTCCCCGACGTCATCCATTCGCTCAAGCCCGACCCGGTCACTTTCCGCCAGGAGCCCAACCGCATCTTCGACTTCATGAGCCAGACGCCGGAGTCGATGCACATGCTCACCCACCTCTTCAGCCCACGCGGCATTCCCGCCAGCTACCGGCACATGGAAGGGTTCGGCGTGAACACCTACAAGATGGTCAACGCCGAAGGCAACACGGCGCTGGTGAAGTACCACTTCCATCCACGCTGCGGCGTGGCCAGCCTGACCGCCGAGGAAGCCGCCAAGGTGCAGGGGCAGGACCTCGGCTCGCACTCCAAGGACCTGTACGAATCCATCGAACGCGGGGATTACCCGCAGTGGGACATGTACGTGCAGATCATGGAGGACCACGACCATCCCGAGCTCGACTGGGACCCGCTCGACGACACCAAGATCTGGCCGGAGCACGACTTCCCGCTGCGCCACGTGGGCGTGATGACGCTCAATCGCAATGTCCAGGACCAGCACAACGAGAGCGAGCAGATCGCGATGGGCACCGGCGTGCTGGTGGACGGGCTGGACTTCTCCGACGACAAGATGCTGGTCGGCCGCACGTTCTCCTACTCCGATACACAGCGCTACCGGGTCGGCACCAACTATCTGCAGCTGCCTGTGAACCAGCCCAAGGGGGTGCAGCGCGTGCAGACCAACATGCGTGGCGGGCAGATGGCCTACGCGGTCGACCTCGCGCCCGGACAGAACCCGCACATCAACTTCGAGCCCTCCATCCACAACGGCTTGCAGGAAGCGCCGGCCATGGGCCCGAACAATCCGCCGGTGATCACCGGCCCGCTCACCCGCAGCGTGCTGGAGCGGCGCAACGACTACGTGCAGGCACGCGGCCGCTTCAACACCATGATGGACTGGGAGCGCGAGGACCTGATCGACACCATGGCCACCATGCTGTCGGCCTGCGAGCGCGACGTGCAGGAACGCATGCTGTGGCACTTCTTCCTCGTGCACGACCGCTACGGCCAGGGTGTGGCGGAGAAGCTCGGCATGGCCGTAGGCGACGTGCGCCACCTCGAACCGCTCAAGGGACAGGTGCTGACCGACGAGGACCAGCAACGGCTGAAGCGGCTCGGCAACAACGACGATGCAATCGACCCTGGCGCCTGGGGCAAGTGGACGAGTTCGGTCGAGAACCGCAGGGCGACGGCCGAGCAGGTCCTGCAGGGCGGACTGCGCTCGGCTGCCGCGGAATCGGCGACGCCATCGCCATAACGGCTGTCCGCGACCGGTTGCGCCTGCGCGGCGCCCGGATCCGGCCTCGGGAGGCCCGGTGAGGCCGCACCGCCGCATCCGCGCCTGCGACACGCCGGCAATCGCCGGCGTGTCGCAGCGGATCATTCCTCGCGATCGGTGAACGGCTTGCGCGGCAGGCGTTCGTCGCGCATCGCGGCGTGATAGGCGAACGAGGCGATGATCGCCGCCGCCTGCTTGAGGTCGTCCGGCACCACGTGGTCGTAGGTGTCGAGATGCGTGTGGTGCACGTTGCTGAAATAGTCCGCCGGATCCTGCACGAACTGGAAGCCCGGAAGGCCGACCCGGTCGAACGAGATGTGGTCGGTGCTGCCGGTGTTGCGGGTGGTCACGACCGTGGCACCGAGATCGGCGAACGGTGCCAGCCAGGCGCGGAACACCGGAACGGCAGCGTGATTTTCCTGCGCATAGATGCCGCGGATCCGGCCGGTGCCGTTGTCGAAGTTGAAGTAGGTCGAGAACCGGTCGAACCCGGCCCGACGCTGCAGCGGGCCAGTGCCGCTCTGGAATGCACGCGGCAATGCCTGCTGCTCCGGATCGGTCGGCGCGGGCCAGTCGGCCAGATGCCTGGAGACGTAGCCTGCCGAGCCGTGCAGGCCCTGCTCCTCGCCGCCCCACAGCGCGATGCGGATCGTGCGCTTCGGGCGCGCGTCGATCGCCTTGAGGATGCGCATCGCCTCCATCATCACCACCACGCCCGCGCCGTTGTCGGCCGCGCCGGTGCCGGTGTGCCAGGAGTCGAGATGCGCGCCGATGATCACCGTCTCGTTGGCCTTCGAACTGCCGCGCAGCTCGGCGAAGGTATTGGTCGCCGGCAGGTCGGCATCGCTGGTGAAACGTGCATCGACATCCACGCGCAGGCGCGGAGCCTGTTTGGTGTCGACAGCCCGCACCAGCTGGTTGTAGTGCTCGGCGGCCACGACCAGATCGGGCACGCCCTCTGGATCGCCCGCCTTGCGGCCGCCGCCGCCCATCACGCGGACGATGCCGTTGTCCCAGGAGCTGATCGACAACGTCGCCAGCACGCCTTCCTCGGCGAAGAAGGTGTTGAGCGCACGCACCAGCGCCTGGCGCTTGCGGTACTCGTCGAGGCGCTTGTCCTGCGCGCCCGGCTCGGCCTCCTGCGGCATCGGGAAGGTCTGCAGCTCGCCGAGGGATTCCTCGCTGTGGCGGCGGAAATCGGGCCTGTCGGACGGCTTGTAGGCGCGCGCCTCGTCGAGCAGCACGATCTTGCCGCCCAGCTTGCCGCGCTGCGCCTCGATGTCTTCGATGGTCTTGAACGAGGCACGCACCAGCTCGCCTTCAACCGGGCCGTTGGTGCCGGGCGTCCACGCCTTGGGCAGCGCATGGATCGGCAGTTCGCGCGGCGCGATCAACTCCACGCGCGAGGCACGGAATTCCCAGCCGCGGCCGAAGGCCGGGTCGTAGACCTCATCGTGCACGTTGCTCAGGCCATACCCGCTGAGCTTGCCGCGCGCCCACTCGCTCGAGCGCTCGTAGGCCGGCGAATTGGTCAGGCGCGGGCCGATGGTCTCGGTGAGCTCCTTGAGATTGGCGGCCACCTGGGAGCGCTGGAAGGCTTCATGACGGATCTTGGCGACGACATCGAGGTCGACCGGTTCGGCCACCTGGGCGAAGGCCAGGCATGGCAACAGGGCGGCGGTCGCCCACGCCGCCTGCAACAGGCGGACTCGATTGGATTGCGGCTTGCTCACATAACTCCCCGGGACTGCGGAACGAGGGACCCGCACGGTCGCGGGTCCTGTTGACGCGCCGTCTCAGCCGGCGCGGCCGTACATGCTACCTGCAGCGCCACGTGCCGCCCTGGGTCGAAAGTCGGGCTTGCGCGCGCCGCGCGCGCGATGCAGGCAACCCCTGGGACAAGACCAAGAAGCGCCAGGTCGAGGCGCTCTACCCCATCCAGATCAAGTGCGTGCGCTGACCCGCGCGCCGTTCGCCATAGCTACGGAAGCGCCATGACTCACCTGAAATGATGCCGCTGCTCCCTGCGGGACGGCTGCCCAAGGCGCTTCGCGCGCCGGAGACGCACCGAAGGCGCAGGCCCGCTGCAGCGGCCACAGCCACTGGACCTGCGCAAGCCGGCGGACTGCTGACGACTGCGCATGGTCGCCTACGACGCCGCGCACGACCTGCTCTATCCAGAGCGGCAGCGCACCAGAAGGGGCGCGCACGCCGCCATGATGCGCAAGCCGCGCTACGCGGCCGTCCACACTGCGCGACGGCCGTCCTGCAGCAGTCGCTGACCGAGGCAGGGTTCTGGTCGGCGCCTTCTCGGATCGCGTGAAGCGGCCGCACTCCACGAAAGCGGCCTGGGCTGATGCTCAGGCGGCCCCTACTTCGAACGCGCGCGCTCGCTGACGCGACAGGGAGCGGCGGCTACGTGAAGGCGTCGCATGGGAGGAGGAGGCCCGGAACCTGGCACGTGAGGCCCCGCGGTACCGCTCGACGGCCCTGAGATACAGGGAGCGCGGAACGTGACCTATTTCAGACTTGCGCGTCTTCCTTGCCGAGTGTGGCGGCAACTGGCAGGACGGGGGTATAACCGTCACGCCGGCTTGGCCGCCGGCATTCATCCTCGAAATGGAGTTTCGATAATGAAGTTGTTCGCAAGCCTGACACTTTCTCTTGCTGTAGTCATTGGGGCCGGGGCTGCAAGCGCGCAGCAGGTGCGATTCCCGTCCGATGCGCATGCGATTCGTGGCCTTGGCGAGGCCGTCCCCGCGGCGCCGAGTATCTCCCAGAGCCCGAACTTCCGGGTATACGAGTTCGAAAAGGACGGCGTCCGCTACGTCCAGATCAATACGCTCGATGATGAAGTCCTTACGGCAGTAGGCATCACGAAGTCCGGAGCCTTCGTGTTGCCGATCGGCTCGCTCTCGCGTGAGGAGGTCCGTGTGGCCTCGCGCGGTGCTGCCGCAACCGCCACCAGAGCTGATGGCAACTGCCCCTGCAGTGCGGAGGTGGTATTCCGGGACGCGCATGTGACCATCGTCGTGGTGTACGGAACCGGTGGTCAGGTGATCGAAGTAGTGGTCATCTACCATGAGGTGCCGCGGTAAGCCAAGCGACCTGGATGCAATCAAGGGCGGCGGGATCCCGCCGCCTTTTCCTTTTCATCTCGGCGGCCAAGCCACGATTATCGTGTCAGTTCCCATGCACACGCTGGACTGCACCGGGGCTGGCGGCGAAGCTGGTTGAAGACGCTGGTCAGTTCATCGACGGCGGACACGTTTCGCCGGAGACGGCAAGCAGCTCGCCGTGAGCGGAAAGCCACTGAGACCAGCAGCAGCTCCGCCGAAGAGTGCCAGGTCGACTTCAACGCCGGCGCCGCCTACGAGCGCGCCGGCTACATGGCGACGGGAAAGGCGCGCGATTACGCCGCCTCGCGGCTTCTGGCCAACGCGAAAGGCCCACGGCTTGCGCCGCGGGCCTTCGGGTCGCGCGCTGGGCGTCGATCAGAACGAGAACTGCGTGCGCAGTGCGTACTGGCCGGTCTTGTCGCCGGTGAAGCTGTCGTCGCCGTTGGTGTAATTGAACATGAAGCGCAGACTCGGATTGACGTAGTAGTTCATGCCGACGATCCAGCTGCTGACGTCCATGTTGCGGATGTCCTTGTTCTCGATCGTGTCGTAGCGCGCGGTCAGCTCCCACAGCCCCTTGTCGGTGACCTTGGGCGACCCGAAGATGCCGCTCGTCGGCTTGTAGGGCTTGTGGCCACCGTTGAGCAGCCAGCTGCCCTGCACGTACCACGTGGCCACGTCCTGGTCGGCGCCGAGCGGACGACCGAAGGTGGCGTTGGCGTACTCGGCCTGGAAGAACAGCGGACCGAACGAGCCGGCGGCTTCGACACCCACGGCGGTGACGGTGTCACGGCTGGCGCCGGTGGTCGTGGCGATGACCTGGGACGGCCCGCGACGGCCGGCATAACTCACGCTGGCCGCGAGATCCGCCGAGCCCTGGTTCGCGTTCTCCTGGCTGGCCCAGCCGCCGAAGTGCAGCGTGCTTTCCTCGGTATTGATCGGCGCAAAGGTCACACGGCCAGCCGCGCCGACGCCTTCGTTGCGGGTGCCCGACGCGCTGCGCAGATTGAACACCGACACGCCCGCCGTGTGGTTGCCGTCGGCGCGCATGTAGCCGACGCCCTGCTGGAACTGGCGGCCGTTGAACAGGCCGGTCGCCGAGGCGAACGGGCGCTCCATCATCAGGATCTCGTTGGAGCTGGTCAGCTCTTCCATCGAGCGGTACGGCTTGAAGTGGCCGATGGTGAACTTGCCGCCCAGCGCCGACCTGGCGATGTAGACGTCGCGGAAGCCGTCAAGGCCGCTGCCGGCGCCGAAGTCCTGCTCGAACTTGTACTCCCAGCCGTAGGCCTTGCCGCCCAGGGTGATGCGCGCGCGGCGGAACTCGGTGGTGCCGGTGGACGCGGCTTCGTCGCGATCGAATGCGTAGGCATCGAAATGGATGCGACCACCGGCGGAGAACTCGAACTTCTTGTCGGCCGAGGTGACCTTCAGGCCGCCCTTGGTGTCGACCACCGGCATCGTGGTGGCCATCCTGTCCAGGCTTTCCTGCGTGCCGATGTTGATGTCGGACTGGGCGTCGGAGCGGAGTTCCAGCGCATCGAGCTTGGCCTGCATCTCGGCCAGCTGCGCGCGCAGGGCGGCGACCTCGGCATCGCGGCCCTGGCTCTGTGCAGCGGCGGAGAACGACACGGACGCGACGGCAAGAGCAACGGACGCGGCCAGGATGGAATGACGCATGGTGGATTCCCGTAAGGAGTGAGATGTGGGTGCGCCTGTGCACGCGCGCCGCGCCGGCCTGGATCGGGCTGCGGTCGAGCACGCGTTAGCGACGGTGCGCAGGTTGCGTAGATTTGCTGACAGCCCGATGGCATCGGCATGACAGTCGGATGACGGTATCGCCGCGCGCGCCCTGCGCGCATGCCAGGTCATGCCCAGGTCACCGGGCTGACGCGGAATTGTCATGGGCCGGCCGTCAAATACGCCGCACGGCGCCACAGGCCGTCCACCACTCCAGGGGTTTCCATGCACGCATTGCTCAAGAACCGTGTCGCCGCCGCCGCGCTGGCGACCACATTGCTGGCGGCCACGTTCGCCGCGCCCGCCATGGCCAGCGACGTCACCGGCGCTGGCGCTTCGTTCGTCTACCCGGCGATGACCCGCTGGTCGGCCGACTACCGCACCGCCACCGGCAAGCAGGTCAACTACCAGTCGATCGGCTCGGGCGGCGGCATCGCCCAGATCAAGGCCGGCACCGTGGACTTCGGCTCGTCCGACGCGCCGCTGCCGCCGGAAGACCTGGCCAAGTCGGGCCTGGTGCAGTTTCCGTCGGTGATCGGCGGCGTGGTGCCGATCGTCAACGTCGAAGGCGTGGCGGCCGGCGCGATGAAGCTCGACGGCGCCACCCTGGCCAACATCTTCCTGGGCAGGATCACCCGCTGGAACGATCCGGCAATCGTGGCGCTCAACGCTGGCATCGCCCTGCCCGACGCGCGCATCACCGTCGTCCATCGTTCGGACGGCTCCGGCACCACCTTCAACTTCGTCAACTACCTGTCCAAGGTCAGTCCGGACTGGAAGAACGGCGTCGGCGAAGGCACCACCGTGCAGTGGCCGGTGGGCATCGGCGGCAAGGGCAACGAGGGCGTCGCCGCCTATGTCAGGCAGATCAAGGGCGGTATCGGTTATGTCGAGCTGTCCTACGCGCTGCAGAACCGCATGGCCTACTCGCGCCTGAAGAACGCCGCCGGCAACTTCGTCAACCCGAGCGAGGAAACCTTTTCCGCTGCCGCAGCAAGTGCCAACTGGGGCGCCAGCCGCGACTTCTTCCTGGTCATGACCAACGCGCCCGGCGAGAACTCCTGGCCGATCACCGCGACCAACTTCATCCTCATGCACCGCCAGCCGCGCAACCGCGCCGGCGCCAGGAACGCGCAGGAGTTCTTCAGCTGGGTCTACGCCAACGGCGGCCCGCAGGCCCGTCAGCTCGGCTACGTGCCGCTGCCGGCTGCGCTGGTGCAGCAGATCGAGCGCTACTGGGCGGACAACGCGCGCTATTGATTCACGTCGACAGATCAGATCTTCCTCCCCTCCTTCCAGCGGGCCTTCGGGCCCGTTTCTTTGTTCCGAGCGAGCCGCCCGCTGGGCGGGACGCGCGATCCGGCGATCCAGTGGCGGCATCGCCACCGGGTGCGCCAGCACCCCCACGCCTCTTCACCGGGAACCGATGCCTGGCGCGCGCATCCTTGCATTCGCGGCGCCCGGACGAGCGTGTCGTTCAGGCCCGCACGCGGCACCGATCGTAGAGCCCGTGTTTCGCCCGCCATCACCGCCAGATGGTTCGCGCGTCATACGGCTGTAACACAAACATCATTCCATACCCGGATCGAGGCGACGCCGCGCGTTGCCGCCTTCAGATGGAGTCACGCATGTCCCAGACGATCCGGATCGGCGCGCTTGCGCTGTCCTCGCTCCTCTTTCTTGCCGCCTGTGGTGGTCCCGGCGCCGACGCGCCCGGTGCCGCGCAGCCGGCCGGGGACCGCGCGATCGCGGAGGTCTCGGGCGCGGGGGCATCCTTCATCTATCCGCTGGTGTCGAAGTGGTCGGCCGATTACAACGCCGCCACCGGCAACAGGATCAACTACCAGTCGATCGGCTCGGGCGGCGGCATCGCCCAGATCAAGGCCGGCACTGTCGATTTCGGTTCGTCCGACAAGCCGCTCGACAGCGCCGAGCTGCAGGCCGCGGGCCTTGGCCAGTTCCCCTCCGCCATCGGTGGCGTGGTGCCGGTACTCAATGTCGAAGGGCTGCAGCCGGGCCAGCTCAAGCTGACCGGCGCGCTGCTGGCCGACATCTTCCTCGGCAAGGTCGCCAGCTGGAACGACCCGGCGATCGCCGCGCTCAACCCGGGGTTGAACCTGCCCGCCGGCAAGATCAGCCTCGTTCACCGCTCCGATGGCTCGGGCACCACGTTCAACTTCTCCAATTACCTGTCCAAGGTCAGCCCGGACTGGAAGTCGCGGGTCGGCGAAGGCACCTCGGTGCAGTGGCCCTCGGGCGTGGGCGGCAAGGGCAATGAAGGCGTCGCCTCGTACGTGCAGCAGATCAAGGGGTCGATCGGTTACGTCGAGCTGGCCTATGCCCTGCAGAACGGCATGCCCTACGCGTCGCTGCAGAACGCGGCTGGCAACTGGGTACAGCCGAGCGAGGAAAGCTTCGCCGCGGCCGCCGTGACCGCCGACTGGGCCAGTGCGCAGGACTTCAGCCTGGTCATCACCAATGCCCCGGGCGCTGATGCGTGGCCGATCACCGCGACGAATTTCATGCTGATGCCCAAGCAGCCCAAGGACGCAGCGCGCAGCCGGGCCGCGCGCGACTTCTTCAAGTGGGCCTTCGAATCGGGCCAGGCCCAGGCGAGCGAGCTGCATTACGTGCCGCTGCCGCCGGAGCTGGTGCAGCAGATCGAGGCCTACTGGGCTGCAGAGTTCCAGTGAGATTGAAGACCGCGTCCGCGGAAGCGGGCGCGGTCGCAAGACCGGCCCGGTGATGCCTGGCCCCATCCGGAGCCAGCATCGACTCGCCGGAAGATCGGCGACCCACCGTTGCAGCGCAGGCCGGCTCATCCGGACTGCCGGCTGCGCTCCGCGGCTCTTCCCTCCCGGACTTTCCAATGCACGCCGCTATCCCTTCCCCCGTGCCGGCGCCGAGCACCCGCGACCTCCGCGATGCCCGCGCCGACCGCCTGTTCAAGATCATCCTGACCGCCACCGTCGTATTCGTGATGCTGGCGCTCGCCGGCGCTGCGCTGTCGATGCTGTGGGGCGGCCGCGACGCCCTGGCTTCGCAGGGGCTGTCGTTCTTCACCAGCTCCGACTGGAACCCGGTCGAGAACCGCTACGGCGCACTGGCGCCGATCGTCGGCACCATCGTCACCGCGCTCATTGCCATGATCGTCGCGGTTCCGGTGAGTTTCGGCATCGCCTTCTTCCTGACCGAAGTCGCGCCGCGCTGGCTGCGCGGCCCGGTGGGCACGGCGATCGAACTGCTCGCTGGCATCCCCTCGATCATCTACGGCATGTGGGGTCTGTTCGTGTTCGTGCCGGTGATGACGACCCACATCACGCCGTGGCTCAACGACACGCTCGGCGGGATCCCGGGCCTGGGCGCCCTGTTCCGCGGTCCGCCGCTCGGCATCGGCACGCTGACCGCAGGCTTCGTGCTCGCGATCATGGTGATCCCCTTCATCTCGGCGGTGATGCGCGAAGTGTTCCTGACCGTGCCGACCCGCCTGAAGGAATCGGCCTACGCCCTCGGCTCGACCAAGTGGGAAGTGAGCTGGGACATCGTGCTGCCCTACACCCGCTCGGCCGTCATCGGCGGCATCTTCCTCGGTCTGGGCCGCGCGCTCGGCGAGACGATGGCCGTGGCTTTCGTCATCGGCAACTCGGTGCGCCTGACGCCGTCGCTGCTGGAGCCGGGAACGACCATCGCGGCCTTGATCGCCAACGACTTCGGTGAAGCCACCGAAACCTACCGCTCGGCACTGCTGCTGCTTGGCTTCGTCCTGTTCATCGTCACTTTCATCGTGCTGGCGCTCGCCCGCCTGATGCTGATGCGGCTGGCCCGCAGGGAGGGCACCTGATGAGCGCCGCCACCGTCCTCGACCGCGAGCGCAAGGTCGCCGACCGTCTCTACGCACGCCGTCGCGTGCGCAATGCCATCGCGGTCCTCATGGGCTGCCTGACCGCAGCGTTCGGTCTGTTCTTCCTCGGCTGGATCCTGTGGACGCTGGTGTCCAAGGCCGCCGGCGGCATCAACCCGGCGCTGTTCACCCAGATGACCCCGCCGCCGATGCAGGAAGGCGGCCTGCTCAACGCCTTCTTCGGCAGCGCGGTCATGTGCGGGCTGGCGATCGCCATCGGCACGCCGCTCGGCGTCGCCGCGGGCACCTGGCTGTCGGAGTACGGCCGTGCCCGCAAGGCCGGCATCGTCGTGCGCTTCATCAACGACATCCTGCTGTCGGCGCCGTCGATCGTGCTGGGCCTGTTCGTCTACACCGCGTTCGTGATGACCACCGGCGGCCGCTTCTCGGCGCTGGCCGGCGCGATCGCCCTGGCGTTCATCGTGCTGCCGGTGGTCGTGCGCACCACCGACGAGATGCTGCAGCTGGTGCCCACGCAGATGCGCGAGGCCGCACTGTCGCTCGGGGTGCCGCAGTGGAAGGTCGTCGTGCAGGTGCTCTACCGCAGCGCTTCGGCCGGCATCGTCACCGGCGTGCTGCTGGCCCTTGCGCGCATTTCCGGCGAGACCGCGCCCCTGCTGTTCACCGCATTCGGCAACCAGTACTGGAACAGCAACATCATGCAGCCGATGGCCAGCGTCCCGGTGGTGATGTACCAGTACGCGGGCAGCCCCTACGAATCCTGGCAACAGCTGGCCTGGGCCGGCGCGCTGGTGCTGACCTGCTTCGTCCTGCTGGTCAGCCTCGGTGCGCGCGCGATCCTGCTGCGCAACAAGATTCCCAATGACTAATCTCAGCCTGGACCCGTCCATGAACGACCTCCACACCGCTCCGTCGCATCGCATCGCGCTGGCGACGCAGGCGCGCACCCAGCTGGCGCCGACGCCGGTCAAGATCGCCGCGCGCGGGCTGGACTTCCACTACGGTGATTTCCACGCGCTCAAGGGCATCAACCTGGAGATTCCGGAAAAGCGCGTGACCGCACTGATCGGCCCTTCGGGCTGCGGCAAATCGACGCTGCTGCGCACCTTCAACCGCATCTACGCCCTGTATCCGAACATGACCGCCAGCGGCGAACTGCTGCTCGACGGCGAGAACATCCTGTCGCCGAAGTATCCGATGAACCGGTTGCGCAGCAAGGTCGGCATGGTGTTCCAGAAGCCGGTGCCGTTCCCGATGACGATCTTCGAGAACGTGGCCTACGCGATCCGCCATCACGAGAAGCTCTCGAAGGCCGATCTCGATGTCCGCGTCGAGCAGGCGCTGACCCAGGCGGCGCTGTGGAACGAGGTGAAGGACAAGCTGGGGCGGAACGCGCTGGGCCTGTCGGGCGGTCAGCAGCAGCGCCTGTGCATCGCCCGCGCCGTCGCCCTGCATCCGGATGTCCTGCTGCTCGACGAGCCGACCTCCGCGCTGGACCCCATCTCCACCAGCCGCATCGAGCAGCTGGTCGAGGAGCTCAAGCTCGACTACACGATCGTCATCGTCACCCACAACATGCAGCAGGCGGCGCGCGTCTCCGACTACACCGCCTTCATGTATCTCGGCGACCTGATCGAGCACGACACCACCGAAACCATCTTCTCCAATCCCTCCAAGCAGCAGACCGAGGACTACATCACCGGCCGGTTTGGGTGAGGCAGGGCCGCTTGCGCGGCACTGCCGCGCGCCCTGCCGAACGCCGCGCGTGCTGCGCGCGGCCGGACGAGCGCTCGCCATCAGACTTCAGTGTCATTGCAGTTCCTTCCACTGCCGCCACCTCCTCTCCAGGTACCCGCCATGCCCAACCAACCCACCGAGCACATCGTCAAGAGCTACGACGACGAACGCGCCCGTCTGACCAGCGAGATCCTGCGCATGGGCGAGATGGCGGCAGCGCAGCTGGAAGCCGCGCTCGACGTGGTCGAGCGCCGCGACGACAAGGCGGCCGCGCGCATCATCGCCAACGACGAGGCCATCGACACGCTCGAGCAGGAGATCAGCCAGGACGTCATGAAGCTCGCGCTGCGCGGGCCGCTGGCGCGCGACCTGCGCGACATCCTCGCGGCCCTGCGCATCGCCGCCGACATCGAGCGCATCGGCGACTACGCGGCGAATGTCGCCAAGCGCTCGACCGCGCTCAACCTCGCACCGCCCCTGCCCTATACGCGTGGCCTGACCCAGCTCGGCCAGCTGGCGGTGCGCCAGGTGCGCGAGGTCCTCGTCGCGTTCCGCGACAGCGATCCCGACGCCGCCCGGCGCGTGCGCGCCCAGGACGCAGAGATCGACACGGTCTACACCGGCCTGTTCCGGGAGCTGCTGACCTACATGATGGAAGATCCACGCGCGATCACGCCAAGCACGCACCTGCTGTTCATGGCCAAGAACATCGAGCGCATCGGCGACCACGCGACCAACATCGCCGAGAACATCTGGTTCCAGGTCAGGGGCGACGAGCCACTGCTGCCGCGCGACAAGCGCGACTTCACCAACACGGTGTCGTGAGTCGCCGAAAAGTACCGCCAGGGCCCGCGGCGGGCGTCGTGGCAAACCACGCCCTCCGCCGCTGCGGGGCGCACCGCTGCGCCGTCCATTCCGCAATGCGGTCCGGCGTATGGACGGTCCTGCGTGGGCCGCGCGCCTCCGCCTCCCGCTAACGCGTCCACCGCGCAGTCGAGTCACCCCGCTCTGCTAGGCTTGCGCCCATGAGCGAAGCTGCAGCACCCGCCGAAACGGCGTCACACACCCCGATGTCCCGCCGCTTCCGCGGCTTCCTGCCGGTCGTCGTCGACGTCGAAACCGGCGGTTTCGAGGCGCGTCGCCACGCCCTGCTGGAAATTGCCGCGATCCCGCTGGATCTCGACGACGACGGCCGCCTGGTGCCCGGCAGTCCCGTGCACGCGCATGTCGAACCGGCCGACGGCACGTCGATCGATCCGCAGTCGCTCGAAGTGACCGGCATCGATATCCATCATCCGTTCCGCTTCGCCAAGCCCGAGTACGACGCGCTCGACCATGTGTTCGCGCACGTGCGCAACGCGGTGCGCCACCACAATTGCCAGCGCGCGATCCTGGTCGGCCACAACGCGCATTTCGATCTGGGCTTCGTCAACGCCGCAGTGGCGCGCACCCAGCACAAGCGCAACCCCTTCCATCCGTTCAGCGTGTTCGACACGGTGACCCTGGCCGGCGTGGCCTACGGGCAGACCGTGCTGGCGCGCGCGGTCGCGGCGGCGGGGCTGGAATGGGACCAGAACCAGGCGCATTCGGCGCTCTACGACACGACGCTGACCGCGCAGCTGTTCTGCCGCATCGCCAATGCATGGCCGGCGATGGCACCCCCGGCCGACTGATCCACCCGCGCGAACGCACTCAGCCCGGCGCGCGGCGCAGGGTCAGCACGGTGATCTCGGACGGCACGCCGATGCGCGTGGCGAAGCCCGGCCACAGGCCGGCGCCATTGCTGACATAGAGCTGCATGCCGGCCACCCGGTACAGACCCGAGACGAAGCCACCGTTCGCACGCGCGACGAGCCGGTGCATGCCGGTGATGTGACCGCCATGCGTATGTCCCGAGAGCTGCAGCGCGACGCCGCGCGAGGCGGCTTCGCGCGCCGCGACGGGGCGATGGTCGAGCAGGATTACCGGCGCCTGCGGCGGAGCGCCGGCGAGCGCTGCGTCGAGATCGGGGCCTGGCAGGCCGTAGCGTTCGGCCACCGGATCGGTGACGCCGGCGATGGTCAGCACCGCATCCCCGCGCGCGATCCCCAGATGCGTGTTCTCCAGGACCTGCATGCCCAGCGCGCGGAAGGCATCCATCCATGCCCGGTACTGGGCGTAGTACTCGTGGTTGCCGGTAATCGCCACGACGCCGTCGGACGCGCGCAGGCCAGCCAGCGGCCGCACGTCGTCGGCGCGCGCCTCCACACTGCCGTCCACCAGATCGCCGGTGATGACGACCAGGTCGGGCTGCTGCGCGTTCGCCGCCGCGACGACATCGGCGACCCAGTCGCCGGTCAGCAGCCGGCTCGCGTGGATATCGGTCAACTGCAGTACGCGGTAGCCCTCGAAGGCCGCCGGCAGCCCGTCGATCGCGATCTCGACCTGCCGGACCTTCGGGACCGCCATCGCCTGCCAGGTCCCGTACAGCGCCAGCAGCAGGGCCAGCGCCGCGGCCGCAGGCCTCGGCCCCGGCGCGCGGAGGCGCGCGAGCGCCCCCCGCCGACGCAGGACCCGCGCCAGCAGCGTCACCGCGTCCAGCACGAGCACGAATACCGCCGTCAGCAGCAACGCGATGAAGCCGGTCCCCAGCGTGGCGATCACGAGTTTCGGCAGCTCGGGCGACGCCATGCTCCCGGCGAAGCGCGCGACGATGCGGTGATGCAGGGCCAGCCCGTACACGAGTAGCGCCAGCGCGCTGCGGACCGGCCAGGACAGGCGAAGCGGCCCCACCAGGCGCAACACCACATAGGACGCAAGAACGATCGCGACGACACTCAGCACAGGCACTTCCGGCAAGAAAAGACAGGCGACCCGCGTGGCAGGGCCGCCGCGCGGGGCCGGCAATGGTCCCCGATGCGGACCGCTTGCACCAGCAGCGCGTTGCGCGGGCGCGGGCCTGCATGCGTCATCACAGCGCGCGGCCTGTGCGACCGCGCAGTGCGTGCGGTGCGCGTATCAGCCCTGCAGTCAGCTTGCGAGCTTCAGCCCGACGATGCCCATGACGATCAGGCCCAGGCTGATCAGACGTCCCGGCGTCGCCGGATCGCCCATCAGCACGATGCCGAGGATGACCGTGCCGACGGCGCCGATACCGACCCAGATGGCATAGGCCGTGCCCACGGGTAGCGTCCGCATCGCAACGCCCAGCAGGCCGATGCTGATCGCCATGGCCGCCAGCGTGGCGACGCTGGGCCAGAGCCGGGTGAAGCCTTCGGTGTACTTGAGGCCGATCGCCCAGGCGATCTCGAACAGCCCGGCCAGAACGAGAATGATCCACGACATACGCTGCCTCCACCGTGGCGATGGGGCCGTCCCCGGGAGCGGTGTGTCCCGGCAGGGTCGTCCCTGCCGCCGCCGGGCAATGCTAGCGACGCGCGACTGAATCGACCGGAATCAGTCGTCGCACACGCGGAACAGCTGCCGCCCGCAAGCACCGACCCACAGACCGCCGGTTTCATCCTCGGCGAGTCTGAGCACAGACGGGACGACGCCCGGCTGCAGCTCGACCGGTATCAGCGGGCCACCGGACACCTGCCGGTCCAGACCGCTGGAATCGCGCAGCGCGCCCGCCGGCGGATCGCCCGGCGGTGGCACGAATGCGGCGACCGGCCAGGCAAGCGTCAGTACCAGCAGTCAGGGCAACACACACGGACGCGCGCTCGCCCCTCGCCGTCCCTGGCGTGCACGCACGCACCGCCTGCCACGGAGGTTTCCCGGGGTCAGCCCTGGCGCTGGCGGACCGCTTCGAACAGGGTCACACCTGCGGCCACCGACACGTTGAGGCTCTCCACGCCACCGGCCACATCGACGCCGGGCATCGGGATCGTCACCAACTGGTCGCAATGTTCGCGGGTCAGGCGACGCAGGCCGTCGGCTTCGCCGCCCAGTACCAGGGCGACGTTGCCGCGCAGATCGAGCGCATACAGCGACGCGTCGGCCTCGCCGGCCAGGCCGTAGATCCAGACGCCGAGCTTCTGCAGGTCGCGCAGCGTGCGCGACAGGTTGGTCACGCGCACGACCGGCACGCTGTCCGCGGCGCCGGCGGATGTCTTGCGCACCGTGGCATTGACCTGCACCGCCTTGTCCTTGGGAATCACGACTGCAGTGACCCCGGCCGCGGCTGCGCTGCGCAGGCAGGCGCCGAGGTTGTGCGGATCCTGCACACCGTCGAGCACCAGCAGCAGGGCCTTGCCCTCGGCGGCCTCCACCAGGCCTTCGAGTTCGTCCTCGTCCCAGGTTTTCGCCGCCGCATAGCGCGCAACCGCGCCCTGGTGGCGCAGGCCGCCGGCGACGCCATCGAGCGCCTGCTGGTTGACCCGGCGCACGTCGATGTCGCGGCGACGCGCGCTCGATTCGATCTCGACGATGCGCGGATTCTTCGCGCCGGCTTCGAGCAGGACCTCGCGCACGTTCTCGGCGTCGTGCTCGACGGCCGCCGCGACGGCATTGATGCCGACGATCCACTGGTTCTGCTTGTTGCTCATACGTGCGCTGGAGAGACGGGAAACGGGTCGGCAAGCGTACACGAGCGCGCCTGAGCAGGCCCTGCGCGGCGGCTCAGGTGTCGTGATCTGGGTGCTGGTTGGAGACGATGTCGGCCATGAACGCGCTCGCGGCCTCGTCGTCGCTGCGCCGCCTGGGAAGCTGCGCCAGCGCGTCCACGAACGGCAGCGCCGCCTCGGTGCCGTACTGGATCACCGGCGGCAGACGCGCCGGTGTGTCGAACGCACCTGCGGCAATGGCCAGCCCCTGGGGCGACTCGTAGGTCAGCGGCGTTCCGCAGTCGGCGCAGAAGCCGCGTTGCACCAGGTTCGACGATGCATAGCGCCGGGGCGCGCCGCGGGTCCATCGGAACGTGGCCTCTTCGACCGAGACCAGCGGTGCGTAGTACGCACCGAAGGCCTTCTGGCACATGCGGCAATGACAGACCGAGGCCTCCAGCAGGCCCGGCGCCCGGAAGCGCACCGCGCCGCATTGGCAGCCGCCCGTGTACACCGCTTGCGCACTGTCCACGGGCGTGACCTCAGTAAGGCTTCTTTTCGCGCTTGGCCGGCTTGCCGCGCGGCGGGAGCGGTTTCGGCCCACCCTGCTCGGCCGCATCCGGATCGACGAGCCGGAAATCGATCTTGCGATCTTCCAGGCTGGCCTTGAGCACGATGATCCGCACCCGGTCGCCCAGGCGGTATTCGCGCCCGGCGCGCTGGCCGTTGAGGGTCCGCCGGATCGGATCGAAGCTGTAGAAATCGTTCGGCAGCTGGGTGACGTGGACCAGGCCGTTGACCTTCGACTGATCGAGTTCAACGAACAGACCGAAGCTGGTCACGCCGCTGATCACGCCGTCGAACTGGCCGCCGACATGCTGCTCCATCCATGCCGCCCGGTAGCGCTCGTCGACTTCGCGCTCGGCCTCGTCGGCGCGTCGCGCGCGCTCCGAGCACTGCAGCGACAGGCTCTCCATCAGGCGCGGCGTGTAGAGGAACTTCGCCAGCGGCTGGCCC
Organism: Luteimonas chenhongjianii; assembly: GCF_002327105.1. GTDB lineage: Bacteria > Pseudomonadota > Gammaproteobacteria > Xanthomonadales > Xanthomonadaceae > Luteimonas > Luteimonas chenhongjianii. The sequence continues at coordinate 1,575,425 of NZ_CP023406.1, read as the reverse complement.
GACAGCACGTGCTTGATCGCGCGATGCACCAGCAGGTCCGGATAGCGGCGGATCGGCGAGGTGAAGTGCGCATACGCGGCAAGAGCCAGGCCGAAGTGGCCGATGTTCTCGGTCGTGTAGACCGCCTGGCTCTGGCTGCGCAGCAGCACCGACTCGAGCAGGGTCGCATCGGGTCGTTCGCGGATCTTCTTCAGCAGCTGGGTGAAGTCCTTGGGCTGCACCTTCGACCACGGCGGCAGGCGCAGCGAGAACTCCTTGAGGAACTCCAGCAGGTCGGCGTACTTCGACTCCGGCGGCTTGTCGTGGACGCGGAACGGCGCGGGAATGCCGGCTTCGAGCAGGAATTCCGCAGCCTGGACATTGGCCGCGATCATGCATTCCTCGATCAGCTTGTGCGCATCGTTGCGCTGGAGCATGCCGGCCTGGGTGACCTCGCCGGTGTTGTCGAGCACGAAACGCACCTCGCTGCTCTCGAACTCGATCGCGCCGCGCTTGGCCCGGGCCTTGGCGAGCACCGCGTAGAGCTGGTGCAGGCGCTCGACCTGCGGCAGCACCGGCGCGATCGCCGCGCGCGTTTCGGCATCGTCCTCGCCGACCGCCTTCCACACCTGGGTGTAGGTCAGGCGCGCGTGCGAATACATCACCGCCTCGTAGAACTTCGAATGCGACACCGTGCCGTCGCGCTGCACCTGCATGTCGCAGACGAAGCACATGCGGTCGACCTTGGGCTTGAGCGAACAGATGCCGTTGGACAACGTTTCGGGCAGCATCGGCACGACGAACCCGGGGAAGTACACGCTGGTCGCGCGCAACTGGGCCTCGTCGTCGAGCGGCATGCCGGGGCGCACGTAGTTGGACACGTCGGCGATCGCGACCACCAGGCGGAAGCCGTCGCGGTTGGGCTCGCAGTACACCGCGTCGTCGAAATCCTTGGCGTCCTCGCCGTCGATCGTCACCAGCGGCAGGCTGCGCAGATCGACGCGGCCGCCGATCATCCGTTCTTCCACGTCCACCGGTATCGCGGCGGCTTCCTCGAGCACCGCCGGCGAGAACTCGTGCGGCAGGTTGTGGCCATGGATCGCGGCTTCGACCACCAGCGACGGCTTGAGCACGTCACCGAGCACGGTCAGCACGCGGCCGATCGGCGGGCGGTGCGCGTCACCCGGCGCGGTGATCTCGCAGACCACCAGCTGACCGTGCTGCGCCTCCTGGCGCGCGTCGGCGGGAATCTGGATATTGCGCTGGATGCGGCGATCGTCGGGCACGACGTAGCTGATGCCGTGTTCGACCGAGAAACGGCCCATGAGGCGCGTGGTGCGCCGCTCGAGTACCTCGACGACGACACCGGCGCGCCGGCCGCGTGAATCGACATTGGTGAGGCTGGCCAGCACGCGGTCGCCGTGCATGGCCTTGCGCATCTCCGCCGGCGGCAGGAACAGATCCTCTCCGCTGCCCGAATCGGGGCGCAGGAAACCGAAGCCTTCGGGATTGGCGATCACCGTGCCCGGGATCAGGTCCATGCGCTTGGCCGGCACCAGGCCGCCGCGGCGGTTCTGCAGCAGCTGGCCTTCGCGCATCATCGCCGCGACCCGCTTGCCCAGGGCGTCGGCGCGGTCGGGTTCGGTCAGGCCGAGCTTGGCTGCGAGCTCCTCGGCGGTCATCGGCCCGTCGGCATCGGCGAGCACCTGCAGGATCGCTTCGCGACTGGGGATCGGATTGGCGTAGCGCGCCGCCTCGCGCGTGGCGTAGGGATCTTCGAAGCGCCCGCCACGCGCCGCGGCTGGCGGTGGCTGCGCGGGGGTCGCAGCGGACTTCGGCGCACCCGAGCGCAAGGCCCGTTGCAGGCCGGGATCGGGCATCCACGGCGGCAGTGCGGTCGCGCCGCGCGCGCCGCTGTCGCTGTCTCGTTGGGGGCGGCCGGCGTCGTCAGGGCCGCGCTTGCGGGCCCCCTGCTTCGCGGGACCGGACGTGTCGCGGCTGCCGCCGCGCTTGCTGGGTGGTTTAGCCATTGGCGCGATGGTACAGCTTCGCCTGCGAGGAGCGCATCGATGCTTGCCCCGACCGGCGCCACATCCACAAACGCGTTGACAAGCGCCCGGCGCATCGACAACATACGCGCCCTGACCTGCCCGGGTGGCGGAATTGGTAGACGCACTAGCTTCAGGTGCTAGCGGGGGCAACTCCGTGGAGGTTCGAGTCCTCTCCCGGGCACCAAGGTCATCGCAGGCTTACCACCTGCGAACATCAAACCCGCCAAGGCGGGTTTTTTTGTGCCCGTCGCCACGCTGCCCAGAAGAAGTTCCGGCCACCGCGACCGCGCGCCCGAGCTTCACGGAGACCGTCTTTGGACTATGCCGCGCTCAAGCTGCTGCACGTGACCGCTGCCGCGGCCTGGGTGAGCGGGCTGCTGGGCGCGGCGCTCGGCGTGGCACTCCACCGTGCGATGGACTCTGCCGCCGGCCGTTCGGTGCTTGCGAGCCTGCGCAGCTGGCACCGCTGGGTGACCACGCCGGCGATGCTCGTGGTGCTCGGCTGCGGCGGATACATCGCCCTGCAGGCAGGCTGGATCGTGATGCACTGGCTGCAGATCAAGCTGGTCCTTGTCGCCTCGCTGGTGGTGATGCAGGTCCTGCTCGACCATGCGCTGGGGCGCATCGTGCGTGCGCAGGCACCGAGTCCATTGCCGATGGTCCTGCGCCAAGCAGCGCTGCTGACCTTGCTGGCCGCCCTGGCCATTGTCGGGCTGGCACTGGCAAAGCCGTTCTGAGGACCTGCACTGCATCGCCCCGCCGGGTGCCGCTTCTTCGCGGCGCATTGACAGCCGCATCGCGGGCCCGCAGAATTCGCGCCCTGACCTGCCCGGGTGGCGGAATTGGTAGACGCACTAGCTTCAGGTGCTAGCGGGGGCAACTCCGTGGAGGTTCGAGTCCTCTCCCGGGCACCAAGGTCATCGCAGGCTTACCACCTGTGAACATCAAACCCGCCAAGGCGGGTTTTTTTGTGCCTGATGCTTTGCCCTGAAATCCGAGGTTGCGGCGAGCGGCCCAGGACCAGCGCCTGCGGCTTAAGCCGTCGCGCAGGGCGTGTCGACCGCATCCGACGCGCGTGCGACAGGAGACGCACGCTTCAGCGTGATCGGGTGGCGCATGGCCCCCGCCATATCGTCGACGCCGCAGCCGATGGACCGTCTCAGTCCCGCTTGCGGTTGCCCGGATTGCCCGGGGGGCCGTCGCCGCTGCGACGCGCGGTATTGCCCGCCACCGCGCCCGGCATCGAGGCCGGGTCGTTGCGTTCGTCCTGATCGCGCTTCTCGGCCGATTCGCCGGGGACCTTGGGGGCGTCTGGCGTGCGCGTCTTCTCCAGCGGTCCGCGCGCGGTGTCGGGGGTGTTGTCTTGGGTCATCGGGCGAGCTCCGTGGACGGTGACCCGCAGTGTCGCGCCGCCGAGCGTGTGCGGACGTGAGTTCCGGGCCAACCGCCCGCCTCCGTTACGCCCGTCGCGCGTGGGCGGGCCCGATGTCGCCGGCCCGCTGCCTGCACACGTCAGTGGTCGGCGCGCACGCGGCGCTGCTCGCGCACTTCGAACCACATGCCGTTGAGGATCGCGAACGTCGCGGCCAGGCCGATGCCGAGGATCCAGGCGAAGTACCACATGGTGTCGTTTCCTTGAGAGTGGGCGCTGTCAGTACGCGTTGGGGGTGTCGGCGACGCTGGCGTCGGTGACCTTGCCGCGCAGCACGCGGTAGACCCAGCTGGTGTAGGCCAGCACCAGCGGCAGGAACACGATCGTCGCCAGCAGCATGATCCACAGCGTCATTCGGCTGCTGGAGGCATCCCACAGGGTGAGTCCGGCCGAGGGCATGCTCGATGACGGCAGCAGGAACGGGAAGATCGCAAAGCCGACGGTCAGGATCACGCTGGCGATGGACACGCCCGACGCGATGAACGCCGACATCCCGAAGCGCATGCGCAGCAGCCAGGCCGAGGCGAGCGCGCCGGCGATGCCCAGCAGCGGGGCGAGCATCGACCATGGCATCGTCTGATAGTTGTCCATCCACGCGCCCGGCGCCGTCATCACCTGCTTGTGCAGCGGATTGGACGGAAGGCCGCCATCGACCACCGATTCGATGCGGAACCCGTCGATTCCGGTCGCGATCCACACCCCGGCGCCGACGAACAGCAATGCACCCGCCAGGGCCGCGACGCTGCCGTAGCGGGCGGCGCGGTTCGCGATCGGACCATCGGTCTTGATCACCAGCATCGCCGCACCGTGCGCGACCAGCAGGCTCACGCTGACCAAGCCGGCGAGGAGTGCGAACGGCGTCAGCAACGCGAAGAAACCACCGGTGTAGACCGGGCGCAGCTCGGGAGTGAAATGGAACGGCACGCCGAGCAGCACGTTGCCCACCGCCACGCCGAAGATCAGCGCGGGCACCGCGCCGCCGATGAACAGCGCCCAGTCCCAGGTCTGCTTCCAACGCGTGTTCTCGACCTTGCCGCGGAACTTGAAGCCGACCGGCCGCAGGATCAGCGCGAACAGGATCAGGAACATCGCGAGGTAGAACCCCGAGAAACTCACTGCGTACAGCGGGGGGAATGCGGCGAAGATCGCACCGCCGCCGAGGATCAGCCAGACCTGGTTGCCCTCCCAGACCGGGCCGATGGTGTTGACGACGATGCGACGCTCCGCATCGGTCCTGGCGACGAACGGCAACAACGTGCCCACGCCGAGATCGAAACCGTCCATCACTGCGAAGCCGATGAGCAGCACGCCCAGCAGCAGCCACCAGATCAGGCGCAGCGTGGCGTAGTCGAGGGGAATGAAGTCCATGGGGAATGTCCTGGGGCAGACGCGTCAGGCGCGCGCGTTGGGGGCGGGATCGAGATCGTCGGCAGCCTGCAGCGGCAGACCGTCCCGATCGGGCACCGGATCGTCGACAGCGGCGGGCGCGGCGTCGTGCGCAGGCGGGGCGAGCACGTCCGGGCCCTTGCGGATCGCGTTGAGCATCAGCTTGGCCGCGACGATCGCCAGACCCGTGTAGATGATCACGAAGCCCGCCAGCGAGATCAGGATGTCCTTGAGCGCGATGCCCGAGGCTGCATAGAACGTCGGCAACACGCCTTCCACGGCCCAGGGCTGGCGACCGTACTCGGCGACGAACCAGCCGCATTCGATGGCGATCCACGGCAGCGGCAGGCTGAACAGTGCGACCCACAGGAAACGCCGGCTGTCCTCGATGCGGTTGCGGCTCACCAGCCAGAAGGCGATGGCGAAGAACGCGATGAGGTAGAAGCCGATGACGGCCATGATGCGGAAGGTCCAGAACAGCGGCGCCACGCGCGGCACGGTGTCCAGCGCGGCCTGCGAGATCTCGGCCTCGGAAGCGGCCAGGATGTCGTCTCGATAGCGCTTGAGCAGCAGCGCATGGCCCAGATCCGCCCAGTGCCGGTCGAAGGCTTCGCGCGCGGCGGTGTCGTTGCGGTCCTCACGCAGGCGCTCCAGCGCGGCGTAGGCGAACTGGCCGCCGCGGATGCGGTGTTCGGCGCGCTCGACGAGTTCAAGGATGCCGGGGATTTCGCCATCGAGCGAACGCGTCGCGATCAGCCCCATCAGCCAGGGAATCTTGACCTCGAAGCGGTTCGACTGGCTGGCCTGGTCCGGCAGGCCGATGACGGTGAAGCCGGCAGGCGCGGGCTCGGTGTGCCACATCGCCTCGATCGCGGCGAGCTTCATCTTCTGGTGTTCGGTGGCGGCGTAGCCGCTCTCGTCCCCGAGCACCACGACACTCAGCGCCGAGGCCAGGCCGAAGCTCGCCGCGACCGCGATCGAGCGGCGCGCGATGTCCTGGTGCTTGCCACGAAGCAGGTAGAACGCGCTGACCGACATCACGAAGATCGCGCCGGTCACGTAGCCGGCCGAGACCGTGTGCACGAACTTGGCCTGCGCGACGGGATTGAAGATCACCGCCATGAAGTCGGTGATCTCCATGCGCATCGTGTCGGGGTTGAACACCGCGCCGACCGGGTTCTGCATCCAGCCGTTGGCGACCAGGATCCACAGCGCGGAGAAGTTCGCGCCCAGCGCCACCAGCCAGGTGATCACCAGGTGCTGCAGCTTCGACAGGCGGTTCCAGCCGAAGAAGAACAGGCCGATGAACGTGGCTTCGAGGAAGAACGCCATCAGGCCTTCGATCGCCAGCGGCGCGCCGAAGATGTCGCCGACATAGTGGCTGTAGTAGGCCCAGTTCATGCCGAACTGGAACTCCATGACGATGCCGGTCGCCACGCCCACCGCGAAGTTGATGCCGAACAGCACGCCCCAGAACAGCGTCATCCGCCGCCAGACGTCGCGGCCGGTCATCACATAGACGCTTTCCATGATCGCCATCAGGAAAGACAGCCCCAGGGTCAGCGGGACGAACAGGAAGTGGTACATCGCGGTCAGCGCGAACTGCAGGCGGGACAGTTCGACGACGGTCATGTCGATCATGGGGTGCGGCCGGAACGGGTCATGCGCGCAGGTTGCGCCGCGGCCGCGGGCTCGGCATTGATCTGGATCAATGCGCTTGCGACCGCGCCTGCTGTCAGTGGACGCTCTGCTTCAAGCCCCTCTCCCCCTGGGAGAGGGGTTGGGGTGAGGGCAGCCGGTCGAGCGGCGCTGCAAGACAAAGTGACCCTTCCAACCACGCAGGAGGGGATCTGTTCCAGACGCCGCCAAGCAACCGTTGCAGCTGCCGCCGATCTGCTCCGGCACAAGCGAATGCTTGATCCCGCATCTGCATCGACGTCCCTCACCCGACCCTCTCCCGGAGGGAGAGGGGCTCAGGCTGGTCGCGATCTGCAGAAATCGCCAGCGCTGCGCAGGGACTGCCGCACGCGCCATCGCTGCCGCACTAGAGCCCCGCCGAGGCCCGCAGCGCCGGCACGTCGACCAGATCGATCCGGTGTGGATCCGTGAACGCGACCGCCCCGCTCTGGCGCAGCTTGGTGAAGCTGCGGCTCACGGTCTCGATCGTCAGACCCAGATGGTCGGCGATGTCGGCGCGGGTCATCGGCAGATCCACCTGGCCGGCCGGTGCGCCGCGGCGGCGCTGGCGCTCGGCGAGTTCGACCAGGAATCCCGCGAGGCGTTCGCTCGGCCCCAGCCGCGCCAGCAGCATCAGGCTGCCGCGGGTCGCATCGAGCTCGCTGCAGGCCTGGGCCAGCAGGCCCGATTCGAGATCGGGATAGCGCTGGCACAGGCTGCGCATCGACTGCATCGGGAACACGCACAGCACGCAGTCGGTCACCGCTTCGAGCGTATGCCGGTAGTGCGGCGCGCCGCTGAAGCCGATGAAATCCCCGACCATCAGGAACCCTGCCACGAGCCGGCGACCGTCGGGCAGCAGACGCACGCGGCGCAGCATGCCGCGGGTGACGGTGTAGACCTCGCGTCGCGCGTCGCCCTCGTGCGCGAGCGTCGCGCCGGCCGGGAGCAGCACTTCGCCGGCCACCGCCTCCAGCGCCTGGGTCTCGGTGGCGGGGATCGACGCACAGACCGCGAGCGGCCGGGCCAGGCAACCGGCGCAGCCACTGTGCGCCGCGCGCTTGGGCGTACCGGCGGCCGAATGGCGCGCCGGTCCGGCAGTATCGGGGGACGTGCGCGTACGCGCCTTGATGTGCATGGCCGCCATGATACCGCCCGCGTCGGCGGCCACCGGCTCGCGACCGGTGGCGCCGCTGGGCGTCATCCCCTGCACGGCTGGGGAGGGCGCGCCGCAGCTTGACCGGTCCCGACGCCCCGCTGGTCGATTCCCCTCCACCCCCGCCCCCGCTGCACGCACCCAGGGCAATGACCTGTCCGCCAGAGCCGGCGCACGCCATGACCGTATGCCGCTGAACGCGGCGTCGATCGCCCTGCCGCCAACGGACGCAGCACCTGCGACCCGCAGCCGCTAAAATCGCCGGTCCGCCGTAGATGCCGCCTTCGATGACCGAGTCCGTCCGCACCACGTTCCATGGTTTCGAGCAGTTGCCGCTGCGCGAGTTCGCCGAGCGCGCCTATCTCGACTACTCGATGTACGTGGTGCTCGACCGCGCGTTGCCGTTCATCGGCGATGGCCTCAAGCCGGTGCAGCGCCGCATCGTCTACGCGATGAGCGAGCTGGGCCTGGGCGCCGCCGCCAAGCCCAAGAAGTCCGCGCGCACCGTCGGCGACGTGATCGGCAAATACCATCCCCATGGCGACAGTGCCTGCTACGAGGCGCTGGTGCTGATGGCGCAGCCGTTCTCGTACCGCTATCCGCTGATCGACGGCCAGGGCAACTTCGGCTCCAGCGACGATCCGAAATCCTTCGCGGCGATGCGCTACACCGAATCGAAGATGACGCCGATCGCCGAGATGCTGCTGGCCGAACTCGGCCATGGCACCGTCGACTGGACCGACAACTTCGACGGCACGATGCAGGAGCCCTCGTGGCTGCCGGCGCGACTGCCACACCTGCTGCTCAACGGCACCACCGGCATCGCCGTGGGCATGGCGACCGACGTGCCGCCACACAATCTCGGCGAGGTGGTCAGCGCCTGCGTGCGCCTGCTCGAGGATCCCGACGCGAGCGTGCGCGATCTGTGCGAACACGTGCGCGGTCCCGACTATCCGACCACCGCCGAGATCATCACCCCGGCCGCCGACCTGCTCGCCATGTACGAGACCGGCCACGGCAGCGTGCGTGCCCGGGCGACGTTCGAGAAGGAACACAGCAACATCGTCATCACCGCGCTGCCGCACCAGGTCAGCCCGAGCAAGGTGATCGAGCAGATCGCAGCCCAGATGCGCGCCAAGAAGCTGCCGTGGCTGGAGGACATCCGTGACGAGTCCGACCACGCCAATCCGGTGCGCGTGGTGCTGATCCCGCGGTCGAACCGCGTGGACGCCGAGCAGCTGATGGGTCATCTGTTCGCGACGACGGATCTGGAGCGCAGCTACCGGGTCAACCTCAACGTCATCGGTCTGGACGGGCGTCCGCAGGTCAAGAACCTCAAGATGCTGCTGTCGGAGTGGCTGCAGTTCCGCACCACCACGGTCACGCGGCGCCTGACGCATCGGCTGGAGAAGGTCGATCGCCGACTGCACCTGCTCGAAGGCCTGCTGGTCGCGTTCCTCAACCTCGACGAGGTGATCCACATCATCCGCACCGAGGACGAGCCGCGCGGCGTGCTGCAGGCGCGCTTTGCGCTCAGCGACGAGCAGGTCGACTACATCCTCGAGACGCGCCTGCGCCAGCTGGCCCGCCTGGAGGAGATGAAGATCCGCGGCGAACAGGCCGAGCTCGAAAGCGAGCGCGATGGCCTGATGTCGACGCTCGCCAGCCCCGCAAAACTGAAGAAGCTGCTCAAGGACGAGCTGCTGGCCGATGCCAGGAAATTCGGCGATGCGCGCCGCTCGCCGCTGGTCGTGCGCGGCAGCGCCCAGGCGCTGGCGGAGACCGACCTGGTGCCGAGCGAGCCGGTGACCATCGTCATCAGCGAAAAGGGCTGGGTGCGCGCCGCCAAGGGCCACGACGTCGATCCGGCGGCCATGAACTACCGCGAAGGCGACAGCCTGCTGGCCTTCGCGCGCGGCCGCAGCACACAGCAGGTCGCGTTCCTCGATTCCACCGGGCGCAGCTATTCGACGGTCGCGCACTCGCTGCCATCGGCGCGCGGCAACGGCGAGCCGTTGACCGGGCGCTTCTCCCCGGCCGCGGGCGCCTCGTTCCAGACCGTCGTCAGCGGCGAGGCCGATGCCCGCTTCGTCATCTCGTCCTCGCATGGTTACGGCTTCGTGACCCGCTTCGAGAATCTCACCAGCCGGCAGAAGGCCGGCAAGGCAATGCTGTCGCTCTCGCCCGGTTCGACCGTACTGCAGCCGGCCGGCGTACGCGATCCGCAGACCGATTGCCTGGTCGTGGTCACCAGCGCCGGCCATCTGCTCGCATTCCCGGTGGCCGAGTTGCCGGAGCTCGACAAGGGCAAGGGCAACAAGATCATCGAGATCCCCAAGGCCAAGCGCGGCACCGAACAGGTGGTCGCCGTCGCCGTAGTGCCGCCGGCTGGCTCGCTACTGGTGCGCTCGGGCGCGCGCACGATGACGCTGACGTTCAAGGATCTCGATGCCTACATCGGCGCACGCGCCTCCCGGGGCGGCCTGCTGCCGCGAGGCTGGCAGAAGGTCGAAGGGTTGACGGTCGAGTAAGACAAGGGCGCGCATGCCGGTGGACCGCCATGCGCGCCTGGTCGATCCGCGCGTCGTGAGTTTCCGGCCGCGATATCCCACGGCCTTCGCGCCCGAGGCGCGGTCAGCAAGGACGTACGCCCTCACGCTTTTGTGGGCACGCCCCATGTGACCGTCGCCCCGTCAAGGAGACACCATGCACCCCGAGTTCTGGCACGAGCGCTGGTCCAGCAACCGCATCGGCTTCCATCGCGACGCGCCGTTGCCGCTGCTGGCCACGCACTGGCCGGCGCTGGGACTCGCTGCCGAGGCCCGCGTGTTCGTGCCGCTGTGCGGCAAGTCGCTGGACATGGTGTGGCTGGCCGAACGCGGACATCGCGTGCTCGGCGTCGAGCTGTCGGAGCTGGCGGTGCGCCAGTTCTTCGACGAGCGTGGCCTCGCGCCCGCCATCCATGACACCGCGGGGGGACGGCATTTCAGCTCCGGCCCCTACGAGCTGATCGTCGGTGACGCGTTCGCACTGCAGGCCGATGTGCTCGCAGACTGCGCGGCCGTGTACGACCGCGCGGCCATGATCGCGTTGCCGCCGGACCTGCGCCGCACCTATGCCGCCACCGCGTGGCGCGATCTGCCTCCCGGCTGCCGGGGATTGCTGATCACGCTGGAATATCCGCAGGCCGAGAAGGCTGGGCCGCCGTTCGCTGTGGACGCGGACGAAGTGGCTGCCTTGCTCGATCGGGACTGGGTGGTCGACGTCGTCGAGCGACGCGACATCCTCACCAACGAGCCCGGGTTCGTTGCCGATGGCGTCACTGCCTTGTCGACGGCGGTATATCGGGTGGCGCGGCGGGGGTGATGCCGGTTCTGGGCGGCGTGCGGTACGGGATGTGCCCGGCGGCGGCCCTCACCCCAACCCCTCTCCCGGAGGGAGAGGGGCAAAGAGAATGCGCGCGGGTTCCAGCCTCTGCCCCTCTGGTCGCCACGCTTGGAAGCCAATACCCGCGAAATCCGGGCCCCCTCCCTCCGGGAGAGGGGTTGGGTTGAGGGCATGCGGCCCACCCCGATGGCGCCGAAGGAGGCCGTCGTCAGCGGCGAATCTGGAAAACAGAAACGCCCGCGACAGCCGCAGGCGTTCCAACGATTCCCCAACGCGGCGAATCCGCCGCGTCCATCTCACCCGACGCCAGGATGGGCACCTTCTTCGCCCATGCGGCTCTGCTGGTAGCGCTCGATGCCGATCATGCGGATCAGGCGCAGCTGCTTCTCCAGCCAGTAGGTGTGGTCTTCCTCGGTGTCGGCCAGCTGGGTCACCAGCACTTCGCGGCTCACGAAATCGCCGTGCTGCTCGCACAATGCGATGCCCTTGGCCAGGTTGTCGCGCACGAGGTATTCGAGATCGAGATCCTTGCGCAGCATCTCCTCCACGGTGACGCCGGGCTCGAACGCATCGGGACGCATGTCCGGCACGCCTTCCAGGAACAGGATGCGCTTGAGCAGCGCGTCGGCGTGCTGGGTCTCCTCCTCCATCTCGTGGTTGATGCGCGCGTAGAGCTGGTACAGACCCAGGTCTTCATAGCGGCGTGAATGCAGGAAGTACTGGTCGCGCGCCGCCAGCTCGCCACGGAGCAGGAACTTCAGGTAGTCGACAACTTCGGGATGACCCTTCATGGCAGCTCTCGCGACGCGTGGAATGCATGCAGTATGCCGGCGCGCGGTGAACGATGATCGGATGGGAATGCATGCATTTCGCATTCTCAGGCGGGTTGCCCACCACCCATCGGCATGCGCCACCACGGGCAAGCGCGTAGACTCCCGCGCCTTTCCGCCCGGCGTCTCCCGCAATGAAGATCGGCATCGATTTCGGCACCAGTTATTCGGCCGCCGCCGCGCGCATCGGCGACGAGCTGGTGCACATCCGCTTCGACGGACAGCCGCAGTTCCGGACCGCGGTGTATTTCCCGACCACCCTGCCCGACCTCGACGCCTTCGAACTCGACGCGGCGATGGAAGCCGAGGTCGACGCCATTGCCCGCTCGCTGCGCAACGAGCAGTCCCGCGCCGGCACGCCGCCGCGCCCTTCGGCGTTGCTGCGCCGCGACGCCATCCGCGTGGTCCGCCGGCGGTGGCTGGAAGCGCGCATGCGCGATGCCGCCGCGTCCGCCGCCGACCTGCAGCACGCCGTCTTCGGTGAGGCGGCGATCGAGAGCTATCTGCTCGAAGGCAGCGGCAATCTGGTGCAGTCACCGAAATCCATGCTCGGCTTCAACCTGCATCCGCGCGCGAAGGAGACGATCACCGGCATCGCCGCGCACATCCTCGAGCACATCCGGCTGACCGCGAGCCAGCAGCTCGGCACCACCGTGCGCGCGGCGACGCTGGGGCGGCCGGTGCGCTTCCGCAGCTCGCTCGGCGAGGCCGGTGGCGAGCAGGCGCTCGCGCTGCTGCGCGAGGCGGCAACCCAGGCGGGCTTCGATGCGATCGAGTTCCTCGAAGAACCCGCCGCGGCCGCGCTGCACTACCACGCCGCCAGCCCGGCGCGGCACACGACCCTCGTCGTCGACATCGGCGGCGGCACGACCGACATCGCACTGGCCGAGATCGGCGGCGGCGAGGCGCCACGGGTGCATCGCGCCTGGGGCGTCGCCAACGGCGGCACCGACGTCGACCTGGCGCTCAGCATGGCCCAGGTCATGCCCCTGTTCGGCAAGGGCGCCAGCCGCATCCCGGTCCATCACTTCGTCGAAGCGGCGACCGTGCAGGACATGCCGCGCCAGCGCGAATTCCACAACCGCGATTTCCGCCATGTCGATGCGCCCTTCGGCGCGCGGCTGCAGGGCCTGCAGCGCGACGGCGGCACCACGCGGCTCTACCGCGGCGTCGAAGGCATGAAGGTGCGGCTGAGCGGCCATGACACCGCCGGGCATGCACTCGACTACATCGAGCCCGGTCTACGCGTGGACGCATCGCGCGCCGATCTCGAGGCCGCCAGCGCGCGCTTCCTCGCAACCATCGGCGGACTGCTCGACGAGGTCCGCGGAGAACTCGATGCGCCGCCCGACAGCCTGTTCCTGACCGGCGGCATGTCCGGCGCGCCCTATGTGCAGGCCGCCGCGCAGGCACGCTTCCCCGATGCACGCATCGTCCGCGGCGATCCCTCGCTGGGCGTGGTCTCCGGCCTCGCCGAGCACGCGCGCACCTGACCGACCGCCCCTGCCTGCGTGGAATAATCCGTCGGGGCCGCATCCGTCGCGGCCGGGGAAGCGCGATGCGCAAGTGGTTGCTGCGGACGGTGTTCACCCTCGCCGTGGTGCTGGTGCTGGCATGCGCCGGCACGTGGCTGGCGCTGCGTGCGAGCCTGCCGACGCTGGACGGCGAGATCGCACTGGAAGGACTCGGCGCACCCGCCACCATCGAGCGCGATGCCGACGGCGTTGTCACCATCTCCGCCGCGAACGAAACCGATGCGATGCGCGCACTGGGCTATGTGCACGCGCAGGAGCGCTGGTTCGAGATGGACCTGATGCGGCGCGTGCCGCCGGGGGAACTCTCGGCGCTGTTCGGCGCGCGCGCGCTGGAAGCGGATCGCCGCAACCGCGTGCACCGCATGCGTGCGAGGGTGGAGGCTTCGCTTGCGGACATCGCCGGCGACCGCATGCCGCAGCTGCAGGCCTATGCCGACGGCGCCAATGCCGGGCTTGCCGCGCTGCGCGTACGTCCATGGCCCTACCTGCTGCTGCGGCACTCCCCGCAGCCCTGGACTCCCGCCGACTCCGCGCTGACCGGGTTTGCGATGTATTTCGATCTGCAGGACGCGACCAACGGCCGCGAGCTGGCGATGCATCGGCTCGCGCCCGCGCTGCCGCCGGCCCTGTTCGATCTGTTCGCGCATGCAGGCAGCCGCTGGGACGCGCCGCTCTTCGGCGCCGCGCGGGGCGATGCAGTGTTGCCGGGCGTGGACGTCGTGGATCTGCGGTTGTTGGAGGTGGTGGTGGGGGATGGCGCGCGCAGTGAAGCCTCGCCATTCGCATCTGTCGGGTCTGCACAAGGCGAGGCCTCACGGCCGGCATCTCCGCTCGCCCTCACTCTACCGTTTGTTTCACAAACGGTCCCCCTCTCTCCCGCGGCGCGGGAGAGAGGCGTTGGTGCGCCGCCTTCGGCGGCGGATCTTTCGCCGGGCAGCAACAACTTCGCCGTGTCCGGCGCCCTGACCGGCGACGGGCGCGCGCTGGTCGCCGACGATATGCATCTGGGCCTGCGCGCACCCAACATCTGGTTCCGCGCCCGGCTGCGCTATCCCGATCCGCGCGCCCCGGGTGGTCGGGTCGATGTCACCGGCTTCACCCTGCCCGGCCTGCCGGCCGTCATCGTCGGCAGCAATACCCACATCGCCTGGGGCTTTACCAACAGCTACGGCGACTTCCTCGACTGGCAGCGCCAGACGCCGTGCGGAGCGACGCCCACCGCAGGCTGCGTACCGGTCGTGCGGCACACCGAGCGCATCGAGGTGGCCGGAGGCGAGACCGTCGAATTGGTCGTCGAGGAGAGCGACTGGGGTCCATTAATCCAACGCGACGACGACGGCAGCGCGCTGGCATTGCGCTGGACTGCGCATCTGCCCGGGGCCCTGAATCTCGGCCTGGCGGACTTCGCCCTTGCACGGGATCTCGATGACGCGCTGGCGATCGCCGACCGCACTGCGATGCCCACGCAGAACGTGGTGATCGGCGATCGCGCCGGCGCGATCGCCTGGCGCCTGCTCGGACCGATCCCGGTGCGGGGTCCGGCCTGCGACGGCGCGCGCGTGTCGGTACCGGCCGGTGCGGCCAGCAACGTCTGCGCGCCCTGGTCCATCGCCACCGATGCCTCGCCGGTGCTGCGCTCGCCCGACACCGATCGCCTGTGGACCGCGAACAACCGCGTCGTCGACGGCGCCGACTTCGTGCGCATCGGCGACGGCGGCGCCGCGCTCGGCATCCGCGCCTGGCAGATACGCGAAGGACTCGCCGCGCGGACGCGCTTCACCGAACAGGATCTGCTCGCGATCCAGCTCGACGATCGCGCGACGCTGCTGTCGCGCTGGCACGACCTGCTGCGCGACGTGGGCGGGGACGCGGCGGAAGACAGCGCGATGCGCGCACTCGCGGAGGCTTCGCGCGACTGGAGCGGTCACGCCAGCGTCGACTCGGCCGGCTACCGGCTGGTGCGCGCCTGGCGGATCGGAGTACATGCACGGCTCGCCGAGGGCCTGGCCCTGCCGGCACGGGCGAAACTCGGCAAGGACTTCGCGCTGCCTGATCCACCGAACTTCGAGGGTGTTGCGTGGCCGCTGGTCGAGCAACGCCCGGCCCATCTGCTGCCACGTCGGTTTGCCTGCACCGCCGACACCCAGCGCGGCGCCTGCGTGCCGGCCACCGACGGTTGGGCGGCCCTGTTCGAGGATGCCGCGCGCGAGGTCCGGGACACGCTCGGCGCGGACGGCCCGCTGGCGCAGCGCACCTGGGGAGAGCGCAACACCGCGGCGATCTGCCACCCGCTGGCTTCGGCCGTGCCGCTGATCGGCCGGCGGGTCCTGTGCATGCCGGCCGAGCCGCTGCCCGGTGACGGGACCGTGCCCCGCGCCCAGGGCCCCGCCTTCGGCGCCTCGCAGCGCATGGTGGTGGCCCCCGGGCACGAGGCCGACGGCATCGCCCATATGCCTGGCGGACAGAGCGGGCATCCGTTGTCGCCGTACTGGGGCGCCGGCCACGCCGACTGGGCCGCGGGTCGCGCCACGCCATTTCTGCCGCAGGCCACCACGCACACGCTGCGGCTGGTGCCGCGCTAGCGCCTGCGACTCACGGCGCGTCCTCGCGGTCCTCGTCCACCGCCGCTGCCGAGCGCACGCGGAACACGACGCTGATGCGCGGCCCGACCGGTCGCGCGGTCTTGGGAATGCCGTGCAGATGGGTCAGCTGCGAGGCATGGCTCATCACCAGCACGCTGCCCGGCGCGAGATCGACGGGAACAGCCTTCGCGCCTTCCTGTTGCGCGCGCAGCAGCATGCGCCGCGGCGCACCCAGCGACAGCAGGGCCAGCGGCTGCCCGGGCGCCAGGGTGCGGAGCGTGTCGTGGTGCATCGCCACGCTGTCCTGGCCGTCGCGATACAGGTTCAGGCCCGCGCCGGTGTAGGGCGCCGGCGCGAGCCGCTGCACCAGCGCGAGCATCGGGGCAAGCGGCAGGTCGGCCGGCAACGCATCCGTCCGATAGGCGGCCAGCAACCGCGGGACGGCGACGATGCGGTCATACATCGGCCGTTGCTGGGACTGCCAGCGAGCGCCATTGCGCAAGGCTTCGAACCATGCGGCGGCGGTCTGCGCGTCGACCGCACCCGGCCAGTAGCGCACCCCGCCTTCGGCGTCGTCGACGAGGGTGATCGCTTCAGGGGAACCGAACAGATCCATGAGCCGATCATTCCAGCACGGAGGTGTCGCGCAGGACGCGACGGTGCCGCCGAGGGCGCTCCATCGACGCGCGGCGGCGTGGATCGATTTGGGGTTCATGCAGATCACGCGCACCGGAAACGCGCGCGGCGACCTCTGGCGGCCGTCTTCTGACGGCGGAGCAACGCTTGACGCCTCCGCGCCCGCTGGCGAGCATCACCGGCTCCTGGTGTGGAGCGCGCGCATGGATGGCCTGCGGTTCCTGGGCATCGCCCTTCTGGCAGTTTCACCGGTGCTGGGCGTGGTGGCCCTGGCGGTCCGCTACGCCGGCGCGCGAGCGAGACCGCTCACCGGCGTCGATTACCGCCGCGTACACGATGCGGAGGCGCTGCATCGCTGGGCCGGACGCCGGCTTGCGATCCTGCCGGCCACGGCCTTCGTCCTCGGCCTGGCCTCCTTGCGGATGCCCGGCCTGGCCCTGCCGCTGACCGGGCTGTTCGCACTCGTTTCCATGGTGGTCGGCGCCTGGATCGCCCTGGGCGCCGAACGCTTCAACAGACCGACGTAGGCCGCGGCGCAGCCGGCTTGCCACGGCCGGAGCGCGCGCAGCGCCCGCTGTCGTTGCGCCGTTCAGTCGCGCAGTTCGATCACGTCGAATTCCACGACCGGATCGACCTCGGCGTCATAGTCCACATCACTGCGCTCGAAGCCGAACAGCTTCAGGAACTCGTGCTTGTAGCCGGCGTAGTCGGTGAGTTCCGACAGGTTCTCCGTGGTGATCTGCGGCCACAGCGCCTTGCACTGCGCCTGCACGTCATCGCGCAGCTCCCAGTCGTCCAGACGCAGGCGGTGTTCTTCGTCGAGCTCGGCCGGCGCGCCGTCGGCGCGATACATGCGCTCGCGGAACAGGCGGTCGAGCTGGTCGAGCGTGCCCTCGTGGAGTCCCTTCTCCTTCATGACCTTGAAGGCGATGGCGATGTACAGCGGCAGCACCGGGATGGCGGCGCTGGCCTGGGTGACCACGGACTTGAGCACGGCAACGTTCGCGCTGCCGCCGGTTTCGCCGAGTTGCGCATCGATGCGCCGCGCGGTTTCATCGAGATCGGCCTTGGCGCGGCCCAGGGCGCCGTGCCAGTAGATCGGCCAGGTGATCTCGGTGCCGATGTAGCTGAAGGCGACCGTCTTCGCGCCATCGGCGAGCACGCCGGCATCGCGCAGCGCGTCGATCCAAAGCTGCCAATCCTGGCCGCCCATCACGGTCACGGTGTCGGCGATCTCCTGCTCGGTCGCGGGTTCGATCGAGGCCTCGATGATCTGGTCCTTGTTGGTGTCGATCGCGGTCGAGGTGTAAGCCTCGCCGATCGGCTTGAGCGCCGAGCGCTTCACTTCGCCGGTGTCGGGCAGCTTGCGCACCGGGGATGCCAGCGAATACACGACCAGATCCACCTGGCCGCCCATCTCGTTGCGGATCAGTTCGATCGCCTGCGCGCGCGCCGCATCAGAGAACGCATCGCCATTGATCGAGCGGCTGTAGAGCCCGGCCTGCTTGGCATACCTGTCGAACGCGGCGGCGTTGTACCAGCCGGCGGTCCCGGGCTTTTTCTCGGTGCCGGGCTTTTCGAAGAACACGCCGAGCGTGTCGGCGCCGAAGCCGAACGCAGCGCTGATGCGCGCCGCCAGGCCGTAGCCACTGGACGCGCCGATCACCAGCACCTTTTTCGGTCCGTCGTCGCGCACGCCGCGCGCGCGCGTGGCCTCGATCTGGTCACGCACGTTGAGGTCGCAACCGGTCGGATGCGTGGTGGTGCAGATGAAGCCGCGGACCTTGGGATGGATGATCACTGTGCTGCCCGTGTGTCTGGAAACGTGGCGCCCAGTTTACGGGCTGGGATCGCGGCGGTCCCGTACGGGGGTCGATGGTGACGCGCCGATCCGAGACGCGGTGGTTCCGTCACCATGCACTCGCCTCGTGCGCGGCAGCGCATGCGGACCATCGCTTCGCAGGCAGCGCCGGAGCGCGTCGCCGGCCACGTCGGCGATCCGCGTTGCGCATGGCGCGCGCGCCGGTCTTCGCCTGCCGGCGCCGGAACGGGCGCGTCCTGCGATTGACAGCACTCGGCTGTGCGGCTGAACTGTGCGTCGTTTTTTCAAGGACGTTGTGCATGTCGTTTCACTGGAGCGATTCCCCACTGCGCTACGGCCTGGTCACACGCGTGCTGCACTGGGGCATGGCGGCGCTGCTTGCCTGGCAGTTCCTCGGCATGGGTGTGAAGCTCACGCTGGGCCGTCATCCGCTGACGGCCTTTCTCGTCGGCACGCACAAACCGATCGGCACCACGCTGATGCTGTTGATCCTGTTGCGCGGCGCCTGGGGGCTGTCGCAGTGGCGACGGCGTCCACCGCATCCGGCCACCCGGGCAGGCCGCCTGGCGGCGCTCGGCCATGCGCTGCTGTATGCCTTGATGCTCTACGTGCCGATCGTCGCCCTGCTGCGCGAGTTCGGCTCGGGCCGGGGTTTCGCTCCGTGGGGCATCCCGCTTTTCCCGGCGACTGGAGAACGGATCGACCAGCTGATGGCACCGGCGAACCTGTCCCACGGCCTCGTCGCATGGACCCTGCTGGCGCTGATCGCCGGGCACGTGGCGATGGTCGCGCTCCACCATTTCGTGTGGCGCGATACGACGCTGTCGCGGATGGCAGGAAAGTTCTGATCCGACCCGTGGTTCCGCGGAGTGCCTGGGATCGTCGCTCCGCTTCGTCATGACCGTTGCCGTCGGGCCGATGCGGCTCAGCGCTTCAGTACAGCTGGAACGACGCACGACAAGCCGCGCATGCGCGACATCGATGTAGAGCGGCCGCCATCGGGCAGCGGCCGGCGCGACGCGCACCCAGCGGGACTGCGCAGGAGCATCAGCGCCTGCGCGTTTCGCCCCGCCCCGCCGCACCGGCGGCCCGGGAAGCAAGACGGTCGCGCTCCACCGGACGGGCCGCACCGTCAGTCCATCAGGCCACAGCGGCGTTGTGCACACCCGCCACCGCCCGCCCCGAAGGATCGGCGGCGCTGGCGAAGGCGGCATCCCACGCGATCGCCGCGGGCGACGAACATGCGATCGATTTGCCACCAGGCACGGTCATCGCCGCTGCAGGTGACGGAAACACCTGCTCGAACAGGCAGCGATAGAGATAGGCCTCCCTGGTCTGCGGCGGATCGTGCGGGAACCGGCGCGCTGCGGCTGCGAGCTCGCGGTCGCTGACATGCTCCAGCGCGTGCGCCTTGAGGCCATCGATCCAGCCGTAGCCCACGCCATCGCTGAACTGCTCCTTCTGCCGCCACAGGATCTCGTCGGGCAGATGACCATCGAACGCGGCACGTAGCACGCCTTTCTCCATGCGCTGGAAGCTGTCGCTGTCGCGATGGATCATCTTGTGCGCGGCATCGAAACGCATGGCAACATCGAGGAATTCCCGGTCCAGGAACGGGACGCGCGGCTCGACGCCCCAGGCCATCATCGACTTGTTCGCGCGCAGGCAATCGAAGGTATGCAGCGCATCGAGCTTGCGCACCAGCTCTTCGTGGAACTGGCGTGCATCCGGCGCCCGGTGGAAGTACAGATAACCGCCGAAGATCTCGTCGCTGCCCTCGCCCGAGAGCACCATCTTCACCCCCATCGCCTTGATGCGGCGCGCGAGCAGGAACATCGGCGTCGACGCGCGGATCGTGGTCACGTCGAAGCTCTCGACATGACGGATCACGTCCGGCAGCGCGTCGAGACCTTCCTCCAGGGTGTATTCGAAGCCATGGTGCACGGTGCCCAGCGACTCGGCGGCAATCGCGGCGGCCGCGAGATCGGGGGAGCCCCGGAGGCCGATCGCGAACGAATGCAGGCGCGGCCACCAGGCCTCGCTGCGGTCGCCGTCCTCGACGCGGTGGGGCGCATAGCGCGCGGCCACGGCAGCGACCAGCGAGGAATCCAGACCACCCGACAGCAGCACGCCGTAGGGCACATCGGTCATCAGCTGGCGATGCACCGCCGCTTCGAACGCTTCGCGCAGTTCGTCGAGCGACACGTCCACACCTTCGACCGCCTCGAAGTCGCGCCACGGCCGCCGGTAATACCGCGTGAGTGCGCCGGTGGCACTGTCATAGAAGTGCCCTGGCGGAAACTGCGCGACATCGGCACAACTGTCGGCAAGCGCCTTCATCTCGGACGCGACGCGCAGGCGGCCCTCGCGGTCGTGGCCCCAGTACAACGGCACCACGCCGATCGGATCGCGGGCGATGATCGCGCGGCCGCTGTCGCGGTCCCACAGCGCGAACGCGAAGATGCCGTTGAGCCGTTCGAGGAAGGCGGCCGGGCCGCTGCCGTCGGCCTCATGCTCGCGGTAGAGCGCGTTGACCACCTCGCAGTCCGATGCGGTCTTGAACGCGTAGGCCGAGCGCAGGCCGGCCTTCAACGCCTGGTGGTTGTAGATCTCGCCGTTGACCGCCAGCACCAGCGCCCCGTCCTGCGACAGCAGCGGCTGCGAACCGCCGGCGGGGTCAACGATCGCGAGGCGCTCGTGTACGAGGATCGCCTGGTCGTCGACGTACACGCCGCTCCAGTCGGGCCCGCGGTGGCGCTGGCGCTGCGAACATGCGAGGGCCTGGCGACGCAAGGCAGACACGTCGTCGCCTGGTTGCAGGCCGAAGATGGTGAAGATCGAACACATGGTGGGGCTCCTGAGCGGGTGATCGGGTCGATGGAGCCGGATACGGGCATGAAAAAACCCGCATCGCGGCCGATGCGGGTTGTGTGATTCGGTGCCTGCGCGTTCTTGCCTGTATTGCTACGTCCGCGCCCGCTCCCACACCCGCATCGGCCGCGCACGATTGTTCGTGCGCAGTGCGTTGCGGTTGCGATTGTTGGCGGCGATCTGCGGCATGGGATCGAAACTATCGGCGCAGCGCTCGTGGTGCAACCGTTGCGTGCGCAACAACCGCGTTCCCCCATGCAACCCACCTCCGAACCAAGCGGTTGCTCTAGCGCTGCCGCGCGGCAAGAACGGCGATCGGCGATCGGCGATCGGCGGGCTGGCGGGCTGGCGGGCTGGCGGGCCGGCAGGTTCACACGCCAGCATCCGGCGCGGCGTGGCAGACCGATGCGCAGTGCGCTGACAGGGGCCGCACCACGTTCCGCATCCAGTCGCCAGCGAGGCCCCAACGAAAACGGGCCGCTTGCGCGGCCCGTTTCCTTGTTGCTTCGGACGCTGGCGATTACTCGGCCGGCGTGCCCTCGCCTTCGGCGACGGCCTTCATCGACAGACGGATACGGCCCTGCTTGTCGACTTCCAGCACCTTGACCTTGACCACGTCGCCTTCCTTGAGCACGTCGCCGACCTTCTCGACGCGCTCGTTGGAGATCTGCGACACGTGGACCAGGCCGTCCTTGCCGGGGGAGATCGTCACGAATGCGCCGAAGTCCATCAGCTTGACGACCTTGCCCTCATAGATCCGGCCCGGCTCGACGTCGGAGGTGATCTGCTCGATACGCTCCTTGGCGGCACGGCCGGCGGCCGCGTCGACCGAGGCGATCGTGATCGTGCCGTCGTCCTGGATGTCGATCTGGGTGCCGGTCTCCTTGGTGATGCCCTGGATGACCGAACCGCCCTTGCCGATGACCTCGCGGATCTTGTCGGGGTGGATCTTGATCGTGATCAGGCGCGGCGCGAACTCGCTGAGTTCGGTACGGGCGGTGGTCAGCGCGCTGCTCATCTCGTTGAGGATGTGCAGACGACCCTGCTTGGCCTGTGCCAGCGCGACACGCATGATCTCTTCGGTGATGCCCTGGATCTTGATGTCCATCTGCAGGGCCGAGATGCCGTTGGTGGTGCCGGCAACCTTGAAGTCCATGTCGCCGAGGTGATCTTCGTCACCCAGGATGTCCGACAGCACGACGTAATCGTCGCCTTCCTTGACCAGACCCATCGCGATACCGGCGACCGGCGCCTTGATCGGCACGCCCGCGTCCATCAGCGCCAGCGACGAACCACAGACCGACGCCATCGACGAGGAACCGTTCGACTCGGTGATCTCCGACACGACGCGGATGGTGTACGGGAACTCTTCCATCGTCGGCATCACGGCGAGCACGCCGCGCTTGGCGAGGCGGCCATGGCCGATCTCGCGACGCTTCGGACCCATCATGCGGCCGGCTTCGCCCACCGAGTAGGGAGGGAAGTTGTAATGGAACAGGAAGTGTTCCTTGTACTCGCCGGAGACCGAATCGATGATCTGGCCGTCGCGGGCGGTGCCCAGCGTGACCGCGACGATCGCCTGGGTCTCGCCACGGGTGAACAGCGCCGAGCCGTGCACGCGCGGCAGGATGCTGACCTTCGAGCTGATCGGACGCACCTGGTCGAGCGCGCGGCCGTCGATGCGGACCTTGGTCTTGAGGACCGAGTTGCGCATCGTCTGGTATTCCTGCTCGCTGAACTCCTTCGACAGCTCGCCGGCCGACCAGGCATTGGCCTCGGCGTGCGGCGCGACGGCTTCGAGGATCGCCTTCTTGACCTTGGAGATCGCGTCCTTGCGCTCGAGCTTGTCGCGCACCTGGAACGCGCCGGCCAGCTGCTCGCCGACCGCATTGCGGATCGCGGTGATCAGGCTTTCGTTGGTGGCCGGAGCCGACCACTCCCACTTCGGCTTGCCGGCCTCGGCGACGAGCTCGTTGATCGCGGCGATCGCGACCTGCATCTGCTGGTGACCGAACATCACCGCGCCGAGCATCACGTCTTCCGACAGCTCCTTGGCTTCCGATTCCACCATCAGCACCGCGTTGGCGGTACCGGCGACGACGAGCTCGAGGTCCGAATCCTTCAGGGCCGACACGGTCGGGTTCAGCAGGTACTGGCCGTCCTTGTAGCCGACCTTCGCCGCGCCGATCGGGCCGTCAAACGGCGCGCCGGAGAGCGAAAGCGCGGCGGAAGCGCCGATCAGGGCCAGGATGTCGCCGTCGACCTCCGGGTTCATCGACATCACCGTGGCGATCACCTGGACTTCGTTGCGGAAGCCATCGGGGAACAGCGGACGGATCGGACGGTCGATCAGACGCGAGGTCAGCGTCTCCTTCTCCGTGGCGCGGCCTTCACGCTTGAAGAAGCCGCCGGGAATGCGGCCGCCCGCGTAGAACTTCTCCTGGTAATCCACGGTGAGCGGGAAGAAATCCTGCCCCTCGCGTGCGGTCTTGTTGGCGACCGCGGTGACGAGCACCTGGGTGCCGTCGCAGGACACCATGACGGCGCCGCCAGCCTGGCGCGCGATCTCGCCGGTCTCGAGCGTCACGGTCTGGCTGCCGTACTGGAAGCTCTTTGTCACTTTTGCCACGTTGGAATTCCTTGATGTCTCTTGCGATGAACCGGCCGGAACCCTTGCCCCGGTCGGGCGGGCGTTACCCACGCCCAGAAAAGAACCACGGCGCATTTCTGCGCCGTGGTGGGTGTCACGCTTAGCGACGCAGGCCGAGCTTTTCGATCAGCGCCTTGTAACGATCGGCATCCTTCCGGTGCAGATAGTCCAGCAGGCTGCGACGACGGTTGACCATCATCAGCAGGCCGCGGCGGCTGTGGTGGTCCTTCTTGTGCGTCTTGAAGTGCTCGGTCAGGTGCACGATGCGTGCGGTCAGCAGGGCGACCTGGACTTCCGGCGAGCCGGTGTCGTTGTCGCCGCGCTTGTGTTCTTCGATGATCTTGCCGTTGTCGATGCTGCTGGTCATTGCTGTTCTCTTGACGCGGGTCCCGCAGAAGATCGCGCTGTGCAGTTCGCACCGGCGCGTACCGCCCGGACCGCCATGAAATGGATGTTGCGGAGTGCCCCTAAAAGGGCGCACGAATTGTACCGCCGACCCGGAAGCCGGACAAGGCAGGCCATTCAGCCCGCAGTGTCCGACCCTGCCCGACGGAACATGCGTTGTGGCCGTAGACGGCCGTTCTCGTCCACGTGGCCCAGGCCCTCGGCCAGTCCGGCCGGGCCCATGACCGCGACCTCGCCTGCTGGTGCGTACGGCCCAGGCAGGTCCTGCCCATGCTGGAGACGCGCCGCCTGGCGAAGATCGACATGAACCTGCGGCCAGGCCAGCATGCCCGCCTCGATGTCCAGCACGCAGGCTTCGAGCTGCGCCTCGTCGCGGGCGGCCAGTGCCTGCAGGTCTTCGAGCGTCCACATGCGCGGATCGCGGAACGGGTCCACCCACAGCCGCCGCAGCTCGGCCACGTGGGCCCCGCAGCCGAGCAGTTCGCCCAGATCCCGCACCAGACTGCGCACGTAGGTGCCGGAACCGCATTCGACGTGAAGCCGCAGCTGCGGCATGCCGCCGGGCTCGACCACGCCGTCGAGCAGGTCGGCGGCGGATTGGAGTTCGAACGCATGCACGTCGACCGGTCGGGTATCGATCTCGACCGTCTCGCCACGCCGCGCCTTGGCATAGAGCGGCTCGCCGCCGCGCTTGAGCGCCGAGTAGATCGGCGGTCGCTGCTGGATGCGGCCGACCAGCTGACCGAGCGCGGCATCGAGCATCTCGATGCTCAGCGCCGGCACCGGGCGCTCGCGCAGCACCTCGCCATCGGCATCGTCGGTATCGGTCACCTGGCCGAGCCGGGCGACCGTGGTGTAGGCCTTGCGCGCGCCGAGCAGACCGCCGGCGATCTTGGTGGCCTCGCCGAAGCACACCGGCAGCAGGCCGGTCGCCAGTGGATCAAGGCTGCCGGTATGCCCGCCCTTCTCGGCACGGAACAGGTGCCGCACGCGCTGGAGGGCCTGGTTGGAACTCATGCCGCGCGGTTTGTCGAGCAGCAGGATGCCGTCGAGCTTGCGGAACTTCGTGCGTGGCCGATCCTGGCCGCGGCGGTTCGCGCGCGGGCCGCTCGATGGACGGGGCACCGGCGCGACCGCAGGGTCGCGATCGCTCACTCGGCGGGACGTCCGTCGTCGAGGTCGCGCAGAAGATTGTCGATGCGTTCGCCGCGGTCGACCGAATCGTCGTAGTGGAAATGCAGCTCCGGCACGTGGCGAAGCTTGACCGCGCGCGCCAGGCGGAAGCGGATCTCGTGCGCCACCGCCTTGAGCCCCTTCATGGCTTCGGCGGCGCGCTCGGACTGCAACGCGGTCACGAAGACCTTGGCGTGGGCCATGTCACGGGTGACCTCGACGTCGGACACACTCACCGAAGGCAAGCCGTGTTCGGAGACCGCCTCGCGCACGAGCGTGCCGAGCTCGCGGCGCAGCTGGGCGGATACACGGTCGGTACGGTGGAAGGATTTGGTGGACACGGGAATGGGGCCTGTAACGATGGAACGGGACGGCCAGCGGCCGCCGTAGACGACGACGGCCGGGTCCGTGGGAAACGGAGCCCGGCCGCCGGTGTTTGCCGCCCGGCGCGCCCTTAGAGGGTGCGCTGGACCTCGATGCGCTCGAAGCACTCGATCTGGTCGCCCGGCTTGATGTCGTTGTAGGCCTTGACGCCGATGCCGCACTCGGTGCCGTTACGCACTTCGTCGACGTTCTCCTTGAAGCGGCGCAGCGATTCGAGCTCGCCTTCGAAGATGACGGTGTTGTCGCGCAGCACGCGGATCGGCTTGTTCCGCCGGACCACGCCCTCGATGACCATCGAGCCTGCGACCGCGCCGAACTTCGAACTGCGGAACACGTCGCGCACTTCGGCCACGCCGATGATCTCCTCGCGGATCTCCATGCCCAGGATGCCCGAGGCGACCTGCTTGACCTGGTCGATCACGTCGTAGATCACCGAGAAGTAGCGCAGGTCGAGACCATTGCTCTCGATCACCTTGCGCGCCGATGCATCTGCGCGGACGTTGAAGCCGATGATCGTCGCCTTCGCCGCGGCTGCGGAGTTGGCATCCGACTCGGTGATTCCGCCGACGCCCGAAACGATGACGTTGATGCGGATCTGATCGTTCGACAGTGCGACCAGGGCCTGCTTGAGCGCTTCGACCGAACCCTGCACGTCCGCCTTGATGACCAGGTTGAGCGACAGCTGCTGCTCGGCCTGGCCCATCTGCGCCATGATGTCTTCCATGCGGTTGCCCGCGGCCTGCACCAGGCGCGTCTCGCGACGCTTGGTCTCGCGCTGCTGGGCCACTTCCTTGGCCAGGCGCTCGTCGGCGACCACGACGAAGTCGTCGCCCGCATCCGGCACGCCCGAAAGGCCAAGCACCTGCACCGGAATCGACGGGCCAGCCGTCTGCACCTGGTTGCCGGTTTCGTCGAACAGGGCCCGCACACGGCCGTACTGCACGCCGCAGACGAGGTAGTCGCCACGGGCCAGCAGGCCGTTCTGCACCAGTACCGTGGCCACCGGGCCGCGGCCCTTGTCCAGCGACGATTCGATCACGGTACCGCTGGCGCGGCCTTCGGCCACCGCACGCAGTTCGAGGATCTCCGACTGCAGCGAAATCGCATCGAGCAGATCGTCGACGCCATCGCCGGTCTTGGCCGACAGTTCGACCATCTGCGTGTCGCCGCCGAACTCCTCGGCCACGATTTCGTGCTCGAGCAACTCGTTCTTGACCCGCGACGGGTCGGCGCCCGACTTGTCGATCTTGTTGATCGCGACGATCAACGGCACCTTCGCCGCCTTCGCATGCTTGATCGCCTCGACCGTCTGCGGCATGACGCCGTCGTCGGCCGCGACCACCAGGATCACGATGTCGGTGAGCTTGGCGCCACGTGCGCGCATCGACGTGAATGCCGCGTGGCCCGGGGTGTCGAGGAAGCTGATGACGCCCTTCTCGGTCTCCACGTGGTACGCGCCGATGTGCTGGGTGATGCCGCCTGCTTCGCCGGAGGCGATCTTGGTGCGACGGATGTAGTCGAGCAGCGAGGTCTTGCCGTGATCGACATGACCCATGATCGTCACGACCGGCGGACGGGGCACCAGCTCGCCCTGCGTTTCGCCCACGTGTGCGATCAGCTCGCTCTCGGCGTCGTCGGCATCGGCGCGCACCGGAATGTGGCCGAGTTCTTCGACGGCCAGCGCCGCGGTGTCGTGGTCGATCGACTGGGTGATGGTCGCCATGACGCCCATCTTGAACAGTGCCTTGACCACGTCGCCGCCCTTCATCGCGAGCTTCTGCGCAAGGTCGGCCACGGTGATCGCATCGCCGATCGCCACTTCGCGCTGCATCGGCGCGGTCGGACGTTCGAAGCCGTGCGGGCCACCACCGCTGCGCGAGGGCGCATTGCCGCGACGCTGCGGACCACCACGCTGCGGCTTGCCGCGGGTGTTGCTGGTGCTGCGACGGGCGCGGTCGGAGGCACTGAGGTGCAGCTGGCCGGCGAATCGCGCGGTCTTGTCGTCGTCCTCGACGCCGCTGACCATCGCATGCGAGCCGCGGTTGCCCTTCTTGGCACCGGCAGGCGCGTTGCGGTCATCGGCGCGCGGCGGCGTGGCCGGCTTGTGGCCATGGCCGTGCGCAGGCGGCGCGCGGCGGACAGTCTCGGTGGCTTCCGCCGCCGGCGGCGGCGCGGCGGCGGCGGCAGCCGCCTGCTCGCGCAGGCGCTCGGCCTCGGCCTCGGCCTCACGCTTGCGCTGCTGGACCTCCTCGGCGCGGCGCCGGTCATCCTCAGCCAGGCGCTGCTGCTCGGAAAGGTTCTTCTGGCGCGACGCCTCGAGCTTGCGCAGGATTTCGGCGCGCTCGGATTCAGGATCGACCTTGCCACCCACGCCGGGGCTCAGCGTGACCTTCTTGCGGACGACGACATCGACCGTCTGGCGGTTCTTGCCGCCACCGACCGTCAGTTCCTGCTTGCGGCTGCGGCTGAGCGTGATCTTCTTCGGCGCGGCGACTTCCTCGACCGGGGCATCGCCCTTGCCGTGCGCGCGCTTCAGGAAGCCGAGCAGCTTGAGCTTCTCGGCACTGGTGACGACCTGGTCGGGATCGCTGAACGGCATGCCCGCTTCGGACAGCTGTTCGAGCAGTTTCTCGACCGGCGTGTTCACCAGTGCGGCCAGCTTACGGATGGTGGTTTGTTGCGACATTCGTGGTTCCGGTTCCTTGCGCGCCGCCGCGAAGGCGGCGCAGTGGATTTGTCATTCTAACGCTGCATGGGATGCGTTCCGACTGGATCGTGTTCCATGACCGGGCGTCTGCTCGTCCGACCGCTGCCGCGAGGCAGCGAGCCGGCGCGTCCGATCAGCCTTCGCGCTCCAGGCGCGCGATTTCTTCGGACCGGGCGGCGAGGATCAGCGCCGCGGCGCGGCCCTCGTCAAGATCCTCGATACCGAACTCGAGCACTTCGTCCGCGCCGAGATCGGAGAGATCCTCACTGGTACGGATGCCGTGTGACGCCAGCGCATACGCAGTGGCCTCGTCCATGCCTGCCAGCGCCAGCAGATCCTCGGACGGCGCATTCTCGTCGACGCCCTCCTCGACCGCGAGCGCATCGTTGAGCAGCGAGTCCCTGGCGCGTCCACGCAGTTCCTCGACGATATCCTCGTCGAAGCCCTCGACGGCCAGCAGCTCGCCGACCGGCACGTAGGCGATTTCCTCGACCGTGCTGAAGCCCTCGGCAACCAGGATGGCGGCGATTTCCTCGTCGACCTCCAGCTTTTCCTGGAACAGGGCGCGCGCCGTCGCCTGCTCGGCGTCCGACTTCGCGGTGACCTGGTCCTGGGTCATCACGTTCAGCTGCCAGCCCGACAGGCGGCTGGCGAGGCGCACGTTCTGGCCGCCCTTGCCGATCGCCTGGGCCAGCTTGTCCTCGGCGACCGCCAGGTCCATGGAGTGCTTGTCCTCGTCGACGACGATCGACTGCACCTCGGCCGGCGCCATCGCATTGATGACGAACTGGGCCGGATTGTCCGACCACAGCACGATGTCCACGCGCTCGCCGTTGAGCTCGTTGCTCACGGCCTGCACGCGCGAACCGCGCATGCCGATGCAGGCGCCGATGGGATCGGTCCGAGTGTCGTAGGCCAGCACCGCGATCTTGGCGCGGTCGCCCGGATCGCGGGCACAGGCCTTGATCTCGACCAGCCCCTGGCCCACTTCCGGCACTTCGAGCTTGAACAGCTCGATCATGAATTCAGGTGCGGCGCGGCTGATGAACAGCTGCGGGCCGCGGGGTTCGCTGCGCACGTCGTACAGGTAGCCGCGGACACGGTCGCCGGCGCGCACGACGTCGCGCGGGATCGCCTTGTCCTTCTGGATCAACGCCTCGGCATTGCCGCCCAGGTCGACGTAGACATTGCCACGCTCCACGCGCTTGACCACGCCGGTGACCAGCTCGCCCACGCGATCCTTCCAGGCATCGACGACCTGCTGGCGCTCGGCTTCGCGCACGCGCTGGACGATGACCTGCTTGGCGGCCTGCGCAGCGATGCGGCCAAAGTCGACGTTCTCGATCTGCTCTTCGATGTAGTCCCCGACCTCGACGCCATCGGCCTCCTCGATCGCGTCCATCAGCCGGATCTGGCGGTCGGGCGATTCCATCACGACGTCGTCGGCCACGACTTCCCAGCGACGGAAGGTCTCGTAGCTGCCGTCCTTCGCGTCGATGGTGACGCGCGTCAGCACGTCCTGGTCATGGAAACGCTTCTTTGCGGCAGTGGCCAGCGCGGCTTCGATCGCTTCGAGGATCACCGACTCCGGGACACCCTTCTCGCTGGCGACCGCATCGACGACCAGCAACAGTTCCTTGCTCATCTTTTCATTCACTCCGCAGCGGTGGACGGATCCGCCGACCGCTTGTTGTCACGTGGTGTGTGGTTTGCCTTGCGGGTCGCACCCGAAGCGCGCCCCTTGTCTTTCTTCTCGCTCGACGGCGCCAGGCCCAGCGCGGCCCAGTCGGGCACCAGGCGGGCCTTGTCGATGTTGTCGCCCTGGGCGACAAACGCCGTACCGTCGATGTCAAAGGTGACCGTGTCGCCCTCGACCGAGACGATGCGGCCGGTCAGGCGACGGCGGCCGTCCTGCGGCAACCTGAGGGTGACCTTCGCACTCTCCCCGACATAGCGCGCGAATTGCGCGGCGCCGAACAGGGGCCGGTCGATCCCGGGCGAGGAGACCTCGAGCGTGTAGTTGCCGGTGATCGGATCCTCGACGTCGAGCTGCGCTGAAATCTCGCGGCTGACCGCTTCGCAATGCTCGATCGTCACGCCCTGGCCACCCTCGCCTTCCGGGTCGGCCTGGCCGGCCTCGGCGCCGAGGGGCACGTCGATATAGATGCGTACGAGCGAACCGCCCGGCGCGGGCAGGTACTCGATACCGAGCAGCTCGAGGCCGAGCGCCTCGACCGTCGGCGCAAGCAATTGAGTGAGTTGTGTCGCCTTGTCCGCCACTGGTCCCTCGTCGGTTACGTGTCCGGTACCGCACGATCGCCGCACTTCGCGCGACCACCGCTTCGCCCCTGGGCGCCTGCGGCTTTCCGGTCGCGGAAAACGACAAAGGGCCCGATGGGCCCCTTGTCCGATACCACTGGATGTCGGCGCCGAAGCGAAGCAGTAGCTTCGGCAAGCCCAGATTCCTCGCTCCGACCGACCTTGAAGCCTGTCGTCGTTACCGCGATGAATATGGTAGCGGGGGCAGGATTTGAACCTGCGACCTTCGGGTTATGAGCCCGACGAGCTGCCAGACTGCTCCACCCCGCATCAGAAGCGGAATTATGAAGATTGCTCTTCGATATTGCAAGAAGTTTCGGGCGATTCCGCGTCCCTCAACTCTTCCCGATCGCGATGTTGCAACGACCGGGCGCGCATCTTAACAGATGCAACGCCCTTGGCAAGCTCAACCGGCGAATGCCTGCCGGCACCAAGCCATCAGCGGGCTGAAGAACGGCACGACCGCCACCAGCGCGAGCACGTTGAGCGCGAACACGATGCGCATCGGAGCGCCTGGACGCTGCGCCATCGGCGCGGCCTCGGGGGCATCGAAGTACATGACCTTGATCACGCGCAGGTAGTAGTACGCACCGACCACCGCGAACACGATGCCGACGATCGCCAGCCACAGCAGCCCGCCTTCGAGCGCGGCCTGCAGGACTGCGAGCTTGGCCCAGAAGCCCAGGAACGGCGGCACGCCGGCCAGCGAGGCCATGACGCACAGCACCATGAACGCCATCCACGGGCTGCGCTGGTTGAGACCCTTGTAGTCGTCGATGCGGTCGGCCTCGAAGCCGTTGCGCGACAGCATGACGATCGCGCCGAATGCCGCGGCCGACATCAGCGCGTAGGTGATCACGTAGAACATCGCCGATGCATAGCCCATCTCCCCGCCACCGGCCAGGCCGAGGAACAGGAAGCCGACATGCGAGATCGTCGAGTAGGCCAGCATGCGCTTGAGGTTGGTCTGCGCCAGGGCGAACAGGTTGCCCACCACCAGCGACAGCGCGGCGAGCAGCGAAACCAGCAACTGCGACTGGTCATGCAGCGGACCGAGCGCGGTATCGAGCAGGCGCCAGGCCATGCCGAACGCGGCAATCTTGGGCACCGAGCTGATGAAGGCCACGATCGGGGTCGGCGCGCCGGTATAGGTGTCGGGCAGCCACATGTGGAACGGCGCGGCACCGAACTTGAACGCGATGCCGACGACCAGGAAAACCATGCCGGTGAGCAGCAGCACGCGGTTCTCGCCGTCGAGCGCGCCGATCGCCTGCTGGATCTCCGGCAGCGACAGCGAGCCGGTCGCGCCATACACCAGGGACATGCCGAACAGCAGCATGCCCGAGGCCAACGCGCCGAGGACGAAGTACTTCATCGCCGCTTCGGAGGCCAGCTTGCTGTCGCGGTCGCAGGCGACCAGCGCATACGAACACAGCGCGAGCAGCTCCAGGCCGACGTACACCATCGTCAGGTTGTTGGCCGAGACCAGCAACATCATGCCGGCGGTGGTGAACAGGAACAGCACCGGGATCTCGCCCTGGTAGAGATTCCGCTCACGCAGGAAGACCCAGGCATAGCCGAGCGCCGCGGCGCCGACCAGCAGGCCGGTGACCTTGAGCACGTCGGCGCCGCTGTCGCGCACGAACATGTCGGCCAGGATCGTGCCGTGGCCGCCAACGCCCATCATGATGAGGACGGCAGCGCCAATCAGCGTGGCCACCGCCAAGACGTGGGTGATCAGCCGTCGGCGCGGATCGATGAACAGGTCGAGCATCAGCAGGGCGAACGCGCCCAGCACCACTACGAGCTCGGGAACGATCGGGCCCAGCTCGGCCAGGGTGCGGATGGGAGGCGTCATCGGAGCAGAAATCATCGCAACAGTGTCCTCAGAGCTTGCTTACGGCGATCAGGTTCGCCAGTTGCGCGATGGACGGCTCCATCAGATCGATCAGCGGCTTGGGATAGACACCGATCAGCAGCGTGCCGGCCGCGAACACACCCAGCACCAGCGCTTCACGGGCGTTGATGTCCTTGAGCGCGGCGACGTGGGCATTGGAAACCTCGCCATAGAGCACCCGCTTGACCAGCCACAGCGTGTAGGCCGCGCCGATGATCAGCGTCGTCGCGGCGAAGAACGCGATCATCGGATGGCTCTGGAACGCCGCCATGATCACCATGAACTCGCCGACGAACCCTGACGTACCCGGGAGCCCGGAGTTGGCCATCGCGAACAACACGTAGAACGCGGCGAACCACGGCATGACGTTCGCGACGCCACCGTAATCGCGGATCTGCCGCGTGTGCATGCGGTCGTAGAGGATGCCGATGCAGGAGAACATCGCGCCGGAAATGAAGCCGTGCGACACCATCTGCACCATCGCGCCCTGCAGGCCGAGCCGCGCGGCGTCGGAGCCGTCAGGCACCTCGCGCACCAGCGCGAACGCGATGAACACGCCCAGGGTCACGAAGCCCATGTGCGACACCGACGAGTACGCCACCAGCTTCTTCATGTCCTGCTGGACCAGCGCAACCAGGCCGACATAGACGATCGCGATCAGCGACAGCGCGATGACCAGCCAGGCCCATTCGTGGCCGGCGTCAGGCGTGATCGGCAGGTTGAAGCGCAGGAAGCCGTAGCCGCCGATCTTCAGCATGATCGCCGCCAGGATCACCGAGCCGCCGGTCGGCGCCTCCACGTGCGCGTCGGGCAGCCAGGTGTGGACCGGGAACATCGGCACCTTGACCGCGAAGGCAGCCAGGAATGCGAAGAACAGCCACATCTGCTCGGTCGAAGACAGCGGCAGCGCGTAGAGATCGGGGAGCTGCCAGCTGCCTGCCTGGATGTACAGGTAGATCAGCGCGACCAGCATGAACAGCGAACCGAGGAACGTGTACAGGAAGAACTTCATCGACGCGTACACGCGGTTCGTACCACCCCAGACCCCGATGATGATGAACATCGGGATCAGCATGGCTTCGAAGAACACGTAGAACAGCATCGCGTCGACGGCCGCGAACACGCCGACCATCATGCCCTCGAGGACCAGCATCGCCGCGAGGTACTGCGACACGCGCTTGGTGATCGAGGTCCACGCACCGATG
The DNA here is from genome assembly GCF_002327105.1 of Luteimonas chenhongjianii. GTDB lineage: Bacteria > Pseudomonadota > Gammaproteobacteria > Xanthomonadales > Xanthomonadaceae > Luteimonas > Luteimonas chenhongjianii. The sequence goes on along the minus strand of NZ_CP023406.1, from coordinate 1,541,341 downwards.
ATCACCAGCGCGGTGGTCAGCGTCGTCAACACGATCAGCGCGACCGAGATGCCGTCGGCGCCGAGGTGGTATTCGATGTCCAGCGACGGGATCCACTCGCGACGTTCGAGGAACTGCAAACCCCCGTTGGTGTAGTCGAAGCCGGTGAACAACGGGATGCTGACCACAAAGACGAGCAGCGCGACCGCCAGCGACACCCAGCGGGCGGCATCGGGGCGGCGCTCGCCCAGGGCGAGCACGCAGGCACCGCCGAGGATCGGCAGCCAGATCAGGAGACTGAGAAGAGGCCAATTCGACACGTAGGTATTTCCGTCAGCGCCAGTACTTGATGAGGACGGCCAGGAGCACGATCAGGCCGACGATCATCGCGAATGCGTAGTGGTAGAGAGCACCGGACTGCAGCCGGCGGACGAGGCCCGAGACCAGGCCGACGACGCGCGCCGGCCCGTTGACGAACAGGCCATCGATCACCCGGGTGTCGAATACGCGCGACAGCTTGCCCAGCGCGACGCCGCCACCGGCGAAGCCACCGATCCACAGGTCGTCCATGCCGTACTTGTTCTCGAGCACCCGGATCGGCAGACGGAACACATGGGCAGCCTTGGCGGGAAGCTCGGGCTTCCACCAGTACATCACCGTGGCCAGCACGAAGCCTGCCAGGACCAGCCAGAAAGCCGGGGCGACGAAGCCGTGCATCGCGAACGCAGCCGGACCATGCCAGAGCTCTTCCTTCAGCGTCGCCATGACGTCGTGCGAAGCCAGCACGTGGATCACGCCGTCGAAGAAGCCACGCACGTCGTGGTGACCGGTCCAGTCGGTGCCGAACAGCATCGGACCCGCGGTGAAGTAGCCGATGAGGATCGACGGGATCGCCAGCAGGATCAGCGGCAACGTCACCACCCACGGAGATTCGTGCGGCTCGTGCGGGCCGTGATGTCCGTGATCGTCATGGGCGTCGCCGCCCGCCGGATGCGCATGGCCGTCGTCATGCAGCGGCTCGTGCAGGGTGTGCTGGCCGTGCGCGTCATGTGCGGCGTGGCTGTCCGACGCATGCGCCTCACGGAAGCGTTCCTTGCCGAAGTAGGTCATGTACAGCAGCCGGAAGCTGTAGAACGACGTCACGAAGGCGCCGAGCAGCACCGACCAGTACGCGTACTGGAACACCCAACCGCCGCCATCGCTGGCGTGCTTGGCAGCCTCGATGATCGTGTCCTTGGAATAGAACCCGCTGAAGAACGGCGTGCCGACCAGGGCCAGCGTGCCGATGACGCTTGTCCAGAACGTGATCGGCATGTACTTGCGCAGCCCGCCCATCTTGCGCATGTCCTGCTCGTGGTGCATGCCGATGATGACGCTACCGGCCGCCAGGAACAGCAGCGCCTTGAAGAAGGCGTGGGTCATCAGGTGGAACACCGCGGCCGAATACGCCGATACGCCGAGCGCAACGGTCATGTAACCCAGCTGCGACAGTGTCGAGTACGCGACCACGCGCTTGATGTCGTTCTGCACGATGCCGATCAGGCCGGTGAAGAACGCGGTCGTCGCGCCGATGAAGAGGATGAACTGCAGCGCGGTTTCGGACAGCTCGAACAGCGGCGACATGCGCGCCACCATGAAGATGCCGGCGGTGACCATCGTCGCGGCATGGATCAGCGCCGAGATCGGGGTCGGACCTTCCATCGAGTCGGGCAGCCACACGTGCAGGGGGACCTGGGCCGACTTGCCCATTGCACCGACGAACAGACAGATGCAGACCAGCGTGGCGACCGACCATTCGAAGCCGTTGATCACTTCGACCGTCTGCCCGCCGCCGATGGTGGCGTCGGCCGCGGCGAACACCGTCGCGTAGTCGAGGCTGCCGAACCAGTACAGCACGCCGGCAATGCCGAGCAGGAAGCCGAAGTCGCCGACGCGGTTGACCAGGAACGCCTTCATGTTGGCGAACACAGCGGTCGGCTTCTTGAACCAGAAGCCGATCAGCAGGTACGACACCAGGCCCACCGCCTCCCAGCCGAAGAACAGCTGCAGGAAGTTGTTGCTCATCACCAGCATGAGCATCGAGAAGGTGAACAGCGAGATATAGCTGAAGAAGCGCTGATACCCCGGGTCCTCGGCCATGTAGCCGATGGTGTAGAGATGCACGAGCAGCGCCACGAACGTCACCACGACCATCATCATCGCGGTGAGGTTGTCGACAAGGAAGCCGACATACGCCGAGTAGTTGCCGACCTCGAAGAACGTATAGACGTTCTCGTTGAAGACCGGCGCGCCCTGCATCAGCTGCCACAGCGTATAGATCGACAGCGCGCAGCTGATCGCGACGCCGGCGATGGTCACCGAGTGCGCGCCGACGCGGCCGACCTGACGACCGAACAGTCCCGCGATGATCGAGCCCAGCAGCGGCGCCACGACGATCGCGATCAGGATGCCCTTGGAAATTGTGTACTCCATGCCCGGGTCAGCCCTTCAGCGTGTCGAGTTCGGCGACGTTGATCGTGCGCCGGTTGCGGAACAGCGTGACCAGGATCGCAAGGCCGATCGCGGCCTCGGCCGCGGCCACGGTGAGAATGAAGAACACGAAGATCTGGCCGGCGGCATCACCGAACTCGCGCGAGAACGCAACGAAGTTGATGTTCACCGCGAGCAGCATCAGCTCGATCGACATCAGCAGGATGATCACGTTCTTCCGGTTGAGGAAGATGCCCGCCACGCTGATGCAGAAGAGCACCGCGCCCAGCGACAGGTAATGGCCCAGCGCGAGGCCGGTCCCGAACAGCTCGGTCATTTCGATTCTCCCTCACCCGCACCCGGCACCGGCTCGACCACCGGACGCACCGCGTCCATCTTGACCACGCGCATGCGGTCACTCGCCCGCACGCGGGCCTGCTCGCTGGGGTTCTGGTGCTTGGCACCGGGACGGCGACGCAGCGTCAGCATCACCGCGGCGATCACCGCGACGGTCAGGATGACCGCGGCGATCTCGAACGGCAGCAGGAAGTCCGTGAACAGGCGGCGTGCGATCCATACCGTATTGGACAGGCCCGCCTCGTCGACCGCATCGGCGGCGAACGGCGTCATCCGCGCGCGAACCCCGATCAGCGTGATGATCTCGACGAGCATCACCACCGCGACGACCAGGCCGACCGGCAGGTAGCGCACATAGCCTTCCCGCAGCGGCGCGACATCGACGTCGAGCATCATCACCACGAACAGGAACAGCACCATGACCGCGCCGACATAGACCAGCACCAGCGCGATGCCGAGGAACTCGGCGCCTACCAGCAGCCAGGTGCAGGCGGTCGAGAAGAACGTCAACACCAGGAACAACGCCGCATGCACGGGGTTGCGGGCGCTGATCACCCCTACCGCGGCCATCACGGTGATCGCGGCGAAGACGAGGAATGCAATGAGGGTGGATTCCATGACTTACCTGTACGCGGAGTCGGCGGCGCGACGTTCGGCGATCTCGGACTCGAGACGGTCGCCGATCGCGAGGAGTTGCTGCTTGTTGACGATGTTCTCGCCGCGCTTCTCGAAGTGGTACTCGAGCACGTGGGTTTCGACGATCGAGTCCACCGGGCACGACTCCTCGCAGAAGCCGCAGTAGATGCACTTGAACAGATCGATGTCGTAGCGCGTCGTGCGGCGGCTGCCGTCCTCGCGCTGCTCCGAATCGATGGTGATCGCCAGCGCCGGGCACACCGCCTCGCACAGCTTGCAGGCGATGCAGCGCTCTTCCCCGTTGGGATAGCGACGCAGCGCATGCAGCCCGCGGAAACGTGGCGACTGCGGCGTCTTTTCCATCGGGTACATCAGCGTGTACTTGTCGCGGAAGAGATAGCGGAAGGTCAGCGCCATGCCGCCGATCAGCTCGAGCAGCAACAGGCTACGGAACCATGCAACGAACTTGCCCATCACCGTCCTGCCTCGAATACGCCGAAATACGCCATCAGTGCCGTCACCACGATCCAGCCGATGCTGATCGGAATGAACACCTTCCAGCCCAGGCGCATGATCTGGTCATAGCGGTAACGCGGGAACGACGCGCGGAACCAGATGAAGCAGCTGGCGAAGAAGATCACCTTGGCGAAGAGCCACCACCAGCCGTCGACCGACAGCAGCGGGATGCCCCAGCCCTGGAACGGCGACAGCCAGCCGCCGAGGAAGAAGATCGCGACCAGGAAGCTGATCAGGATCATGTTCGCGTACTCGGCGAGGAAGAACAGCGCGAACGCCGAACCCGAATACTCGACCATGTGACCGGCGACGATCTCCGACTCGCCTTCCACCACGTCGAACGGCGCGCGGTTGGTCTCGGCCACGCCGGAGATGAAGTAGATGACGAACAGCGGCAGCATCGGCAGCCAGAACCAGTCGAACAGGCCCTTGCCGCCCGCTTGCGCCATGACGATCTCGGACAGGTTCAGGCTGCCGGCGCCAACCATCACGCCGACGAGCGCAAAGCCCATCGCGATCTCGTAGCTGATCATCTGCGCCGAGGCACGCATTGCGCCGAGGAAGGCGTACTTGGAGTTCGACGCCCAGCCGGCGAGGATGATCCCGTAGATGCCCAGGCTCGTCATCGCCAGCAGATACAGCAGGCCGGCGTTGGCATTCGACAGCACCAGCTGCGCATCGAAAGGCACCACTGCCCAGGCGGCGAACGCCGGCGCGAGCGTGATCAGCGGCGCCAGCACGAACAGCACGCGCTGCGCATTGGTCGGCTGGATGACTTCCTTGAACAGCAGTTTGAAGACGTCGGCAAAGGCCTGGAAGATGCCCATGCCCACGTACATCGGACCGTGCCGCTGGTGCATCCAGCCGAGGAGCTTGCGCTCCCACACCACGTAGAACGCCACGCACAGGATCACCGGCACTGCGATCAGCAGGATCTTGAGCACGATCCACAGCACCAGCCCGACCGAGCCCAGGGACATCAGCCAGTCGTACAGGGGCGCGCTGGCGTCACCGAGGAGCGACGCGGTGTTGACGACGCTGTTCTGAACCCCGCTCATGCCGCCACCACCTTGACCTTGCCGGCTCCCAGCGCCGCAGTGGCGCCGTAGCCCGATTCCACCCACGCCGCGCCAGGTGCGACACGGTCGTCGACCGCCACCTGCAGCGTCGCGGTACCGACCCCGTTGGAGACCTTCGCCATCGCACCGTCGACCAACCCGCTCGCCGTGGCGTCGTCCGGATGCAGGACGATGCGCGGACCGACGGTCAGCGGATGCGACTGCAGCGCAGCGGCGCGGCGGGTCAGCCCATCGACGCGATAGATCGCCTGGGTCACGGCCAGTTCCAGACCGTCACCGTCCACGACCGGCGCCGCGGAGGCTGCAACCGTCACCGACTTCGGCTCGATACCCGCACGCAGGCCGGCCAGATCGGTGAACTCGAAACCGGGCATCGCCAGCGCACCACCCAGTGCGCGCAGCACGCGCCAGCCGGCACGCGCATCGACCGGCAGCTTGCCGGCGGCAGTGGCCTGCTGGTCGCGGCCTTCCAGATTGGTCAGCGTCGCGTCGATCTCGGCGAGGGCGCCGATCGGCAGGATCACGTCGGCCACGGCGCGCGTGGATTCACAGGCGAAGTGGCTGAAGGCCACGACCTGGGCAGCGCCCAGTGCCTGCAACGCAGTCGCCTGGTCGGCGAAGTCCAGACCCGGCTCGATGCCGTAGATCACGTAGGCGCCGCGGCGCTCGGCGAGCATCGCATTGGCGTCGCGCGAGGTCGGCAGCACGCCCAGGCGGCTCAGGCCCAGCGCATTGGCGCCCTGCGGGATGCGGCACAGCGCCGCACCGGTCGCACTGGCGAGCGCGGTGGCAGCCTTGCGGATGTCGGCAGCGTGCGCGCTGGCTTCCGCCTGCGCGCCGAGGATGATCGCGGCATGCTTGCCGCCGCGCAGCGCGTCACCGAGCTCGGCGACCTGCAGGGTCTCGGCGACCTTCGACGGCGGCACGATGGCCTTGTCGACGATGTCGAAAGTGAACTCGAAATCGACCGGATTGACCACGTACACCTTGGCGCCGCGCTTCCACGCCTGACGCACGCGGTGGTGCAGCAGCGGAACCTCGTGGCGCAGATTGGTGCCGACCAGCAGCACCACATCGGCCCGGTCGAGCTCGGCGACGGGCATCGGGAAAGCCTCGGCCACGGCGCCGTCGGACAGGTCGCGCTGGGCAATGCGGTGATCGAGATTGCCGGTCCCGAGCGCTTCGGCAAGGCGGACCAGCAGAGCGCCCTCCTCGTTCGAAGTCGCCGGATGCACCAGCACGCCGAGCTCGTCGGCGGCGTTGTCGCGCAGGATGGTCTCGGCGCGGGTCAGGGCTTCCTCCCACGAGGCTTCGCGCCATGCGCCGCCGTCCTTGACCAGCGGACGCACCGCGCGGTCTTCAGCCGCCAGGCCTTGGTGCGAATACCGGTCCCGATCGGAGATCCAGCACTCGTTGACCGCTTCGTTCTCACGCGGCACCACGCGCATCACTTCGCCGCGGCGCACGTGCAGGAATGTGTTGCTGCCGAGCGCGTCATGGCCGCCGAGCGACTCGCGCGCGAGCAGCTCCCAGGGACGTGCGCGGAAGCGATAGACCTTGTTGGTCAGCGCGCCGACCGGGCAGACGTCGATGACGTTGCCGGAAAGTTCGGTCGTCAGCGGCTTGCCGTCGTAGGTGCCGATCTGCAGGTTCTCACCGCGCTGCATGCCGCCCAGCTCGTAGGTGCCGGCGATTTCCGCGGTGAAGCGCACGCAGCGCGTGCACTGGATACAACGGGTCATCTCGGTCGCGACCAGCGGACCGAGATCCTCGTCGGCGACGACGCGCTTGCGCTCGGCGAAGCGGCTGACCGAGCGGCCATAGCCCAGCGAGAGATCCTGCAGTTCGCACTCGCCGCCCTGATCGCAGATCGGGCAGTCGAGCGGATGGTTGATCAGCAGGAATTCCATCACGTTGCGCTGGGCCTTGAGCGCCTTTTCGTTGCGCGTGAAGACCTTCAGCCCGTCCATCACCGGGGTGGCGCAGGCCGGCGACGGCTTGGGCGCACCACGGCCGCCGACCTCGGTGTCGACCAGGCACATGCGGCAGTTCGCGGCGATCGCGAGCTTGTCGTGATAGCAGAAACGCGGGATCGGAATGCCGGCCTTGTCGGCGGCATGGATGATCATCGAACCCTTGGGCGCGGCCAGTTCGACACCGTCGATGAAGACGGTGACATGGTCGGGCGGCAGGTTCGGGTTCACCGGCTGGGCGCTCATGCGGCCACCGCCTTCGGCACGACGGTGCCGTTGCGCTGATCGTCGACGAGGAAACGCTTGTTCACGATCGCGTACTCGAACTCGTCCCAGAAGTGGCGCAGGAAGCCCTGCACCGGCCATGCGGCCGCTTCACCGAATGCGCAGATGGTGTGTCCCTCGATCTGTCCCGCCGCCGCCCGCAGCATCTGCAGGTCCTCTACAGTCGCGGTGTGCTCGGCGATACGGGTAAGCATGCGGTACATCCAGCCGGTGCCCTCGCGGCACGGCGTGCACTGGCCGCAGCTTTCCTTGTAGTAGAAGCGTGCGATGCGCTGGCAGGCACGCACCATGCAGGTGGTGTCGTCCATCACGATGACCGCGCCCGAGCCCAGGCCGGAGCCGGCCTTCTGCAGCGCGTCGTAGTCCATCGTCAGGCCCATCATGGTCTCGCCCGGCAGCACCGGCATCGAGGAGCCACCCGGGATCACGCCCTTGACCTTGCGGCCTTCGCGCACGCCGCCGCACATCTCGAGAAGTTCCGAGAAGGGCGTCCCCAGGCGGATCTCGTGGTTGCCGGGCCTGACGACATGGCCGGACACCGAAAAGATCTTGCAGCCGCCGTTGTTGGGCTTGCCGAGATTCATGAACCACTCGGCGCCATTGCGCACGATGGCCGGCACCGAGGCGAACGTCTCGGTGTTGTTGATCGTCGTCGGCTTGCCGTAGAGGCCGAAATTCGCCGGGAACGGCGGCTTGAAGCGCGGCTGGCCCTTCTTGCCTTCCAGCGACTCCATCAGCGCGGTCTCTTCGCCGCAGATGTAGGCGCCTGCGCCGAGGGCGTTGTGGATGTCGATGTCGATGCCGCTGCCGAGCACGTTCTTGCCCAGCCAGCCGTTGGCATAGGCCTCGGCGGTGGCTTCTTCCAGATGCTCGAAGGGCTCGTGGTGGAACTCGCCGCGCAGGTAGTTGTAGGCCACGCTCGCGCCGGTCGCGTAGCAGGCGATCGCCATGCCCTCGATGACCGCGTGCGGGTTGTAGCGCAGGATGTCGCGATCCTTGGCGGTACCGGGCTCGGATTCGTCCGAGTTGCAGAGGATGTACTTCTGCATCTCGCCCTTGGGCATGAAGCTCCACTTCAGGCCGGTCGGGAAGCCCGCGCCGCCGCGACCACGCAGGCCGGACTGCTTGACCATCTCGATGACGTCGGTGGGCGGGATCTTCTCTTCGAGGATCCGGCGCAGCGCGCTGTAACCACCCGTCTTGAGGTAGTTCTCGTAGGACCACGGCTTGTCGAAATGCAGCGTGGTGTAGACCGCCTGGTGTTCCTTCGGCGCAGGCCCGACGGGCCCGTAACCTTCGGAAGACTTGGGATGGTGATGTGCCATGTCCGCGCGATGCCCTACTTCAGACCGTCGAGCAGCTCGTCAACGCCCTCGGGCGTGAGCTTCTCGTGGTAATGACCGTTGATGACCACCACCGGCGCGCCGCAGCACGCGGCGACGCACTCTTCCTCGCGCTTGAGGTAGACGCGACCGTCGGCGGTGGATTCACCGAGCTTGCAGCCCAGCTTCTTCTCGGCATGGGCAACGAGCCCTTCGGCGCCGTTGAGCCAGCAGCTGATGTTGGTGCAGAACGCGACGTTGTTGCGACCGACCTGCTCGGTTTCGAACATCGAGTAGAACGTCGCGACCTCGTAGGCCCACACCGGCGGAAGATCCAGATACTTCGCCACGGCGGCGATCAGCTCGTCGGTCAACCAGCCGTTGTTCTGTTCCTGGGCAGCGAACAGACCCTGCAGTACCGCGGACCGCTTGCGGTCCTCCGGGAACTTGGACAGCCAGTGGTCGATGTGCGCGCGCGTATCGCCGCTGAGCACGACCATCGGGTCGACGTTGCGGGCGTTCTCGAAATTTCCGGTCGCCTTCATCGGTCGACTTCTCCGAACACGATGTCATAGGTGCCGATCATCGCCACCACGTCGGACAGCATGTGCCCGCGCGTGATGTCGTCCATCGACGAAAGATGTGCAAAACCCGGCGCACGCAGGTGCACGCGGAACGGCTTGTTGGCGCCGTCGGAGATCAGGTAGCAGCCGAACTCGCCCTTCGGGCCCTCCACCGCGCTGTAGGTTTCACCGGCGGGCACGCAATAGCCCTCGGTGAACAGCTTGAAGTGGTGGATCAGCGCTTCCATGTCGTCCTTCATCTCCTCGCGGGAGGGCGGCGACACCTTGTAGTTGTCGAGCATCACCGGGCCGGGGTTGGCCCGCAGCCAGGTCACGCACTGCTGGATGATCTTCGCCGACTCGCGCATTTCGAACACACGCACGAGATAGCGGTCGTAGCAGTCGCCGTTGACGCCCACGGCGATGTCGAAATCGACATCCGCGTAGCGCGCATACGGCTGGGTCTTGCGCAGATCCCACTCGACGCCCGAACCACGCAGCATCGGGCCGGTCATGCCCCAGGCCTTGGCCAGATCCGGAGGAATCACGCCGATGCCGACGGTGCGCTGCTTCCAGATGCGGTTGTCGGTGAGCAGGGTCTCGTACTCGTCGACGCGGCTCGGGAAATCCTTCGCGAACGCCTCGAGATAGTCGAGCATCGAGCCTTCGCGCCACTTGTTGAAACGCTTGAGCTTCTCGCCCTTGCGCCAGCGCGATTCCGCGTAGCGCGGCATGTGGTCGGGCAGATCACGATAGACGCCACCGGGCCGGTAATAGGCCGCGTGCATGCGCGCGCCGCTGACGGCTTCGTAGACGTCCATCAGCTCTTCGCGCTCGCGGAACGCGTAGAGCATGACCGCCATCGCACCGAGATCGAGCGCGTTCGAGCCGATCCACATCAGATGATTGAGGATGCGGGTGACTTCGTCGAACAGAGTGCGGATCCACTGCGCACGCTCGGGCGCCTCGATCCCCATCAGGGTCTCGATCGCGCGCACGTAGGCGTGCTCGTTGCACATCATCGACACGTAATCCAGACGGTCCATGTACGGCACCGACTGGTTGAACGGCTTGCTCTCGGCAAGCTTTTCGGTACCACGGTGCAGCAGGCCGATATGCGGATCGGCGCGCATCACGGTCTCGCCGTCCATCTCCAGGATCAGACGCAGCACGCCATGGGCGGACGGATGCTGGGGACCGAAGTTGAACGTGTAGTTGCGGATTTCCTGCTTCAGGGCCTCGGCGCTGGGCACCGTATTGGCCTGATGCAGCGAAGTGGTCGGGATGGCGCTCACTTGCTGCTCTCCTGGCGACGGCCCTTCTGCTCGTCACGCGCAGTCGCATAGCGCGCATCGTCGCGGATGACGCGCGGCACGCCGACCCGCGGCTCGACCGAGGTCACGGGCTCATACACGACGCGGCGACGCTCGGCGTCGTAGCGCACTTCGACATTGCCGATCAACGGGAAATCCTTGCGGAACGGATGACCGACGAAGCCGTAGTCGGTCAGGATGCGGCGCAGGTCCGGGTGGCCCTCGAAGATCACGCCGAACAGGTCGAAGGCCTCGCGCTCGAACCAGTTCGCGACCGGCCACAGCACGGTCAGCGACGACAGCACGGGCAGATCGACGCTGGGCGCGAAACACTTCACCGCGACCCGCCGGTTGTGCTGGATCGACAGCAGCTGCGCGACCACGGCGAAACGCCGCTCGGGCACCGGAATCGCGGATTCCCCGCCCTGCGCCTGCGTGTCCTGGCGGCTGATGGTCTCGCCGAACTTGAAGCGCCCCGGGCCACGACCTTCGACGCCACGGCTGAATCCCTCGGAGGAGACCTCGGTGTCCCACTCGTCGCTGCCATGACCGAGGTAGTCCACGCCGCACAGGTCGATCAGCGACTCGAAGCCGAACTCGTCGCGCAGTGCGCGGCAGGTCTCGAGCCAGTCACCAGCGGTGGTGATGGTCACCTCGCCACGCGGCAGCGCGACGGCCACATCCGCATCGCCGAAACGGGCGCGCAGGCGCGCGGCGAAATCGGTCGCGGTCTCACGGGCAGGCTGCTCACGCATCACGCAACCCCACCTTGGTCTCACCGAAATTGGTCGCGCGACGGATCTTCTTCTGCAGCTGCAGGATGCCGTAGACCAGCGCCTCGGCGGTCGGCGGGCAGCCCGGCACGTAGATGTCGACCGGCACGATGCGGTCGCAGCCGCGCACCACGGAATACGAGTAGTGGTAGTAGCCGCCGCCATTCGCGCAGCTGCCCATGGAGATGACCCACTTCGGGTCGGGCATCTGGTCGTAGACCTTGCGCAGCGCCGGGGCCATCTTGTTGACCAGGGTGCCGGCGACGATCATCACGTCCGACTGGCGCGGGCTGGGACGGAACACGACGCCGTAGCGGTCGAGATCGAGGCGCGCGGCGCCGGCGTGCATCATCTCCACCGCGCAGCAGGCCAGACCGAAGGTCATCGGCCACATCGATCCGGTGCGCGCCCAGTTGAGCAGCACGTCGGAACTGGTCGTGACGAAACCACGCTCGAGCAGCGGGTTTTCGCCTTCCGGGCGCAGGATGTCCTCGACCCGGCCTTCCGGCAGCGGGTTGTTCATCAGGCGCGCAACGGTCTGGTTCACTCCCATTCCAGCGCTCCCTTCTTCCAAACGTAGACGAAGCCGAGCAGCAGCATGCCGGCGAAGATGCCCATCTCGATCAGACCCAGAACACCGAGTTCGCGGAACACGGTGGCCCAGGGCACGATGAAGATGATTTCCAGATCAAAGACGATGAACTGGATCGCGATGAGGTAGTAGCGCACGTCGAACTGCATGCGCGCGTCTTCGAATGCTTCGAATCCGCACTCGTACGGCGACAGCTTCTCGGGCGAAGGGCGCTTGGGTCCCAACAGGTTGCCGATGATCAGCAAGGCAATGCCGATCCCCGTGGCAACAATCAGAAACAGCAGGGTCGGCAGATATTCGGCCAGCACTCGGATGTTCTCTCGGCTACGGCCGCGACTTGCGGCCTTGGCTCGGCGCCCTGCGACGCCGCATTCTCGAAGCGTCGAAGCGCTTCACGAAGGCCGGGCAAGGCACGTTTCTGTGCGATGACCCGATCACTGCAATTGTACCGGTTACAGAACTGGCGAGTAAACGATTTACACCGGCGTGCAGACCACTTCATGCAGCATTCGCCACTGATGTGTCCGCGCGCGTGAACCCCGCGCAAAAATGATTCCCGCACAGGGAAAACCTCTTGTCGCGGATACGAAAAACCCCGCTTGCGCGGGGTGATCCGTTCGACACGGGCAATGCCGCATCGGTTTTCCGGTTGGTGCCCAAGGGGGGACTCGAACCCCCACGACCTAAGCCGCTACCACCTCAAGGTAGTGCGTCTACCAATTCCGCCACCTGGGCCGGTCAACCTGAAACTGCTTGCCTGGCATCACTGCGTCGGCGAGCCGCGCATTGTAATGCCAATTCATCGATCTGGGGAGTCCCGTCAGGGCGTTTCCTGCGAAGAATCTTCTGCTGCGGGCGGCGCAGCCGGAACCGCACCTTCGGCGGGGGGCGCGGTCGGCACCGTAGCGTCCGCCGCAGGCGCCTGCGGCGTGGCCACCGGGGGAACCGCGCGGTCGATCGGCGCTGCCGGGACTTCACTGCCCATCACGCCCAGGTCCATATTCATCGCATTGGGGTTGGCGCGGTGCATCGCGTACCAGGCCATGAACAGGGTGACGGCGAAGAAGCTGATCGCCAGCCACTTGGTGGCCTTGGACAGGAAGTTCGACGATCCCCGCGCGCCGAAGACGGTGGACGACGCGCCGCCACCGAACCCGGAACCGGCCGAGGCGCCAGCGCCGCGCTGCATGAGGATCAGCGCGATCATCGCGATGGCGATGATGACGAACAGGATATTGAAGACGGTCAGCAGCATTGCGTGTGTGCTCAGCGGTGCCCGCGGACGGGACGTGTTTCAGAGGCGCCAGCCGCGCTCAACGCGCGGCCGCGGCGACGATGGCCAGGAAGTCGTCGGCCGCCAGCGAGGCGCCGCCGATCAGTCCGCCGTCGACGTCGGGCTGCGAGAACAGCGCAGCGGCATTGTCGGGCTTGCAGCTGCCGCCATAGAGCAGCGGCAACGAATCGGCGATTCTAGCATCCTGCCGGGCGACCACGCCACGCAGGAAGGCGTGGACCGCCTGGGCCTGTTCGGGGCTGGCGGTCAGCCCGGTGCCGATCGCCCAGACCGGTTCGTAGGCGATGATCGCGCCGTCGAACGCGGCCGGCCCGGCCGCGTCCAGTACGGCCTGGACCTGCGCGCCGATGACGTCCTCGGTCCGCCCGGCCTCGCGCTGCTCGCGGGTCTCGCCCACGCACAGGATGGGGGCCAACCCCGCTTCGCGTGCGGCAATGAACTTCGCCGCGACCAGCGCATCGCTCTCGCCGTGGTGCTGGCGGCGCTCGGAGTGCCCGACCAGCGCATAGCGCGCGCCGACGTCGGCAAGCATTTCGGCACTGACCTCGCCGGTATAGGCACCCTTGGCATGGGCACTGGTGTCCTGCGCGCCGAAAGCCACGCCGCGACCCTCGAATGCCTGCGCCAGCGCCGGCAGATACGGATACGGCGGCAGCACGATGGCCTCCACTCCAGTCGGCATGCCGGCGGCGATGCCCTCGACGAGGTCGTTGGCGAACAGGCGGCTGCCCTGCAGTTTCCAGTTGCCGGCGACAATCCTGGGGCGCATGGCGGACTCCTTGTGCGAAAGGCGCAAGAGCATAGCCCATGGCCGGAGACGGTTCGATGGCGCGCCGACCCGCCGCCCACCAGGTCGACAGCGGCGTTGACGACGGCCAGACCGGCGCCGCCCGCCTTGACCAGCCCGTCCGATGGCGCTTCCGCCGCAATTGAAAACGGCGCCCGAAGGCGCCGTTCGATCCCCTGCCCCGCCCTACTTCAGCTTGATCTCGCGCAGGCGCTCTTCGAGGTAGCCCTGGGCGGTGATCGGCTCGGGGTACCGGCTCGGATTGTCCGCGGTCACCGTCGAGGGCAATACGTCGATGACGAAATCCGGATTCGGGTGCAGGAAGAACGGCACCGAGTAGCGCGGCTTGCGCGCGGCTTCGCCCGGCGGGTTGGTCACCCGGTGCGTCGTGGACGGGTATACGTGGTTGGTCAGGCGCTGCAGCATGTCGCCGATGTTGACCACGATGGTGTCGGCTTCGGACGTGAATGGCACCCACTCGCCCTGCTGGGAGCGCACCTCCAGGCCCGCCGCACTCGCGCCGACCAGCAGCGTGATCAGGTTGATGTCCTCATGCGCGCCGGCGCGCACGTTCGGAATGTCGTCGGCGGTGATCGGCGGATAGTGGATCGGCCGCAGGATCGAGTTGCCGACGTCGGTCTTGTCGGCGAAATAGTTCTCCGGCAGGCCGATGTGCAGCGCCAGGGCCGAGAGGACCTTCGAACCCAGCGCATCGAGCGTCTGGTACAGGCCATAACCGTGCTCGCGGAAGCCCGGCACTTCGGTCGGCCACAGATTGGGAGGCATCACCTCGCGGTACTTCGAATCGTCCGGAATCTCGCGGCCGATGTGCCAGAACTCCTTGAGGTCGAAGTGCTTGGCCCCCTTGGCGGTCTCCACGCCGAACGCGGTGTAGCCGCGCGCGCCGCCGCCGCCGGCCACGTGATAGCGCTTCTTGGTCTCTTCCGGCAGCGCGAAGAACGCCTTGAACACTTCGTAGGCGCCGTCGATCTGCGCCTGCGGGATGCCGTGGCCGCTGATCCCGGCGAACCCCCATTGCCGGTAGGCCGCACCGAGCTCGGCGACGAAGGCCTCGCGGTCGGTGTCGAAACGGCGGATGTCGAGCGTGGGGATGCGGGCGGTCATGCGAGGGGTCCTTGGAATCAGGGGGCGGCCGCCGCGCGTACGGCGTCGGCCAGTTGATCGAGGGTGGATTGCATCAGGGCATCGTCGTCGGCCTCGACGGTCACCCGCACCACAGGCTCGGTGCCCGACGGGCGCAGGAATGCGCGGCCACGGCCCTGTACCGCGGCCTGCGCATCGACGAGCGCGGCCTGTACGACCGGGGCCTCCGCCGGCCTCGCAGCGCCTTCGTAACGCACATTGATGGTCTTCTGCGGCACCTTGGACAGCCCGTGCAGCGCTTCCTGCAAGGACTCGCCGCGGCGGCGCAGCACCTCGAGCACCTGCAGCGCGCTGATGATGCCGTCGCCGGTGGTCGCGCGATCCAGGCACAGCAGATGCCCGGACGTCTCGCCACCCAGCACGCCGCCCTGTTCAAGCAGCATCTGGTGCACGTAGCGATCGCCGACATTGGCGCGGGCGAAGCCGATGCCCGTCTCGCCGAAGGCGCGCTCGAGCCCGTAGTTGCTCATCAGGGTGCCGACCACGGGGCCCCGCAGGCGGCCGGACTGCTGCCAGTCGCGCGCGAGCACGTACAGCAGGTCGTCGCCGTCGCGCACGCTGCCGTTGGCATCGACGAACAGCACGCGGTCGCCATCGCCATCGAAAGCGATGCCGAGATTCGCGCCGCTGCGGCTGACGCGTTCGCTCAGGTGTTCAGGGTGCGTCGAGCCGACGCCGTCATTGATGTTCAGGCCGTTGGGCTCGGCGCCGATGACCTCGACCTGCGCGCCAAGCTCGCGCAGCACGATCGGACCGACCTGGTAGGTCGCGCCGTTGGCGCAGTCGACGACGATGCGCATGCCGTCGAGATCGAAGCCGCGCGGCACCGAGGCCTTGCAGGCTTCGACGTAACGCCCGACCGCGTCGCGCGTGCGTACCGCCTTGCCGAGCTTTTCGGAGGCAACGGTGCGGAACGGCTGGTCCAGCGCGGCCTCGATCGCCAGCTCGCTCGCGTCGTCGAGCTTCTCGCCCTGGCGGTTGAAGAACTTGATGCCGTTGTCGTGATGGGGATTGTGCGAGGCGGAGATCACGATGCCGCCGTCAGCGCCGAGCGAATGCGTCAGATGCGCGACGGCGGGCGTGGGCATGGGGCCCATCAGCTGGACGTCGACGCCGGCCGCGACCAGGCCGGCCTCGAGCGCGGCTTCGAACATGTAGTTCGAGATGCGCGTGTCCTTGCCGATCAGCACCTGGGGGCGGCGCCAGTCACCGCCGCGGCCGCGCAGCGTATGCCCGTAGGCATTGCCGAGACGCAGCATGAAATCGGCCGAGATCCAGCCCTCGCCGACGCGGCCGCGAATGCCGTCGGTGCCGAAATACCTGCGGCTCACGCAGCCGCTCCCTCGGGCGCGCTCTGCCGGGTCAGCATCGCCAGCAGGTGGGCGATGCGCGTGCGCAGTTCGCGGCGGTCGCAGATCTGGTCGATCGCGCCATGCTCGACCAGGAACTCCGAACGCTGGAAGCCCTCCGGCAGCGTCTCGCGAACGGTCTGCTCGATCACACGCGGACCGGCGAAGCCGATCAGCGCCTCCGGCTCGGCCATGTTGATATCGCCGAGCATCGCGAACGAAGCCGACGCGCCGCCGAAGGTCGGGTTGGTCAGTACCGAAATGTAGGGTAGTCCGGCTTCGCGCAGGCGCGAGAGCGCCGCGGAGGTCTTGGCCATCTGCATCAGCGAGAACATGCTTTCCTGCATGCGCATGCCGCCACTGGCGGTGAAGCACACATAGGGCGCGCCGATCTCGAGGGCGCGTTCGGCGGCGCGGGCGAACTTCTCGCCACCCACCGACCCCATCGAGCCGCCCATGTAGGCGAAATCCATCGCGCTCGCGACGATCGGGCGTGCCATCAGCGCGCCCTCCATCGCGATCAGCGTGTCGCGCTCGCCGGTCGAACGCTGCGCGGCCTTGATGCGGTCGGCGTAGCGCTTCTGGTCCTTGAACTTGAGGATGTCGGTCGGGCCGAGGTCGGCCGCGATCTCCTGGGGGCTACCCGGATCCAGGAAGGCCTTCAGACGCGCGCGGGCGCGGATCGGCCGATGGTAGGCGCACTTGGGACAGACCTCGAGGTTCTCCTCGAGTTCGGGCCCGTAGAGCACCGCGCTGCAGCGCTCGCACTTCTCCCACAGGCCCTCGGGGACGCTGCGCTTCTTGACCGCGGCGGCATCGGTACGGATGCGCGGCGGCATGATTTTCTGCAACCAGGACATGGCCTGCCTTCTCCCGACGGCCGCTACGGGGCCGTAAAGCGCGGAAGTGTAACCGACCGCCGGGGGGCACCCGACAGACCCCGGTCTGCCGGTCAGCCGCCGTCGAGGGCCGCCCGCAGCGGCCCCAGGAAGCGGTGCGCGCGGCCTGCCGCATCGGCCGGCGTGTCCGCGCCATCCAGCGCTTCGACCAGCGCACTGCCCACCACGACGCCGTCGGCCGCCGCGGCCATCGCCGCCGCGCTGGCGGCATCACGGATGCCGAATCCCACCACCACCGGCACCGCACTGGCCTCACGCAGCGCACGCAACCGGGCGCCGGCACAGGCGGTGTCGAGCCGGCCGGCCGCACCGGTCACGCCGGCGAAGCTGACGTAGTACAGATAGCCCTGCGCCTGCTCGCACAGCGCGCGGCTCCGCTCCGGGGTCGTCGTCGGCGAGGCCAGCAGCACCAGCGCGAGCCCGTGCGTGGCGAACGCCTCGCGGAACTCGCCGGCTT